>CAMYON010000015.1:48759-87256 GCA_947260025.1 uncultured Gammaproteobacteria bacterium
TCATACTTGCGACCGGTGGATCCGGTGGAATGCTTGCGATAGCGATAAACTTCGCGATCCAGCAAAAGCAGCGATTCGGCTGCGGCAAACATCTGGCTGAAATACAGCAGATCCTGGGCCATGCGTACGCCGGTGGTGAAGCGTAACTCGCCAAACTTGTCGCGGCGAAACAGCTTGCCGCCGACGTGGCCGCGTACCATCGAATGATCGAACAGCGCGGTTAATACCTCGTCGCCGCTAATACGGATTGTACCTCGAACACGGTCGGACGCCGGCCGTTGTGACTCGTCGTCGAACAGCATCAGATTACCCTTGACGATATCGGCGCGGTGTAACTCGGCCGCTGCGACCAGGTTCGTAAGCGCCGTGGTCGGCAGGATATCGTCGGGATCGACGAACATCAGGTAACGGCCCCGGGCCTGCTCGAGACCGCGGTTACGCGCTACGCTGACACCGGCATTGCTTTCGCTTTCGATCAGGCGAAACCTGTCAGGCCGGCGGGCGGCGAACTGGCGGCAGATTTCAAGGCTTTCATCGGTCGACGCGTCGTCGATCAGGATGATTTCGAATTCCCGACTGAAATCCTGATCGATCATGCTCTGCAGGCCCTCCTCCAGGTAGGGCGCCACGTTAAACACCGGAACGATGATCGAAATTTCGATTTCGGTTGCTGGCCGATTGAAGTCCTGCATTACCACGAACTTGATCCCAGATCTGTTCGTGCACCTGGTCTCTTGCGGCCGGCAACGAAGGGATTGTTGTAATAGCGTTTCATGAATCGTTTCCAGCGCCGCTCTATTTTGGACCTGACATGAGACGGGAACCGATTCAGCCACGGGATCGATACCACGTCTCCGAGGCCGTCGATGATGACCAGTTTCGACGAATCCGCAGAAGTTTTTTGCAACAGCAGGTTACCGCTGTACATATCGTGATTGAAAATAATCAGGTTCTCGAGCAGGTAATCCTTCAATACCCGCAAATGGGATTCCGCCTCGGACAGCTCGATGCCGTTTTTCAGGTACCATTGCAGCGATTTCGAGATGTTACCGTCATAATCGGATACGAGATCCAGTACCAGACCCTGTCCGAGGTTGGTTTGCACGGTACCGTAAAAGCGAGGCAGGTGGCTGTAATCCACTCGCGGCCTTTTTTGAAGCATAACGTAAAAGTCGATTTCTCTCTTCGACTGGACGGACTCGGTACCGATGGAAATCTTAATGACCTTAGTCGCATCGGCCGGGTGCAGATAGCAGGTTCTCTCCTTGCCCCGTGCAATTGGCGCAGAATCGATCAGCAATTCGTCTTCGATTAATGAAGGGATGATCGGCATATTATGATGAGAGTGCTACCAAGGGATGTAGAGATTCGGTGTCTGGCGGATTACCGAGATTCGATTGAAACACTGGCGGTATTGACTATTCGAAATGCGGGCCAGATAATACTCCACCTTGGCCCTAGCGGCTATCAATTAATCGCCCAACTATCCGTCAGGACCTGGTTTGTTCGGGGTGCCATTGGAGCGCAAGAAAACTGATTCTGAACTATGTCCTTGCCAGCGCGTTCTGTTGGGAATGCCTTTTGGCCAACCTGAAGCAAATCCGGACTGCTAGTCGCGGATCGGAAACGGAAACTGGCTTAACAGCGGTTCCGGAATATTGCGATTTGGGTAATATCAGGCAAACTCCGAAATTTTGCGAGCCGATATGAATCCGAATTCGAGCGACAATCCAGCACCGTACCGCATCCTATGTATCCAGCTGAAACAGCTCGGCGACGTTTTGATGACGACACCCGCGATCAGGGCCTTGGCGAACCATTACCCGAACAGTCAAATCGATTTTTTAACGCAAAAGCCCTCGAATTGTTTCTATCAACATAGCCCCCATATAAACCGGGTGTACGCCGTAAATTGGAGACTGGTCGAGCTTTGGCCGTTGTTGCGCCGCATTCGCAAGGAGAGATACGACCTGTTGATCGATTTTTCCGGCAGTTCGAAAACCGCGCATTTTGCCTGGCTTAGCGGTATACCGAAGCGGATCGGCCTGGCATCGAGAAAAAAATCCTGGTGTTTTACCGATGCGCTCCAGTTTCCAGAGGAAATAGATTACCAGGCCGCACGCAAGCTATCGCTGCTGGGCGCGCTTGGTATCGAATCTGTCGATTCGAGTCTCGACTTTTTTGTCGCGCCGGAGGCGAAACGGAATTTCGATGAAAAATCCCGCGACTGGGGTATGAACGACAACCCGTTATTTGCCGTTTCCCCGGTCTCTAAACACGACTACAAGGTCTGGTCGGCGGAACGGTATGCAGAAATTTGCGATCGCCTCGTGGAGCGGTATCACGGGCAAGTCTTTTTTCTGATCGGTCCTGGCGAAAAACATTTCGCAGAAAGCGTAAGCGCCCGGATGAAACAGGCGAGCCTGCCGATCGTCGATGATCTAAACCTGTACGAGGTTGCCTGCCTGCTCGACCTCGCCGCGGCCTATATCGGCAACGACAATGGCCTGATGCATATTTCGGTGGCGCGGAAGCGGCCCACCTTCGCGATATTTGGCAGGCACAGCCCTCGGCGCTGGGTGGCGCCGATGCCGCTGCACCGGGGAATCGAATACGATCCTGGATGCAAATCCAACTGCGTGTACCCCGCGTGCGAGTTGGAATGCCTGGACGGAATTTCGATAGAATACGCGTGGCAGAGTCTGACAGACTTTCTGGCGACGCATGCCCAACTCGAAAACTGATGCCGACACTACGCCGCTGTGAAACAGGCTGAATTCGATGCCTTCATGGCGGAGATTCATCCCCGCGAGTTCCAGTGGTATCTCTAGCTTTCGCTGGCTAACTGACAATCGAGACACAGGCTGGCGAAAGGTTACGCCTGCAGCCGGGCGAACCCGATGGGTGCGGCGCACTGCAGGCAGAATCCGTATTCTCCGCTTGCGATACGTCGCAGGCTGAGCTCGATACGCTGCATCAGTCGGGTAGCCTGCGCCATAGTCAAGCGGGTTTTGTTTTGAGAGCCAACAAAAAACTGGAAGTCGCACAATTCGCTCTGTAAGATGCGGCGTTTGATTTACTTTGCCGCCCTCATCTTCTGTGGGTTCGACCCTGTTCCCACAAGAGGAAGGTACGGAGATTCCCCGCATATGACCGCTAACTCGCCTCAATCCGAATTGCTGGCCAGGATGTCGGTAATCGAACCGTTCTTGAACGCGAGCGCGATTTTTATCCTGGGAGCGATGTTTCTGTTTTGGGACGCCAGCAGGGCAGTGTTCGTGCTGGTCTCGCTGGGTTCTCTGGGTTTCCTTATCAGGTACAAGCCCCGGTTGCCGCGAGACCATCGGTTGTACTCATGGCCGATAATCGGCTTCGTGGGTGCCACTTTCCTGTCACTCGTTTATCATGGAATGCCGGACAGCGGGGTTAACATTCTCGTATCAAGATATTTCTTGCTGCTTCTCGCTGTTCCTCTTGCAAGCATTTACTACTTAAGTTACGACTCCAGGCGTAATCCCTGGATCAAATATGTTGCCGGGTGCCTGGTGATGGGTGGACTTGCTCTGGTCGATATCTTCTTTTTAGGGGAGCCCAGGGCGGGTGGAGGACACAATCAGGCCGCTTTTGGTTTTATCGCTTTGGGGATGACATCGGTCGTTATCGCGTCTNNNNTATTACCATTTCAACCAGGTAAGGTTTGGAACAGCGATTTTTTTTCTGGCGATTCTTATGGGTGTTTGCGCGATGATACTGTCCGGAACCCGAACCAGCTGGATAGCGGGTTTTGTCGTGCTTGTCATTGCAATGTTTTTCTACCTGGACCGTTTTTCGTTTATCAAGCGTGTCCTGATTGCAGCGGCGCTTATTGTCTGTACTGCAATTGTGGCGAGCTCGGTGCCCCTGGTACAGAAAAGAATCGATGACATGATCGAAATTACCGCACCCTACGTGAAGGGCGAGGAACAAACTCAATTCAACAGTTTGCGTTACAGGGTCGAAGCATGGAGAGCGGGCTGGAATATGGGAATGGAAAATATAATCTTTGGTGTCGGGCCCGGCAATACCAAGAGCGCGATGAAAAACTACGTGCGGGAAAATCCGCAAGTGAAAGGGTTGGAAAATCTGAGTCATATTCATAATCAGTTCATGCAAACTTTTGCAATGACGGGCCTGGTCGGGCTTTTCCCATTGCTGATTATGATAGGTTGCCACCTTTGGTTGTTTATGAAATATCTCGGGAAACGCTACAGCCTGATAGTACGCTGTTTTGCCCTTTCGGGGTTACTTTTGCTGGTCGCATACCTGGTCAAGTCAATACCCGGGGTCCCGTTTTACGGCAAGAATTACCTGATGATGTATGGTTTCTCCAGCGCAACAATTTGGGGTTGCCTGCTGGGCGCCTTGCGTTTGTCGGAACAAGATAATTGCAGAGTCAGTCAAGACTAAACAGAGGGCTTTTTGCGCCTCCTGCCGTCTTGTCTTGTAGCTTCAGCACGGCCACTACTGTCTAACATTGATCTCGTTAAAGCCAGGTTTTGACTGCAAATCCATGTTAAAAAGCCCGGGCATCATGGAAGCAGCCGTTACGCATGAAGCAGGGCAAATATAGCTTCTGACAGTCGATGATCCACGTTACGTTCAACGGCGCTTACCAGTCATCGCCGGTGGCATAACCGAAATCAATCAACATCTGCATCGCTGCTTTGTCAGCCTTGAAACAGGCCTTCTCCTCTTCGGTCATCTCTTTAAGCCATTTCCCCGAGCCATCGAAAAGTTCCTGGTTGATTTGCCAATTCCTGAACTCCTTGTGATTCTTGCCCGATCCAGATCCGGGATTCCTCACATTCTCGGAAAAAATATAGGCCGGCGTTTCATGATAGGCAATTAACGCTTCCTCGAATTTTTCTCCGATGAATTCGCATATGCGAGGCATGGTTTCATCGTAGCGTTTAACGAGATCTTCATATTTGACAGTCATAACCCGAGGATCACCCATCCAAATCAGGCCGTAGCGGTTG
This sequence comes from uncultured Gammaproteobacteria bacterium, assembly GCA_947260025.1. Classification (GTDB taxonomy): domain Bacteria; phylum Pseudomonadota; class Gammaproteobacteria. The sequence continues at coordinate 53,778 of CAMYON010000015.1, forward strand.
TCGTCCACCCAGCGCCGCAACCCTTTGTCAAAATTGCCGAAACGTTTACGCAAGGAAATCGAGACATCCCTGCCGTCGCGGACTACAAACAGCACTCTTGAATCTGGATACCTCGCAAAGATTCTGTCGATCATTCGAACATGGATAGGTGTTTTTTCCGCCCAGCGATGCTTACCGTGCGCTACTGTATTGCGATTCCAGATCTTGGAAGTCAACCACTGTTTGAGGCCCGGATGACTGAATACGCGGCTTTCGTAAGGCACACCATAAATCTTGCTGTGCGCTGCTAACAGCCGCAGTAGCACCGACGTTCCACTGTGCCCGCAGCCAACCAAAAAAATCGGAGCAGCCTCGATTCGGCGACCCCTGAGTCTCTGCTCTAAATACTGCCTTGTGTACAGGAAAAATTTTTCGTTTTTTAGTATTTTTGCCGTTAGCCCCAAGGTTCCAACCTCTATTAAAAAAAACCGGTTACCCGGGTATCAGTGATGAACGACAGTATACAGCAGAGCTGAGCGAGGCGATTACATGGGATGTGTCCTGACTCACTCGTCAGAACAAATCCGCTGACCGCAACGGCAAAGCACTTACGACAGCGATCCTGATCTCGGTTGCATAAAGACGATAGATTGTTTCGCACAGCGAGTCTACTTCAGGGTGCCAGGCCTTACTTCGTACTTATCCCCGATCTCGACTGAATTTATCGGAGCTTACGGCTTGATCACTGTGTGTTGATCCAGGTCAATTGACGTGGCTTGAAAATCCTATGCTCAATCCCAATTAAATTGCAATCAACAGCGTTCCTGTGAACGCCGGTTATCCAAATCAACGGGAGAATATTATGAATCTGGAAAAACTGAAGCCCTGGAACTGGTTTAAACATGAAGAAGGCGGTAATGGCGGTAACCAGGTGCCGGTCAGCCGCGAGCGATCCACGGGACAGTCGCTGGGCAAAGGCCCCGTAGCGCTGATGAGTCTGCATCACGAGATGGACCGTTGGTTCGAGGACGCGCTCAGATCTTTCGGTATGCCCGGTTTCGAGCCTAAAAAACAGACCGATGCAGGTTTTCCCGGGTACTTTCGGCCGCAAATTGACGTTTCGGGTGACGATAACTGTTATGAAATCAGTCTCGATGTTCCGGGATTGACCGAATCCGACCTGACGCTCGAGGTCAAGGACGACGTTCTGACCATCAAGGGTCAGAAGGAAGAGAGCAGCGAAGACAAAGATAAGCATTATTATCGAATCGAGCGCAGCTATGGGTCGTTTCAACGCACCCTCGCGTTGCCCGACGATGCCAATGCCGACGAAATCAAGGCCAGTCTCGATAAAGGCGTACTGAAACTGGAGGTACCGCGTCGTGCCGCGGTCGTAAAGGAAGACGTCAAGCGCATTTCGATCTCATCTTAAGCTAATAAAAAGGGCCAGCTGTTTTATCGCATCTGGCCTCTTGCTCTGATTACAGGACAGGAGGTTTCCGCATGAAAATTGACCTGAAGAATGGAGTCCTGGTAGTGCTGCTGGCTTTGGTTTTGCCGTCAGCGCAGGCGACTCTGCCCAATGTTACCGCCGACGGTAAGCCGTTTCCTACGCTGGCGCCGATGCTAAAAAAAGTAAATCCAGCCGTGGTTAATATCTCGACCTATTCGAAACGGGAGACGCAGTACAACCCGCTGTTGAACGATCCCTTTTTCAGGCGGTTTTTCGATCTTCCCGAGGACTTCGATTCCAGGCGCGAAGCCCCGGAAAAGCGCCAGCAAAGCGCGGGCTCGGGCGTGATCGTCGATGCCGACGACGGTATCGTCATGACCAACTACCACGTTATTCGTAACGCCGACGAGGTGCGGGTCTCGCTGATCGATGGCCGCAACCTGGCAGCCAGGGTTATCGGCACCGATCCCCAGCTCGATATCGCTATCCTGGGGGTGGAAGCCGAGGACCTGACCGAGGTGAAACTTGCCGATTCTAGCCTGCTCGAGGTGGGAGATTTCGTGGTGGCGATCGGGAATCCGTTCGGACTCGGACAGACGGTAACCACAGGCATCGTAAGTGCGCTGGGTCGTAGCGGGCTCGGTATGGAAGGCTACGAAAACTTTATCCAGACAGATGCCTCGATCAACCCGGGCAATTCAGGTGGCGCGCTGGTTAACCTGGCCGGGGAACTGGTGGGAATCAATACTGCAATCATTTCGCCGGCGGGTGGCAATGTCGGCATCGGATTCGCGATTCCGATGAACATGGCCAGGGCCAGTATGGCCCAAATCATCGAGTACGGCGAAGTCCGGCGCGGCCAGATCGGCGTCGGTATTCAGGACATTACTCCGGAGCTGCGCGATGCATTCAATCTGAAAAAAGGTGAGTTTGGTGTGCTCGTAACCAATGTGTTCGAGGATACCCCAGCCGCGAAGTCCGGCCTCCAGACCGGTGACATTATTCTCGAAGTCGACGGCCAGGAAACGCGTTCGGCGGCGCAGCTGCGCAGTCGAATCGGTGTCAAGCAGGTCGGCGATAAGGTCAGTCTAACACTTCTACGCGATGGCAAAACGATCGAACGGTCGGTTGAAGTCGGTGCCGCCAGAGCGAGCCTGGCACAGGCTGAAGACCTGCCGGAATTGCTGGCCGGATTACGGGTAGATAACAATCCTGATGGCGACGGCGTGCTGGTGATCGACCTGTCGCCGAATTCACCCGCTGCCTACAGCGGACTGCGGCCGGGCGACGTCATTGTCGGAACCAATAAGCGTCGGGTGCGGGATATCGAATCTTTCAAGGATGCGCTGACGCTCAGCAAATCCTCGATTCTGCTGCGAGTCGAACGTAATGGTGGGTCGCTGTTTATCGTTATTCGCTGATAACCGATCGCCTGATCCTTTTTCAGTACCTGGTTCGGACCGCCTTCAGTTTCGGCGTGCCCCGCGATACGAGTTGCTTGATGTCATCGATCGAGCGGGGCCTGCTGTAATAATTTCCCTGGACCATGTGACATCCCAGTTCCTTTAGCATCGCATCCTGTTCCGTCGTTTCGACGCCTTCGGCGACCGTCACCAGGTCGAGGCCATGGGCCATCGTGACGATGGTTTCGACCAGGCGATGGTCGGCCGCGTTGCTGGCGATGTCCTGTATGAACGAGCTGTCGATTTTTAGCGCGGTGACCGGAAACTCCCTTAAGTAGCTCAGGGCCGAGTAACCGGTGCCAAAATCGTCGACCGCCAGGCGGATTCCCATGCTTCGAAACTCGGCCAGTTTCTCCTTGATGCGTGAATCTTCTTCCATCAGCAACGACTCGGTGATTTCGAGCAACAGGTTAGTGGCAGGGAAACCGGTCTCGTGGAGAATTTTCTTCAAATGCCCACTGCTGAAGCCCCGTTTGAACTGGCGCATGGAAATGTTTACCGCAAGGTAAAAGCTGGGCTGTAAATTGCTCGAAAGCCAGGGCCGCGCGGCGGCGCAGGCGTGGCGCAACACCCACAGGCCGATATCTTCGATCAGTCCGGTCTCCTCGGCAACTGGAATAAATTCATTGGGCAGGATCATGCCCCTGGTAGGATGTTGCCAGCGCAGCAGGGCTTCGATGCCGGCCAGGGAATCGTTCCGGGTCTCGTAAATTGGCTGGAAATATATTTCCAGTTCGTCCTGCTGCAGGGCCCGGCGCATATCCTTGTCGAGTTCCAGAAACTGTTTGGCCCGGTCGGTCATTTGCGAGGTGAAAAAGCGAAACGTGTTACGTCCCTGATCCTTGGCTTCATACATGGCCATGTCCGCGTTCTTTAACAGCGTATTGGCATCGGTGCCATCCATCGGACTGATGGTGATGCCGATGCTGGCACCCGAGTAAACCTCATGACCGAACAGGGTGAAGGGTTCGGCCAGGCGCGCAATGATACTTTTGGCAATAATCGATGCGTGTATTTCGTCGGTGATATCCGGCAGCAGAACCGTAAATTCGTCGCCACCCAGTCGCGAAACAACATCGGTCTCGCGAATCGCTCCCTGAATTCTGATCGCGACCTGCTTGATCAGTTCGTCCCCGAAGTCGTGGCCGAGCGTATCGTTTATCGTTTTGAATCGGTCGAGGTCGATAAACAGAAGTGCGGACCTGACCGGGTGGCGACGGTTGCGGGATATCTCTTCGCCCAGGTGCTCGATAAAATTCGGGCGGTTGGGTAATTGTGTCAGCGAATCGAAGTTGGCGCGGTAGCGAATCTGTTCCTCGCTTTCTTTCAATGCCAGCACGATGCGCTGCAGCCGAAATCCCAGTAACACCAGAACCATGGTCATGATCGCAAGGGCGGTAAGCGTCAGAATCATGATGTTGCGGAACTTCTGGATTCTGTTTGCCTGGGTTCCGAGTACCTCGATCGCGGTTTCACCAACCTTTAACAGCAGGGTTTCGGCTTCATCGTGGGCATCTCTTGCTCTCTGTTCTACCAGCCGTAAAGTTTCGGCGGAGGTTGGACCAAAATTATAGATGCCCTCGGTCAACCAGTTCCTGATATCGTATATGGCCGGATTTAGTTTGGCGTGTATTGCGGATACACCAAGCACATCGTTGAACCGATACTTGTCCCTGATTTGTTCGAGGTTTTTCTCGACCTCGAAGCTTTGTCGCACCACCATGCTAACGACCTTGGGACTCTGGTAGGCGCGGGCAAACTTGATGGTTTGAGTCATTTTGCCCATTTCGTTAACGAGCACTCGGATATCGCGTTCCTGCTTTGACAGCCGGATTGGCAGGGCTTCCTCTATTTCCGACAGCGTGCTTTGTACGTAGAAAATTATGCTGGACGTACCTACCATGAGCGCCAGCACCAGCAGGAACGAAAGCAAAGGGCCGACCAGCGCCTTGTTGCGAAGAATACGCATCGCGCTCGTAAGCCGGGGTTCACTGCCAGTTTCGGTCATAACAAGCTACTCCGTCACCAGACCGATTTCTTCATAGAATCGCCTGGCCCCCCGGTGGAGCGGCACGACGATACCCTGTAAAGCGGTTTCGAGCGTGATCATGCCCCCTTTGGCATGACCGCTATCCAGCAGTTTGCGCGAATTTTCGTTCCACATTGTCCGGGTAATCTCATAGACCAAGTCGTCATTCAGCGCGGTACCGACCAGCCACTGGGCGCCAACGCTTATCGTCTTGACCCCCGCAACGCCCGAGTATGTATCCTGCGGAATTTCAGCGTGGGTGAAAAAACGATAGCGCGATACGAGTTGCTCGGCTTCGGGGCCGTCGATGGGCAGCAGTACCGCACCGCTTTCGCTGGCCAGTTCAGACACTGCCCTGGCCGGGTAGCCGGCGACAACGAAGAAAGCGTCCAGCTCGTTCTCGCGGATTCTCCTGATAGCCAGTTCTGCTTTCATGTACTCGACCTCGATATCGTCTCGGGTGATACCGTATGCATCCAGCACCAGCTCGGCGTCTATCAAAGTACCGGAGCCGGGTTCATCCAGCGACACGCGTTTGCCGATCAAGTCCCTGATTCGTTTAATACCAGAACCCTTGCGTACCACAATATGAATACTTTCCTGGTAAAGATTAGCGATCGTGCGCAGTTCGGAATAAGGTTCTTCACCCTCAAAGGTACCGGTTCCGGTATAGGCCCAGTAGGCAATATCCGACTGTACGAATCCCGATTCGAGGTGGCCATTGTGGATATCTCTTACGTTAGCTACCGAGCCGTTTGCCGATTGGGCGATTACCATGAGACCGCGAGGCCCACAGCTTCCTCCCTGGTCGCAGGGGAGTGCGCCGGGCGGGTTACTGATTGCGTGAGCGATCATTCCGCCAATTGGATAGTAGGTGCCGGCAATACCGCCGGTTCCAATACGGAAAAACTGTAAATCTTCGGCCTGTGTACGGTGAACGGGATTGCCCAGAGCCAGCACGATCCCGATTGTCATTAAGAATAGCCGCATAACACTCCGAAAATTATATCGATATCGAAACTTCGAACCAAATTTCATCACCCGTCGACCACCGGAACCAAACTGGTAATCCGGGGGCAGGGCAGATGAAAACAGGATGCTGCTGAATATGTTTGGACGAGTTATCTTGTTATATGTGTCGTTTTGTCCGCCAGCAGTAAGTTTAGTCTGATATCGACCCTTTATTGGGCAAAATGTGAAGATTTTCACCTTTTTAAATTCTACAGCTGTGAGACCGGTTTAACATCGCAACCAGGAAATGTCGATAACAGCATCATAATGCGGGCTTACGGCTATCGGACAACCCGAATACCGGCCTGTTCGCAGCCGGATTTAGCGTTGAAAAAGCGTCGAACCCGGATTTTTATTGGTCCGGCCGGCCCTGCCGGTAAGGAATTAGCCAATCCAGCGAAGATTGGGTGTTAACGGACGGGAAGTATTCGGCACCGACGTAACCTCGGTAACCGAGCCTGTCGATCAACTCGAAACAGGCTGCGAAATCGATGCTGCCGCGACCCGGTTCGGTTCTGCCGGGCACGTCCGAAAACTGGATATGGCCGATCCTGTCGATGATGGCGGGAAGCCGACTTATCAGGTCCGCCTCCATCATCTGCATGTGATACAAATCGTATTGCAGCCGCAGCTCGATGTCCGGTATGGTCTCGATCAGATCGAGCGCCTGTTGCGATCCACAGAGATAAAATCCGGGTAGATCGATCGTGTTGACCGGTTCGGTCAGCAAGCGAATGCCGAGTTTGCTGGTCAGGGCGTAGGCCTTGCGCAGACTCGATTTGAATGCGGCGTCGCAAAGTGCCGGATCCTGTGTCGAATCGGGGCGGCCGGCGAGCAGGTTCATCGCCTCCGGCTTCAAAATTTCGGCAAATTTTTGCGCCTCGGTTAAGGCCGCGTCGAATTCGGCCTCTCGACCGGGCACCGCGGCCAGCCCCTGGCCTCCTTGCATCAGGTCGCCGACGGGAAAATTCATCAACACCAGCGGTAGCCGGTGCAGTTCAAGTTCGGCTTTAAACTGTGCTGGGTCTTCATCGTAGGGAAACTGTACTTCGATGGCGTCGAAACCGGCGGCGGCTGCCTGTCCGATACGCTCCAGCATCGGAAATTCGCGAAACAGGGTCGATATGTTGGCGGAGAATCTGGGCATGTTGCGGGTGCGGTGAGTCAGCTGTTAAAGCGGTCCGTTAATCGAATTCCGGCTGCTGCTTAAAACCGGCGACGATCAGGAGCAGCCAGCCGAATATAAAGGCAACGCCGCCGAGCGGGGTAACTGCTCCCAGCCATTTAATGCCGCTGAGCGCAAGCAGGTAGAGGGAGCCGCTAAACAGGAAGATGCCCAGGACAAAAACGATTGCGGCAAGCTTCAGCCATCGAGTTGAAAACTGCGGCATCGATGCCAGTATGCCGACGATCAGCAGTGCAATGGCGTGGTACATCTGGTAGCGGGCCGCAGTCTCGAAGATAGCGAGGTCATAGGGGGCCAGCATCTGTTTGAGCCCGTGTGCCGCAAATGCGCCCAGTATTACCGCGAGCATTGCGAAAGCCGCGCCCGCCACAATCGTCAATCGATTGAACCTCGAAGTATTCAACTCACGCATTGTTGCTAATTCCTCCGGTTAATCCGGCCCATAATGCCAGTGAGAAACCTGATTTGAAAATTTGATAGCTCGGTTCGAGCTTTCTATCTGTCAATGACAGGCTAATGCAAACAGGTATATCGCACCTGGCAGACCAGGAAAACCCAATAAAAAACCCCCCGTACTTTCGTACGGAGGGTCTGTTATTGGTGGAGACGGCGGGAATTGAACCCGCGTCCGCAAGCCCTCTGCCATTGGCTCTACATGCTTGTTCCGACATTTAATTTAACTGGCTGCTACCCGCCGGACAGGGAAAACAGACAGCGATTTCGGTACTTTTTTAGTGCTTCAGCCCCGAACGAGCATCCATCACGATTCTATGAGAGCGATGCCGGAATGTTCCCGAGTACCCGAGGGCATAAAGGAACCTGGACGCATAGACACGGCTCCAGTCCGACAGCAATCTACCGGTTATTAAGCGGCGAGTGCGTAGTTGTCGTCGTTGGCAACTATAATTTGCAGGAGATTTTACGAGATTCCCTACATTCTCGGCATGCACCTCAGGTTTCGCGACCCACGTCGAAGCCAAGTCGTCCCCAAGACTGCGAAGTATAACCCAATATGTTGATTCGGGGGCTTATTTCAACCCTGCAGGCGGTTCGCTGAACGACGCCGCATTACGCCGTTAACCGGGCCATCTAACATCCACAGCTGGCTTGGACGCCCTGGTATAAAATCAGAATTTATCGTCGTCTGGTTCCCGGGGTTTCCTGAATTGTAAGCGGGGCTTGATCGGTATCAATCGTTATCGTTTCGGGATAAGTTAAGGTTCGGCAAAATAATAAATCGGAGCATGAGAGCCCTCCCATGACCAATAATGTCGAGCAGAAAACGCCCCAGGCGCCGGGGCTCGAGCATCCCTACGCGCTGGCCTCCGAACAAATCCTGACCAGCCTGGAGGCGTCGAAGCTGGGTCTGACACAAGACGAGGCCGCTGTCAGACTGCAGCGTTACGGCCCCAATGCGTTGCCGAAGAAGACACCTCCTGGCGTGCTGCAGGTGTTCATCAACCAGTTTAAAAGCCCGCTGATTTATGTGCTGGTGGCAGCGGCTTTTGTATCGCTGGTGATTGACGAATATTCGGATGCGATTTTTATCAGCGCGGTGCTGTTGCTGAATGCTGTCATCGGCACCGTTCAGGAGTATTCGGCGCAGCGCTCGGCCGATGCGCTGCAAAAAATGATGATGACGCAGACCCGGGTGTTGCGCGACGGTGAGGCTTACCAGATCAACTCGGAAGAAATCGTACCGGGAGACCTGGTGTTGCTGGAATCGGGTGAGCGCGTGCCGGCCGACATGCGCATTCTCGAAAGTCACAACCTTGAAATCGACGAATCGCTGTTGTCCGGCGAATCGATTGCCGTCGTCAAACGCGCGGACGTGGTGCTGGACGAGGATACGGTGCTCGGCGATCGCATCAACATGGCCTTTGCTGGCAGCCTGGTGAACCGGGGCAGGGCGCAGTGTGTCGTGGTCGCGACCGCGCTCGCGACCGAGCTCGGCACCATTGCCGAATCGGTTACCGGCGATACCAGCGCCAAGGCGCCGTTGCAGGAACGCATGGAACGCTTCACCCGGCGCGTGGCGATGTTCGTCGGCGGCGCGGTGGTCGTGATGGCCACTATCCTGTTCGTACGCGGCATGCCCATATCCGAGATTTTCCTGTCTTCGGTCGCGCTCGCGGTGTCGGTGATCCCGGAAGGGTTGCCGGTGGCGCTGACGGTGGCGCTGGCGATTGGCATGCGCCGCATGGCGAAACGCGACGTCATCGTTCGACGATTGATCGCCGTCGAGGCGCTTGGTTCGTGTACCTATATCGCTTCCGATAAAACCGGAACCCTGACCGCAAATCAACTCACGGTGCGCCGCCTGGCCTTCCCCGGTCTTGACGAATGGCAGGTAACCGGTGACAGCGATCAGCCCACCGGCAGCGTGCTGACCGAGCAGGGCACGCCCGATAGCGATCAGCATAAACTCCTGGACCAGGCCTGTCAGTGCGCGGTGATCGCCAACGAGGGTTACCTCGGTCATCAGAATGGAGAATGGGCGCATAACGGCGATGCGGTCGATGTGGCGCTGTTGATCATGGCGCACAAGGCGGGCTACAAGCGCCTCGAGGAAATCAGCCATTTTCCGGAAATCGATAGCATGCCGTTCGAATCGGAACGCCTGTACAGCGCCAGTCTCAATCAGGCAAACGGCAAATCGCGCGCGTTCGTCAAAGGCGCTTTCGAAAAGCTGCTGGAAATGTGCAGCACCGCACTGCAGCCGAATGGCGTTATGCCGCTGGATAAGGACGCGATCGAAGCCCAGGCCAGGCAGCTTGCCTCCGAAGGATTCCGTGTGATCGCGCTCGCCTGTGGTGATGTCGAGGTCGGGGAACAGGAGGATTTCAACCACGAGCACCTGGTCGATCTGACCTTGATCGGGCTGGTCGGCCTGATCGACCCGTTGCGCCCCGAGTCCCGTCCTGCGGTTGCCAAATGTCGCGCTGCCGGAATCAAGGTGGCTATGGTGACCGGCGATCACCCGATTACCGCGTACGCGATCGGGCGCGAGCTCGATTTACTGGAAGACGAATCGCAGATCGTGACCGGCCCGCAATTGAAAGCGGCGGCCAACGAGGCGGAGGTCGACCTGATGACGCAAGACGCAGCCGTGTTCGCGCGCGTCGAACCCACGCAAAAGCTTGATATCGTGCAGTCCCTGCAGCGTAACGGTCACTACGTCGCGGTCAGTGGGGATGGCGCCAACGACGCACCCGCGCTGCGCGCGGCGCAGGTTGGGGTGGCGATGGGAAAAGACGGTACCGATGTGGCGCGCGAGACCGCCGAGATCATCGTGACCGACGACAATTTCGATTCGATCGTCGATGGCGTGGAGGAAGGACGTATCGCTTACGCCAATGTGCGCAAGGTTATTTTCCTGTTGATCTCCACCGGCGCCGCCGAACTGGTACTGTTCGTGCTGGCGATGATAACGGCGTTACCGCTGCCGTTACTGGCGGTACAGCTGTTATGGCTCAACCTCGTAACCAATGGCATACAGGACGTTGCGCTCGCATTCGAACCGGGCGAGGGCCACGAACTCGATCGACCGCCGCGGCCGCCGCAGGAAGCCATATTCAATCGCATCATGCTGGAACGCGTGATCATTTCGGCGATTGTTATCGGCGTGGTTGCGTTCGGGCTCTTCAAGTACCTGCTTGACCAGGGTTTTAGCCTCGAGGAGGCGCGTAACGGCACGCTACTGCTGATGGTGCTGTTCGAGAATGTGCATGTTTTCAACAGCCGTTCGGAAACCCTGTCGGTGTTCCGCCACAATCCGATGCGTAATAAGCTGCTGCTGGGTGGCACAGTCATCGCGCAGCTGGTTCACATCGGAGCCATGTATACGCCGTGGCTGGGCAACGTGCTCGGTGCGAGCCCGGTGACGTTCGAGCAATGGTTAAGCCTGCTTGGCCTGGCGCTGTCGGTAATGCTGGTGATGGAGTTGCACAAGATTTACTGGGCCCGTTTTGTAGCGCGATCTGGCGGTTGATTACAGGCTGATGCAACACGGATCGAAGTTGATTCGAGTCAAGAAGCTCGCAATTCAACTGTGCTGCAATATTCATACTCAACGAGGAGAGAATTTCGATGTTCAAATCTATCGTGGTTGCTTTTGATGGCTCGACGCATGCTAGCAAGGCACTGGAAATCGGTGCTGGCCTGGCGAGTCAGACCCAAATCCCGCTCGGTATTATCTATGTTATCGACCGATCTCATATGAATATTCCTGAAGAGATGCGCAAAATGGGTGAAATCGAGCATCTAATCGAACCGTCCGAGAAAATGGTGGTAAATATCGAGAATGCGCCCGCGTCGATGATGAGTTCGCTCGCCCAGGCGAATGCCGACTCGCAAGCCGCGATGTTTCATTATGCCGACTTCCTGGTGGAGCAGGCCGGCAAAGGCGCAAAGTCAGCGGGTGTGCAACAGGTGGACGTCAAGGCGACGCTCGGGGATCCCGCAGAAGAAGTCGTCGCCTTCGCCAAAGACCGCGAAGCGGATCTGATTATTTGCGGAAATCGAGGATTTGGCAAGCTCAAGAGCATGGTACTCGGCAGCATCTCCAACAAGATTACCCAGCTGGCCGAATGCAGTTGTCTTACCGTGAAATAGTGGCGGGGAAAGTGATATGAAACAGGGAAAAACCCGCCTGTTTGTCATCGTCGATCCAACAGCCAGCCACCAGGTCGCGTTGGTCAAGGCCTTGCTGCTAGCCAAGCTGGCCGATTGCCAGATCCATGCCTTCCTGTGCGTGTACCGCGAGCAACAGGAAGACGACAAGTACCCGTCGCCTGAAGATTTTAAAAACCATACATTAACGGACGCGGAGCAATGGCTCGATGAGCAACTCGAGCCCTGCCGGACTGCCGGAGTACCCTTTAACAAACAGGTTGTCTGGAGCAGCAAGTGGCACGATGCCGCGCTGCGGGCGATCGCGAAATCGGAGTGCGACCTGGTGATCAAGTCCAGTTATCACCACAGCAAGTCGAAACGATTTTACAGCTCGACCTCGGATTTCACACTGATGCGTCACTGCGCCTGCCCGATACTGTTCACCCATCCGACGCAGGAATGGGAATCCAACGAACTGCTGGCTTGTGTCGACCTCGAATCGACCGATGTCGGGCATGCGCGGCTCAACGACGTGATCATCCGGGACGCCAGGGCGATGTCGAATATCGTCGGCATGGATTTGCACATCGCGGCTGCCCACCAGGGTGGTATCGATGCGGATAACTTGCCGATCGAGAGCCAGGGCGGCGAGGTTTCCGCCGAACAACTGGCGGAACTTTACGACGTCGATGCGTCGCGGATCCACCTGCGCCAGGGTGAAACCGTCGCCACGTTAAGCGCTATTTGCGACGAACTCGATCCGTGCATCGTCATAATGGGCACGCTGGCGCGAACCGGCATTAGTGGTCAACTGATCGGAAACACCGCGGAGAAGCTGCTGGACCGGGTGGAAGCCGACGTTCTTACCGTCAACTGAACAGTAAACTCCTGATTTCCTCTATCTTCGAGGCATCGAGTCCGGCACTGTCTATTGTGACTACCCGGGCGATTTCGCGTTCGCGTGAGCTAAGCGGCTGGCGCGTCTGCAGCTGACGCGTGAGCACTTCGAGGTTGGCTTCCGATGCATCGTGCTCGCGCGCCACGATACGCCTGCGCAGCTCGGCTTCTGGTGCCTCGCACTCGATGATGATGCGCTTGCCCGGCTGTCCCGATTCAAGTTCGAGCAATGCTAGCCGCTGGGATTCCTGCAGCAGCGTAGCGTCGACGATGACGGTAAAATCCGCGGCCATGATGGCGCCGGCGATTTCGCCCAGCCGCCGATACGTGGCCGCAGTCGCTTCGACGGTGTAAATTCCCTGTCCGAGTGCCGATTCGCTATCGGCAGTCGCCGCCAGCTCGAACAGGCGTTTTCTTTCCACGTCGGAGCGGACCTGAACTGCACCCAATGCTTCGGCCAGTTGCGCCGCAACCGTGGATTTGCCGGATCCCGAAAGGCCGTGCATAACGATCAACCCGGCGCGGTGGCTGGCGGCCCATTGTGCCGCCAGGCCGATGTAATCGATGGCAGGTGTCAGAAGCTCGCGGTAGCTGTCGCCGGCCAGGGTTTCCTGGTCGACACGCAGCGCCTCGACCTTGGCACGCACCAGCGCACGATAGACGAAGTAGTAACGCAATAGCTGAATTCCGGCATAGTCACCGCCGTTCGCGAAATAACGGTTCAGAAAGCGCCAGCAGTATTCGGGGTAGCCGCGCGCGTGCAGGTCCATAGCGACGAAGGCGACTTCGCTGATGGTGTCGATCCAGCGCAGTTCGGGATTGAATTCGATACAGTCGAACAGCGTAATTTCATCGTCGATCATCGCCATGTTGCCGAGGTGCAGATCGCCGTGGCATTCGCGCACGAAGCCGGCCGCCTTGCGCTCATCGATCGCCTGCAGCAACCAGTCGTTTTCACGATACCAGCGTTTCAACTCGAAGTAACTGTTGGGTAAATACTCCGGCGGGATCGCCGTGGCAATGTGCACCAGGTTTTCCTCGCTCCAGCGCGCGGCCAGGGCCGAACTGCCAAAGTCGCTCTCCTCCGGGGCCCGATCGCTGGTTGCATGAAATCCGCTAACACGGTCGGCAACAGCGTCGATCATTGGCGGGCTTAATTCATGGTTACCGGCATAGCTGCTGAGCAGGCAATGCTGCGGAAACTCTATCATCTTGACGGCATACTCGATGACCTCGCCGCTGCCGTCGACGCGCGGCCTGGTTTCGCTGCCGCGGATCTCGACTACGTCGAGGTAAATTTGCGGCGCGAACCTGCGATTGAGGCGTAATTCCGCTTCACAGTATTGGCGCCGCTTTTCCAGTGTCGAGAAGTCGAGAAATCCAAAATCGACCGGTTTTTTGATCTTGTAGGCAAAGGTGCCGGTTAGCAGAATCCACGAAATATGGGTCTCGATCAGCTTGACGTAACTCACCGGGTGCCCGAAGGCGAAAGGATTGTTCATCGATGCGATCAGCGTGCTGACCGCGGGGTCTGCGGTGTCTGGCAGGTCTTCGTGGATCAGATGAGAGGTCATGCAAAAAGCTAAAATTTGAACTTGGGCCCTACTATAAAAAACCGGGCCCTACAGACACTGACTGACGTCAACTACTTCGAAATCAGTTTTCCCCGGGCTTGGTTTTACCGATATCCTCGGCATAACCCCTGGGTGGCGGATTCCAGCCGCGTTCGCTGCCGGTATGCCGGTCGCTGCGGTCGGCCTGCATGGCGTCGCGAATTGCGGCTTCCTGCTGCATGAAGAGCTCACGGTAGCCAGGGCTCATGCCGCTGTCGGTGGACGCGACCCAGCTCTGGTACATCGCTTCGACCGTTTCATCCTCGGTGGCGATGAAGGTTCGCTTCAACTGTTCCGCCCGAAACGGATGAAACCCGAGCCGGGTCAGTGCCTCGCAGCCGAGATCGAGCGCGGCGTGGTAGGTTTCCTTGATAATGAACTCGGCACCGGCCTGCTTCAACTGGTAGTAGTGGATCTGGTCGAAGGCGCGCGCCAGTATCGCCAGCCGCGGGTAGCGCTGCCTGATGGATGCGGTGAGTTCGACCGCGCGCTCACGGTCGTCGATAGCGATGACGAAAAGGTCGGCCTCCTCGATGCCGGCAGTTGCAAGCAGATCGGGGCGGGTAGCATCGCCGAAGCTGTTGTTCGCGCTCGATATCGATACAGTAATCGGGATACTCGGCGTAGGGGTCGACCAGGGTGACGTTTTCGACCGACCGCGAAATCCGGGCCAATGGCAGGTTGACTTCCGAGCGGTGCTGCGACGGATGGGCGAACAGGATCAGGACTTTGCAGGTCATGCGATCGAACCGAGCTGCTGGATAAGCGATCCTGTGTAAAGTTTGCGCGAACTTTATTCAAGCGAATTCACCCGAACCCGCATCGATTTCGTCGTGGGCGCCGATCCGGATTCAAGCTGCTGCAGATACGGGCGGCGAATCGGACGCTTTCGTTATGGTATTCTGTGCCGGGCCAGTTATTCGTATTGGGACCGAATTTGAGGTGCGCAAATGAACATCGAAACCGAGGCTCAAAGAATCCAGCAGTTCGTCGATCAGGGCAACTATCATGCGGCCTACAACATTGCACTTTCCGGGCTGAACGACCGTCGCCGCAACCATGACCAGGCTGGAATAGACCGCTTTATCGAAATCATCCGGGAGGTCGTCGACTCTCTGGACCAGGAGTTCGGCAGCCAGCCGGATAAATGATGCAACCGCTCCGGGCTCAGGCTCCGGGATAGCGGCTGAGCTTTACCGGGATGCGTTGAGCACCGAAATTGCCTGGTTTTGCGAGAAAGTGCCCCGGCAGGCGTTCGCCGCAGCTGGCGCAGCAGCCGTCGGCATCGAGACCCCAGTGCCCGAGCACATACCAGTCGCGCTCGATCAACAATTTGCCACAGTTATGACACCAGGTGCTGGAACCCTTATTGTCATGTACGTTGCCGGTGTAGGCGTAGTGCACGCCGTTATCCAGCGCGATGGCGCGTGCACGGGTCAAGGTGCTCGCCGGTGTGGGCCTGATATCGAGCATCTTCCAGTCGGGGTGAAATGCAGTGAAATGTAGCGGCACTTCGGGACCGAGTTTTTCCACCACCCATTGAGTCATTTCCTCTAGCTCCGCGTCGGAATCGTTCTCACCGGGAATCAGCAGCGTCGTCAGCTCGAGCCAGCAGTCGGTTTGATGATGTATGTACTCCAGCGTCTCCAGCACCGGCGCCAGGTGTCCACCGCAGATCTTGTGATAAAAGCGGTCGGTGAAGGCTTTCAGGTCGACGTTGGCGGCGTCCATAGCGGCAAAAAATTCCTCGCGCGGCTCAGGGTCGATGTAACCCGCGGTAACCGCGACGGTCTTGATCTCGCGCTCGCGGCAGGCGGCGGCAACGTCGATCGCGTACTCGTGGAAAATAACCGGGTCGTTGTAGGTGAAGGCGACGCTCTGGCAGGATAATTCGGCGGCGACGCGGGCGAGTTTCTCCGGTGACGCCGCGTCGGCGAGCGTGTCCATTTCACGCGACTTGGTCATATCCCAGTTTTGGCAGAATTTGCAGGCCAGGTTGCAGCCGGCGGTGCCGAAGGAGAGTACCGAGCTGCCCGGGTAGTAGTGATTCAGCGGTTTCTTTTCGATCGGATCGACGCAGAAACCGCTGGAGCGGCCATAACTGACAAGCTTGATTTCGTCGTCGAGACGCTGGCGCACGTAACACAGGCCACGCTGGCCCTCGCCCAGGTGGCAGTGTCGCGGGCACAGATCACATTGCAGCCGGCCGTCGTCCAGTCGGTGCCAGTACCGGGTAGATACTATGGTTTCCTGCATATCTTTGTCTCTGCCAACTTACACCGCGCCACAGGCTTTAATCGCATCTCGTGCCGCTAAATACAATCGAGATCAACGAGCATGCCCGATAATTGCAGAAGATACGAGCAAGACTAGGCCCGTTCACAGGGGTGTGAATTGATCCTGATCAAGGAGTGTGGTTGTTTTTCCCGTTTTAATTTGCTGCGGAATTTAGCTGTCTGCTTCTCACCTGGTGGGCCGGCTGTTGATTCAATCCCGATCTGACCCGGGATGCAATTCGCATCCGCAGATACCATAAACCGATGCCTGTCACACTACAGTCACCCAGGCCGTTTACCAGAATCTGGCAATTGCTATCGCCGTGGTTTGATCCAGGGCAAATCGGGGTAAACCAGGTCGGGCTATAATTATAGGATTCTAGTGGGTTGGAGATAGATTATGAGCATTCGCCAGGCCGCCGTAGCAGGGTATTTTTACGAGGCTGACGCGGGCCGATTACAGCAGCATCTCGAGCAATTATTAAACGCCGATACGACGCCTTCCGAAGGTTTTCCGAGGGCATTGATAGTACCTCACGCGGGTTACATATATTCCGGTTCGACCGCGGCCTTTGCCTATCGTGGCCTGCTGGTCGATCCCGACCGAGTAAAGCGCGTTTTGCTGCTAGGCCCGGCGCACCGCGTTTACCTGAAGGGTCTGGCGATTCCGTCGGTAGATCGGTTCGCGACACCGCTGGGGGAAGTGCCACTCGACCGCGAAGCGCTCGATCTGATCGCAAAGTTGCCCGGAGTGCAAGTTTCCGACGAGGCGCATCGCGAGGAGCATAGTCTCGAGGTGCAATTACCTTTCCTGCAGACGGTGCTGAACGATTTTACGCTGGTACCTGTGGTTGTCGGGGGGGCTGACGCCGACCAGGTTGCGGCAGTGATCGACGCGCTTGCGCCGGATGCACACACCCTGGTCGTGATCAGCTCCGACCTTTCACATTTTCTAAACTATCGCGACGCGCAGCAGATCGATGCTGCCACCTGTGAGCATATCCTCGGCAAGTCGACCACGCTAAAAGGAGAGGAAGCCTGCGGTGCGCGCGCCATCAACGGGCTGATGGCCTCGGCACAGGCACGCGAGCTCGAGGTGTCGTTACTGCACGCCTGCAACTCTGGCGATACCGCCGGAGCGCTCAACCGGGTGGTTGGTTATGCCGCCTTCGCTCTGCATTGAGTTAAGCGACAGCGAGCAGGCTCGTCTGCTCGAGATAGCGCGCCAGTCGATCGCTAGCGGATTGACCTCGGGCAGGGCGCTACAGGTCGAACTTGACGGAATCGACGCCAGGCTGCAAACCGTGGCCGCGGTGTTCGTCACTTTGACCCGGGCGGGAGAACTGCGTGGCTGCATCGGCTCGTTGAAGGCACAGGAAGCGCTGGCGCAGGCAGTGGCGAATTCGGCTTACAGTGCCGCGTTTCGTGACTATCGTTTCCCATCGCTGGGCGCGGATGAGCTCGACGCAATACGAATCGAGATTTCGGTGCTGTCGGAGATGGAGCCGATCGAGGCGCCAACCAGGCAGGCGCTGCTGGATGTGCTGCAACCCGGGGTCGACGGCCTGCTGCTGGAGGACCGGGGCCATCGTTCGACGTTTTTGCCCCAGGTCTGGGAGAAGATTGCCTCGCCGAGCGAATTTCTCGACCAGCTATGCCTCAAAGCGGGGCTCGATGCCGGCTACTGGTCCGGCACGCTGCGGTTCCATCGTTATCACACGCTGTCGTTTGCAGAAAGTTGATCATCGGGTGCCGGTTTGAGTTGGAGCCCCGTGGCTTTTCCGTTATCATTCGATCACCTTTCCATCCCCGCTACGTGACCTGAAACAATATGCTATGCCTGCCCGGTAGCCCGGCATTATCCGAATTCAGACTAAGAAAACTTCAACAACAACTAGCCGCCGCGGGAACCCCGGTCGACGCGCTCAGCAGTCGTTACGTGCACCTGGTCGATAGCGAGCATGAACTCGGTAACGAGCAACTGGAGGTGCTCAACAACCTGCTGACCTACGGGCCGGCGATGGCTGCGACCAGCGTCGAAGGCCGGAGCTATTACGTCGTGCCGCGTCCCGGCACCATTTCACCCTGGGCCAGCAAGGCGACCGATATCGCGCACAATTGCGGCCTGACGCAAATTCGCCGCATCGAGCGCGGTATTCAGTTTACCGTCGAGGCGACCGAGGAGGTTGCGCTCGACCTGCTGCATGATCGTATGATCGAGGCTGTATTTACCCGACTCGAGGACTGCTCGGCGCTGTTCGAAACCCATCGACCGAGGCCTTATAGCGAGATCGATACGATTAACCAGGGTCGCGTAGCGCTGGAGCAGGCCAACACCGGGCTTGGGCTGGCGCTCTCGCCCGACGAAATCGATTACCTGGCCGCGGCCTACGACGAACTGGGCCGTAACCCGGTCGATGTCGAACTGATGATGTTCGCCCAGGCAAACTCCGAGCACTGTCGTCACAAGATTTTCAACGCCACCTGGACGCTCGACGGTGACGAGCAGTCGATGACCTTGTTCCAGATGATCAAGAATACCCACGCACAGCATAGCGACGGCATCCTGTCGGCCTATCACGACAATTCCGCGGTCATCGAGGGTTTCGCCGCGCAGCGGCTGGCCCCGGCGGCGGAATCGGCGGAGTACCAGTACCAGGATACGCAACTCGATATCCTGATGAAGGTCGAAACCCATAATCATCCGACCGCAATCTCGCCATTTCCCGGGGCGGCAACCGGTTCGGGCGGTGAAATCCGTGACGAGGGCGCCACCGGAATCGGCTCCAAGCCCAAGGCCGGGCTCTGCGGTTTCTCGGTTTCGAACCTGAAGATACCTGGCTTCGAACAGCCCTGGGAACAGGACCATGGCAAGCCCGAGCGGATCGCTTCGGCGCTCGAAATCATGCTTGAGGGCCCGATCGGGGCAGCCTCGTTCAATAATGAATTCGGTCGTCCCAACACCTGCGGCTATTTCCGTACCTACGAACAATCGGTGGCTACGCCCAGCGGTACCGAGCTGCGCGGCTACCACAAGCCGATCATGGTTGCCGGCGGCGTCGGCCTGATTCGTCGCGAGCATATTGATAAAAAGGAAATACCGCACGGCGCCAACATTATCGTGCTCGGCGGCCCGGCGATGCTGATTGGCCTCGGTGGCGGGGCCGCCTCGTCGATGGCGAGCGGTAGCAGCAGCGAAAGCCTCGATTTTGCCTCGGTGCAGCGCGGTAACCCGGAGATGCAGCGCCGCGTGCAGGAAGTTATCGATCGCTGTTTTGCGCAGGGCGAGGCGAACCCGATCCTGTCGATTCACGATGTCGGTGCCGGCGGACTGTCGAATGCCTTGCCCGAGCTGGTCAACGATGCCGAACGCGGCGCCCAGCTGGACCTGAGAGCGGTGCCGAACGACGAACCCGGCATGTCGCCGATGGAAATATGGTGTAACGAGAGCCAGGAGCGCTACGTGCTCGCAATCGACGACCAGCGGCTCGATGACTTTATTACGCTATGCGAGCGCGAACGCTGCATTTACGCGGTGCTCGGCAAGGCCACCGAACAACGAACATTACAGGTAAGCGATCCGCATTTCGACAACAGGCCGGTCGATCTGCCGCTCGACGTGCTGCTCGGTAAACCGCCGAAGATGCATCGCGAGGTAGCGCACCAGGAAACGCCGCAGGCCGAGTTCGACCGCAGCGACGTCGATCCGCGCTCGGCCCTTTACCGGGTGCTGCGCCTGCCAACGGTTGCCGACAAGACTTTCCTGATCAGCATCGGCGATCGTTCGGTGAGCGGGCTGGTGTCGCGCGACCAGATGGTGGGCCCGTGGCAAGTGCCGGTAGCCGACGCCTCGGTTACGTTGACCGACTATTCCGGGTATAGCGGTGAAGTCATGAGCATGGGCGAACGCACGCCACTGGCATTGCTCGACGCGCCTGCGGCCGGACGCATCGCTATCGGCGAAGCCCTGACCAACATGGGTTCGGCCTGGGTCGGCGATCTGTCGCGAACCGTGCTGTCGGCCAACTGGATGGCGGCCGCCGGTCATGCCGGCGAGGATGCGCGCCTGTTCGATACGGTAAGAGCCGTCGGCATGGAGCTCTGTCCCGAGCTCGGTATTACGATACCGGTGGGCAAGGATTCATTGTCGATGCAAAGTCGCTGGCAGGATGGCGCTGAGGACCGCAGCGTGACCGCACCGCTGTCGCTGATTATCTCGGCGTTTGCGCCGGTGACGGACGTGCGCAAGACGGTGACTCCGGACATCAAGCCCTGTGACGGCAGCTCGATTCTGTTGCTGCTCGACCTGGGCGCCGGACAGAATCGGCTGGGTGCCTCGGCGCTGACCCAGGTTTACGGTCAAACCGGCGCCCGTGGCCCGGACCTCGATGACGCCGTCCTTTTCAAATCCGGCTTTGGCGCGCTGCAGGCCATGCTCGAGCAGGACTTGTTGCTTGCCTATCACGATCGTTCCGATGGCGGCCTGGTCGTCACGCTGTGCGAAATGGCCTTTGCCGGCCGTAGCGGTCTGCAGTGCGATGTCACCAGCCTGGGCGATGATCCGCTCGCGGTTTTGTTCGCCGAAGAGCTGGGGGTCGTGGTCCAGGTGGCGGAATCCCAGCTGCCGCGGGTCGAAGCGATTTTGCAGCAAGCCGGGCTCGCTCGTAACTGTCACCGTATCGGCCTGCCGCAGTCGCAGGCCAGCCTCGAAATCAGTCATGGCGGAGCCACGGTGATCGACGAGACTATCGTCGATCTGCAACGCGCCTGGTCCGAAACCACGCTGAAAATGCAGGCGCTGCGCGACAATCCCGAATGCGCGCAACAGGAGTTCGACCTGATACAGCCCGATCAGCCGCCCAGCCTGTTCTCGAAGCTTGGCTTCGATCCCAAAGACGATATCAGCGCCGCCTATGTAGGCGGCAGCAAGCCACGCATCGCTGTCCTGCGGGAAGAAGGTGTCAACGGCCAGGTTGAAATGGCGGCCGCCTTCGATCGAGCCGGCTTCAGCGCGGTGGACGTGCATATGAGCGATATCATCGAGGGTAGGGCGAGCCTGTCCGAGTTCCGCGGCATTGCCGCCTGCGGAGGCTTTTCCTACGGTGACGTCCTCGGGGCCGGAGAAGGCTGGTCCAAGTCGATTCTCTATAACCCGCGAGCTTTCGACGAGTTTTCCGCGTTTTTCGATCGCGCCGACAGCTTTGGCCTGGGTATCTGTAATGGTTGCCAGATGATGTCCAACCTGTATCGCATGATTCCGGGCGCCGCGAACTGGCCGCGCTTCGTGCGTAACCGTTCGGAACAGTTCGAAGCCCGCTTCACCATGGTCGAGGTGCTGGCGACGAATTCGATATTTCTCGATGCAATGCAGGGTTCGATGATGCCGATCGTGGTTGCTCACGGCGAAGGACGTATCGAAACGCGAGACCACGATGCGACCGAGTTACTGCGGCAAAACCTGGCCTGCCTGCGTTATGTAGATGCCGGCGGAGCGGCGAGCGAAACTTATCCGATCAATCCCAACGGATCGGCGCTCGGATTGAATGGATTTACCAACGAAGATGGCCGCTTCACGATCATGATGCCGCACCCGGAGCGCATATTCCGCAGCGTGCAGAATTCCTGGCACCCGTCGGACTGGGGTGAGTACAGTCCCTGGATGCGCATGTTTCGTAACGCGCGCCGCTGGGTCGATTAGCGGCATGATCCGGCCAAATCCGAGCGTCGCCGCTATGGCCCCGTATGCGTTACCGGATATAACCTCTGGCTCGGACCAGGAGCCGATCGTGCTGGCGCAAAACGAGCACGCCTGGCCGCCCTCGGCGCGGGTGCAGCAAGCGGTAACCGACGCGCTGAGTCGCGGGCAACTGTACCCAGATAGCGACTGGACCGAGTTGCGCGCGGCGATTGCCGGCGTGCATCGGCTCGATGCCGCCAGTATCGTCTGCGGTTGCGGCTCGATGGAACTGATGTCAGCCCTGATGCTGGCCTACCTGTCGCCTGCTGATCGTCTTCTGATGACCGAGTACGGTTACCTGTTTATGCGTACGCTGGCAAAGCTGGTCGGAGCCCGGCTCGATACCGCGGCGGAACGCGACTATCACGTCGATGTCGATAGTCTGATAGCCGCGCTGCAGCCGGATACCAGGCTCGTTTTCGTGGTCAATCCCGGCAATCCCTGCGGCAGCCTGTTGCACAACGATGAAATCCGCCGCCTGCGTGATGCCCTGCCACGGGACGTGTTGCTGCTGGTGGATGAAGCCTATGCGGAATTCGTAGATCCCGCTTTCCATGAGCCGCTGTTCGACCTGGTCGAGCATGGCAATACCGTCATTACCCGCACTTTCTCCAAGATTTACGGGCTCGCCGGGCTGCGGGTTGGCTGGGGCTATTTCCCGGGGGATATTCGTGACCAGATACGCAAGGTGCAGAACCCCGGTAGCGTCTCGACGCTATCGCAGGTGGCGGCGCGCGCCGCGATGCTGGACCAGTCCGGCGCCGACGAAGCACGCCGCCTGATTGCGGAACAACGCGATTTCCTGACAGCGGAAATTACGCGACTCGGATTACCGGTGGTGCCAAGTCAGACCAACTTCGTGCTGGTCGATTTCGGCAGCCCGGAATCAGCCGTATCGGCGTTCGAATTTCTGCGTGCCCATCGGCTCGTGGTAAGGCCGATGGCCGGTTACGGCCTGCCTGCCTGTTTGCGCATTACCATCGGCACGCCGGAGCAAATGCGGCTCACGGCGCAAACGCTCGGCGCCTGGCACGCGCAAATCGGTGGATAAACGCGAATTCAATCTCGGCGAGGTCCGCATCGCCGATGATCGATTGCGACGTATCGGCATGATCGTGCCGGCGTCCAATACTAACGCCGAACCCGACTGCCTGATGCTGATGCCGCAAGGGGTTACGCTTCACGTGACCCGCAGCGGTGGTTATGACGTCGAGGCGATCCCGGATTCGAACGAGATGCGACGTTTCGCACGCCAGGCGCTGGACCAGCAACTGCAGTTGCTGCTCGACGCGCGCGTCGAGTTGATCGCCTACGCCTGTACCTCGGCCACGCTGGCCGATGGTCCCGGTTTCGACCAGGCGTTTTGCGACGACATAACGGCTAAATCCGGGCTGCCGGCGGTCACCACCGCGGGCGCCCTGGTCGAGGCGATCGGGGCGCTGGGAGCCAGTCGTGTTGCTTTTACCTCGCCCTACGTACCGCGACTGGTCGAGGAGTCGATCGATTTTATCGAACGCTGCGGTATCGAGGTGGTAAACCAGGCCAGCTTCGAGCGCGCGCTCAGCAGCCTCGAGCAAAACGCGTTGACGCCAGGGGATGCCTATCGCATGGGGATGCAGGCTGACCACCCGCAGGCACAGGCAGTGGTGATATCCTGCACCGACTTCCGCGCGCTGGAGGCCGTGCCGGCGCTGGAAATGACGCTCGGCAAACCGGTGGTGACCAGTAATTCGGCGCTGATGTATGCTTGCCTCAGGCGTCTCGAGGTCGATGTCGGTAAGATCGAGGCTGGCGGTTACCTGTTTACCCGCAGGAACTAGTTGGCGCCCGTTCGGTCTAGGTTCTATCTTCTGGGGAGAGTTGCTAATGATCAGAATAAAAAAACGCTGGGAAATCCAGGAGTCCGAAGTTACGCCCGAGCCATTGTACCGGCGCCGGCGCGAGTTCATGCAGGCTGCTGGCACCATCGGTGGTGCCATGTTACTGAATCCCTGGGTAACGGCGCAGGCAGCGCTGCAAATCGGCGACTACCAGCGAGGGGTAGTTACGCTCGATGAAGAACTGACCGAAGAGGAGGATGCCACCAGCTACAACAATTTCTACGAGTTCGGCACCGACAAGGAAGACCCGAAGCGCAACTCGAAGCGTTTCGAAACCGACGACTGGAAGATTGAAGTCAGCGGCGAATGCGAAAAACCGGGTACCTATGACTTCGAAGACCTGATGAAGCCGTTCCCGATCGAGGAGCGGATCTATCGGCTGCGCTGCGTCGAGGCCTGGTCGATGGTCATCCCGTGGCTCGGGGTGCCGTTAGGATCGATCCTGGCCGGGTTCCAACCGACTTCGAAAGCGAAGTACGTGGCTTTCAGGACCCTGTATGACCCGGTTCGCATGCCCGGTCAACAGCGTTCGGTACTGAACTGGCCGTACCGCGAAGGCCTGACCATCGCCGAGGCGATGCATCCGCTGACGATTATGTCGGTCGGTATGTACGGCAAGACCATACCCAACCAGAACGGCGCACCAATCCGGCTGGTGGTGCCCTGGAAATACGGCTTCAAGAGCATCAAGTCGATCGTCAGCATCGAGTTCACCGAAACTCAACCGCAGACTTCCTGGAACATGGCGGCTGCGAGTGAGTACGGGTTTTACTCCAACGTCAATCCCGAGGTCGACCATCCACGCTGGTCGCAGAAACGCGAGCGCCGCATCGGCGAAATCTTCAAGCGCGACACGCTGATGTTCAACGGCTATGCCGAGGAAGTCGCCGGGCTCTACGACGACCTGGATCTCACCGTAAATTTCTAGTATGTCGCTGTTCGCGGGAAGGCGGTGATATATGTGGCTCAAATCCGCCTGGTCCAAGCCCGTCGTGCACCTGCTGTGCCTGCTGCCTTTTGCCAGCCTAGTATGGGCAGGATTCAATGACGGGCTGGGCGCTAACCCGGTAGAAAAACTGACCCACGAAACTGGTGGCTGGACTTTACGTTTCCTGCTCATCACGCTCTGCCTGACGCCGTTGAGACAATGGACCGGTCAGGCCTCGTGGATACGTTTCCGGCGCATGCTTGGCCTCTATACCTTCTTCTATGTCAGTTGTCATTTCATGATCTGGTTCGTCGCCGACCATTCTCTCGATCCTGGCTCCATGGTCGAGGATATCGTCAAAAGACCTTATATCACGCTGGGTTTCAGCGCTTTCCTGTTGATGGTCCCGCTGGCGATCACGTCGAACCAGGCCATGATCCGACGGCTCGGCCGAAAATGGAAAACCCTGCATCGGCTGGTATACCTGGTTATCCTGCTGGGCGTTTTACATTTCCTGTGGCTGGTCAAGGCCGACTATCTCGAACCGGTGATTTATGCGATTATCGCGATGATCCTGCTGGCACACAGGTTAGGCCCGATCAAGCGCCTGGGCGCGAGGTCCTCTCCCGTTACCCGCTAGCACCGTTAACGCCCGCGGGCGCTTTACAACTGGAGTTACATGAAACTGCTGGTCACCGGCGCCGCCGGTTTTATCGGTTACTCGCTTGCCAATGCCCTGTGTATGCGCGGTGACGATGTTATCGGCATCGATAACCTGAACGATTACTACGACGTGGGGCTGAAACGGGCGCGCCTGCAGCAGCTCGAGCGCCACGCTAATTTTCGTTTCGTGCAACTCGAAATGTCCGATGCGAACGCCTTGCGGGCTTTGTTCGCGGAACAGCGAGTCGAGCGCGTGCTGCATATGGCGGCCCAGGCCGGGGTGCGCTATTCCCTGGAGAATCCGGCCGCCTACATCGACAGCAACCTGGTCGCGTTTGCCAACCTGCTCGAATGCTGCCGGCATCACGCCGTCGAGCACCTGGTTTACGCCTCGTCGAGTTCGGTTTATGGCGCAAATCGCAGCATGCCGTTCAGCACCACCGATAACGTCGATCATCCGATTTCGCTTTACGCCGCCACCAAGAAGGCGAACGAATTGATGGCGCACAGCTACAGCCACCTGTACCGCTTGCCGACCACCGGCCTGCGTTTTTTTACCGTTTACGGGCCCTGGGGGCGGCCCGACATGTCGCCGATCCTGTTTGCCGATGCGATCATGCAGGGCAAACCGATCCGGGTTTTCAACGAAGGTCGCCACCGGCGCGATTTTACCTATATCGACGACATCGTCGCGGGCGTGATCGGCTGCCTCGGGCGGATCGCCAGCAGCAATCCCGAATGGTCCGGCCTCGATCCCGATCCCGCCAGCAGCAGCGCGCCCTGGCGTATCTACAATATCGGCCGCGGCGAACCGGTCGAGCTGTTGCGCTATATCGAACTGATGGAGCAGGCGCTGGGAAAAACCACCGGCCGGGAATTGCTGCCGGCCCAGCCCGGCGACGTGGAAGACACCTATGCGGATATCGCGTCGCTAACCGCCGATACCGGTTATGCCCCGCAAACTTCGATAGAACAGGGATTGCATCATTTTGCGCGCTGGTATATAGACTATTACGGCACGAAATAATTTATACTTGTGGCAAGTAAACCGCGACTGCAACAAGTAAATCGCAACGGGCAGGCGGTTCGAGGAGCATCAAATCGTTGACCAGGTACAACATTCAGCCTTGCTGGAGATAAACCAGCTGGCGGTCGATTTCAGGCTGCAACATCACGCCGTGCCGGCACTGATGGATGTCTCCTTCAGTGTCGATCCCGGCGAAACCGTAGCCCTGGTAGGGGAGTCGGGTTCCGGCAAATCGGTTACCTCGCAGGCGATCATGGGCATCCTGCCCACGAATGCCGAGATTCGCTCGGGCGAGATCCTGTTCGACAATCCCGAAACCGGCCAGCGTATCGACATCGCCAGGCTGGATCCCGAAAGCGCGCAGATGCGCCAGATTCGTGGTGGCAATATATCGATAATTTTCCAGGAGCCGATGACCTCTCTGTCGCCGGTGCATACCATTGGCGACCAGGTTAGCGAGGCCCTGTTCCTGCACCGCGATGCCAGTTACCAGGAAGGCCTCAAACTAACCGAGGCGATGCTGAAACACGTCGGTTTTCCGGATCCCGCCAGGGCCTTGCGGATGTATCCGTTCGAGCTTTCCGGCGGGTTGCGCCAACGCGCGATGATCGCCATGGCGATGATAACCCACCCGTCGTTGCTGATTGCCGACGAGCCGACAACCGCGCTCGACGTGACGATCCAGGCGCGTATTCTGAAACTGGTGCGCGAGTTGCAGGCCGAGCTTGGCATGGCGCTGCTGCTGATTACCCATGACCTGGGCGTGGTCTCCAACATGGCGGATCGTGTGGTGGTGATGTATCACGGCCGCGTCATGGAAGCGGGCCCGCTACAGCAGCTGTTCGGCGATCCGCAGCACGATTATCTCAAGGCGCTGATGCACGCGGTACCGCGTTTCGACCTGGAGCCTGGCGAAAGGCTGGTGCCGGTGCGTGAAATCAAGTCCGAAGCCGGTGCGCTGATCAAGCAACAACCGCTCGACCAGGTTGCCGATGCCGGTGCGCCGCACCTGAGCGTAAGCGAGGTCAGCAAGACCTATCATCTCCATCGTGGAGACTGGTTCAGCACCGAGTCCAGGGAACTACTGGCGGTCGACCGGGTGTCGCTGGAGGTCGAGCGGGGCGAATGTTTCGGCCTGGTCGGTGAAAGCGGCTGCGGCAAGACGACGCTCAGCAAGATCATCATGCGGGCAGTAACGCCGGACCAGGGTGAGATCATTTACCACGACGGCAGTCGCGCGATCGACGTACGCGCGCTCGACAATTCCGCATTGCTCGAGTTTCGCCGCAAGATGCAGTTCATTTTTCAGGACCCCTATAGTGCGCTCAATCCGCGCATGACGGTGTTCGATATCCTGCGCGAGCCGTTGGTGGTGCACGAGTTGGGCGACATGGATTATCAGCGCGAAATGACAACCGAGTTGATGCGGCTGGTGGGTCTCGATCCACGCTTTCTGAATCGTTACCCGCACAGTTTCTCGGGCGGACAGCGGCAGCGTATCGGTATCGCCCGCGCACTCGCGCTGCAGCCCGACCTGATTATCTGCGACGAGCCCGTGTCGGCGCTCGACGTTTCGATACAGGCGCAGGTATTGAACCTGTTGAAGGACCTGCAGCAGGAACTCGGGCTGACCCTCGTTTTTATCTCGCATAACCTGGCGGTAATTAATTACATCGCCAACCGAATCGCGGTCATGTGCCAGGGACGAATCGTCGAGCTGGCGCCGCGCGACGCGCTGTTTGCCAACCCGGTTCATCCCTATACCCGGGCCTTGCTGTCAGCGGTGCCGCACCCCGAACTGTCGCAGCCGTTAAACTTCGATGCGATTACCGAGGGCGCGGCTTCCGAGCCCGGCCAGTGGCCGGTTCCGTTTACTATCGATGGACTTACTCCAACTGAATTCATGGCGCTTGGCGAAGGGCACTATGTGCGTGTTGCGAGTGGTTCCAAACCCTCGGACCTGGCCGCATGACTGGTTCAGCAAGAATTCTGTTTTGCCTGGCGATTATGCTGCCGTTGGCAGCAGTGGGCGCGCAGCAGCAATTTATCGAGACGCCGTCGCTGGCGGAACAGGTGC
Source organism: uncultured Gammaproteobacteria bacterium (assembly GCA_947260025.1). Taxonomy (GTDB): domain Bacteria; phylum Pseudomonadota; class Gammaproteobacteria. The sequence continues at coordinate 82,611 of CAMYON010000015.1, forward strand.
AGACTGGCGAGTTACCGCCGGTAGCGCAAAGGATTCCGCAGGTCCCGCGACGCATCGAGCTTGGCGGTGAATTCAGCCCCGGGCAGCATGGCGGGCAGATGCGCCTGTTGATGGGCAAACAGAAGGATATACGCCAGATCGTCATCTATGGTTACGCGCGACTGGTCTGTTATTCGCCGGATCTCAGGCTCGAAGCCGACATCCTGGAAAGCTTCGAGAATATTGAAAACCGGATTTTCACGCTACGGCTGCGCAAGGGACACAAGTGGTCGGATGGTCACCCGTTTACCTCGGAGGATTTTCGCTACTACTGGGAAGACATCGCGCTGAATCCTGCACTTGGCAAGGGCGGGCCGAACAAGTTACTGCTTGTAGAAGGCGAGTTACCAAAGGTCGAATTTCCGGATCTCTACACGGTGCGATACAGCTGGTCCAAACCGAATCCTTATTTCCTGCCGGCGCTGGCCGGCGCGCGTCCGCTTTACATCTACAAGCCGGCACACTACCTGCGCCAGTTCCACGCTTCCTACCAGAGCGAGGAAAAACTGAACCAGATGATAGACGAGATGGGTAAGCGCAACTGGGCCGGCGTACACTTCAGCCGCGATCGACCCTACAAGGCAACCAATCCCGACTTGCCCAGCCTGCAGCCCTGGGTCAATTCGACTTACCCGCCATCGGATCGTTTCATTTTCGAGCGTAATCCTTATTACCATCGCGTTGACCAGAACGGCAGGCAGTTGCCGTATATCGATTCGATCGCGGTCAACATCGCTTCCAGCAAGCTGGTTCCGGCGAAGGCCGGCGCCGACGAAGCGGACCTGCAGGCGCGTTACCTGCGGATGGATAATTATACGTTTCTCAAGACCGCGGCCAAACGCAGCAATTTCGACGTGCGCCTGTGGCAAACCGCAAAAGGCGCCCACATGGCGTTGTATCCGAATCTCAACACTAACGACCCGGTGTATCGCGAGTTACTGCGTGACCTGAATTTTCGGCACGCGCTGTCGCTGGCGATACACCGCTACGAAATCAACCAGGTCGTGTATTTCCGCCTGGTCGAGGAAAGCAACAACACGGTGCTGCGGGAAGGTCCGCTATATCGTCCAGAGTACCAGAAAGACTGGATAGAATACGACCTCGAGACCGCCAACCGGCTGCTGGACGAGCTTGGACTGGACCAGCGGGACGATCGCGGCGTGCGGCTGATGTCCGACGGTCGGCCACTAGAGATCATGATCCAGACTGCCGGCGAGAGTACCGAGCAAACCGATGTGCTCGAACTGATCCACGATAGCTGGCTGCAGGCCGGAATCAAGCTCTATAGCGTGCCCTCGACGCGCGAGGTTTTTCGCAACCGGGTATTTTCGGGTGAAGCGCTGATGTCGATCTGGTCAGGGCTGGAAAACGCGATTCCGACCGCCGAAAGTAGCCCCAAAGATCTGGCGCCGACCTCTAAATACCAGTACCAGTGGCCCAAGTGGGGTTCTTATTACGAGTCGAGCGGCAAGAGTGGCGAAGCGCCCGATCTACCGGCGGCACGCCGGCTGGTCGAACTGAATGATCAGTGGGCGAGGGCACTTAGCCATGAAGAGCGCGTCGATATCTGGCACCAGATGCTTGAAATCAATCGCGAGCAAATGTTCACCATTGGGATCGTCAACCATGTGCCGCATCCGGTGGTCGTCAACAATTACCTGCATAATGTCCCACAGAAAGGTTTTTACGACATTGCGCCGGGCGCTTATTTCGGTATCTACAAGCCGGATACCTTCTGGTTCGACGAGACCAGGCGCTGATGCTCCACTATATCCTGCGTCGCATACTGACGATGATCCCAACCCTGCTGATAATCAGCATGCTGGTTTTCGTCATTATCCAGTTACCGCCCGGAGATTATCTCGAGAGCCATATCGCCGAACTGCAAAGCCAGGGAGAATCGGTCGACGAGCAAAAAATCCAGTTTCTGCGGGAACAGTACGGGCTCGACAAGCCCATGCTGCAGCAGTACTGGTATTGGCTAATCGGCATGCTACAGGGCGATTTTGGCTATTCTTTCGAGTACGATCTGCCGGTGACCGAGGTCGTCGGCGACCGCTTGTTCCTGACCGTCCTGATCTCGATCGCAACCATCCTGTTTACCTGGGCAGTGGCCTTTCCGATTGGAATCTACTCCGCCACCCACCAGTACAGCTGGGGCGACTACGGGCTTTCGACGCTAGGCTTCCTCGGTCTCGCCACCCCGAATTTCCTGCTGGCCTTGGTGATGCTGTACCTGGCCAACGTTTATTTTGGCACCAGCATCGGCGGTTTGATGGATCCGGAATATATCGATGCCCCGTGGAGCCTGGACAAGGTGTTATCGATTCTCGAACACCTGTGGATCCCGGTGGTCGTGATCGGCACCTCGGGCACGGCCGGCATGATTCGGCGCCTGCGCGCAAATCTGCTGGATGAATTGCAGAAACAGTATGTAACCACCGGGCGCGCCAAGGGACTGCCACCGGGCAAGCTGCTGAGAAAGTATCCGCTGCGGGTTGCGCTCAATTTTTTCGTGGCCGATATCGGTAACCTGCTGCCCACGGTTATTTCCGGCGCCGAGATCGTCGCGGTGGTCATGTCCTTGCCGACGACCGGTCCGATTCTGCTGAGCGCGCTGCAAAGCCAGGATATGTACCTGGCTGGCTCCTTCCTGATGTTTCTCGCGTTGCTGACCGTATTCGGCGTGCTGGTTTCGGACATATTGCTGGCCCTGCTGGATCCCCGGATCCGGCTCGGCGGGAGTGCGAACAAATGAGTGGCGATCATTTTGTATCGCGCGAACCGTTCGATCCGCACTCGATCGAGGCGCTGACACCGGCGCAGGAGAAATACTACCTGGCCTCGCAGTGGAAGCTGATGTGGTGGAAACTGAAACGCCATCGACTGGCCGTCATTTGCGGCGTCATTCTGGCGCTGAACTACGCCACTATCATGGTCAGTGAAGTGATTGCTCCTTATAACCTGCATACCCGCAACACCGACTTCGTTTATTCACCGCCGCAGTCGGTGCATTTGTTCCATGAGGGCGAGTTCATAGGGCCTTTTGTCTATGGCAGAGGCTATGAGCTCGACATGGAACTGCTCAAGCGTAATTACCCCGAGAACAGGGACGAGGTGCAGCCTTTGCGCTTCTTTTGCCAGGGAGATCCTTATCGCTTCTGGGGCCTGTTCGAGGCCAGGTTTCACCTGGTCTGCCCACCGGAAAACGGAACTTTCTTCTTACTGGGTACCGATCGGCTAGGGCGGGATATGTTTTCGCGTATTACCTACGGCGCACGTATATCGCTGACCATCGGGCTGGTCGGTATCATGATCAGCTTTTTCTTCGGTATCGTCATCGGCGGCCTTGCCGGCTATTACGGGGGCTGGGTCGACGCTTCGGTACAGCGCCTGATAGAAGTGATCCGTTCGTTCCCAGAATTACCGCTGTGGATGGCTTTATCGGCGGTGCTGCCGGTCAACTGGAGCCCGATATTCATATTCTTTGGTATTACCGTAATCCTGGCGATGCTCGACTGGACCGGGCTGGCACGCGCGGTACGCTCGAAGCTGTTATCGCTGCGCGAGGAAGACTATTGCGCCGCCGCCGAACTGATGGGCGCCAAACCGGGCCGTATAATCGGCCGCCATCTGTTGCCGGGCTTCATGAGCCACCTGATAGCGTCGGCGACGCTGTCGGTGCCGGCCATGATCCTCGGTGAAACCGCTTTGAGTTTCCTGGGCCTCGGTTTGAGGCCACCCGTCACCAGCTGGGGTGTGCTGCTGAACGAGGCGCAAAATATCAACGTGGTCGCACTATATCCCTGGCTGCTGTATCCGGTGGTGCCGGTGGTGCTCGTTATTCTGACCTTCAATTTCTTCGGCGACGGTTTACGCGACGCGGCTGACCCCTACAAGTAAGCCATGGGCGCGGATTTTCAACGGCGTCGGCATTGCCCTTTATGCCGCTCTGAAGATGCCGATACTCTTTGTGACCTGTCTTACGGCGAGCCGCCAATGACGAATTTTCTCGAAGCGTTCTACCACGGTCGAATTCCGTTAGAGCACTTGTCTCCGCATTCCTATCGAGTAGCAGCTTGCCGGCGCTGTCACTTTGTTTACCAGGATCCGATACTCGATGACGATGGCATGCAGGCCCTGTACCAGGACTGGATCGACAACGCGCAGAGCCTGCGCAAGAAGCAGGGCGCCGGAGCGAGCCTGTTTAAGCGCTACGCAGGCCAGATCCAGACCTTGCTGCAAATGCTGGAAGGCCGACCGGGTCAGCCGCGCGTGCTCGATTACGGTATGGGTTGGGGTTACTGGAGCCGTATGGCGCAAGCCTGTGGCCTCGATGTCACCGGTTTCGAATTGTCCGACGAGCGCCGTGAGTACGCGCGCGCCATGGGCCTGCAAGTAATTACCGAACTGCCGCCGCCGGGTGAGCATTTCGATTGCCTTTATGCCAACCAGGTATTCGAGCACCTGCCTGATCCGCTAGCGACGCTGCAGCAACTCTGCGCCCGCCTGGCGTCGGGCGGGCTGGTCTATATTCGAGTACCGGATGGCCGTGGCATTGCCGACAGACTGCGGCGCCATGGCTGGTCACCTGAACTGGACGCGAT
>CAMYON010000016.1 GCA_947260025.1 uncultured Gammaproteobacteria bacterium
GCCGATGGCCTTGAGCGCGGGAAACAGGGTGCTGATGGTTTTGCCTGACCCGGTCGGGGCTTCCACCATCAAACGCTGCCGGTTTACCACCGCGCGGTAGACCTCGGCGGCGAAATAGCGCTGCTGGCTGCGAAAGTCCGCGAACGGGAACGCCATTTCCCGAGCCTGTTGCCTGGTGCTCTGCCGCTGGACTTCGACCAGCCGGTGCCAGCGCAGGTAATGACGCAGCGTATCCTCGACAAAGGCTTCGAGCGTGCTGGTCGCATAGACTTTTTCGTAACGTTGTTCGTGCCGTGAAAACAGGTTGACCAGGTTCAGGCTGAGCCTGACCTCTTGCAGCCGGTGCTGGCGCGCGTAGCAGGCGCCATAGCACTTTAACTGGGCCCAGTGCACCGCGTTTTCCTCGTCCCCCGGGAGCTGTGCGTACACGGTTTTGATTTCCTCGATGCGCGGTGGTGTCTCGCCGGCAAACAACAGGTCGATGCGCCCGCCGAGTTCGACCTCGATGTCTTCGATCCGGCTCTGCCATTTTAGCGCGACCTCTGACTCGGCCTCGCCGCGGTAGCGCTGCTGAATTTTCTGGTGCGTTTGCAGGCCTTCCAGCGCCTTGACCCCCGGGCTGTTGGCGCCACCGAGGTCGCCGCTGCGGCAGCAGAACTCGACCAGCTCGCGTACCCCGAGTTTCAGCTGGTCCGCCATGTTGACCTCGATCAGGCAGTAGCCGCCAGACGGCGGAAAATGCACCAGGTCGGGGAAGCCCGCGCGGTTGTTGCGCAGGTCACGCAGGATACGATCGAACACGGCGCGCCAGTGGGCGAAATCGATCCGTTCCAGCGCGACTTCGATGATTTCAAGGTCGAGATGCTGCCAGTTGACGAGTGGATTCATCAACCCGAGTTTTTGCTGCCAGCGTTTTCTTACGATACGCCGAATGTCTGCATTGCTGGATATCGAGTCCCAGGTTTGCGCTAGCAAATGCCTTCGATTGTGGCAAAAATCAGGCGTATAAAAATCGCTGGGGCGGTATTGAAACGGATTAAAAAACGCCCCCGGCAAGGGTGCGAAAACAACGTCCCAGATCAACAGGCCGAGCACCCCGTTGAACAAACTGTTTTCGAGGTAAAAGCAACTATTTGCGTTATCCAGCGCGTCATAGTATTCGGCGACCGCGACTTCGACCGAGTCATGTTGCGCCAGCTCGAGCTCGACGATCTCGGGCTGATGGTCGACGTGACTGTTTTCGATTCGCCGCGGCAGCTCGAACCGATGACGCCTGGCCAGGCGAGTGGCGAAAATGCAGGCGAACTGGATTTCGTCCTCGCCCAGCGGTTGATCGACGATACGCAGGCATTCGTCGAATGCCTGGCGATGATTTCCCAGTTTGTCCTGGATGCGTGCGATACGCTCGCGGCTCGGTGCCAGCTGGCATTGCCGGTAAAGTTCGAGCGCGGTATCGAGGTCGCCGAAGCGCTCGAACTGGCGCGCGATTTCGTAGTGCAGGCGTTCGCATTTACGATGCGCGGGGGCATGGGTTTCGAGGTCACGCGGGATCGCGTCGCTGATTTCCTGCAGCTGCGCCGGGTCGGAAACGTCGGCCAGCTGAAACAGCGCCTCGAGCTGGTAAAGCAGCCAGTGTTGCCGGATTTCGAACGTGGTGCGATAAGGCCGGTGATCGTGGTCGATGCCGTAGCTTTCGAATTGATACAGCCCCAGGTCGCGCAACACGAAATCGGTCATCGACTGGTTCAGGTTGCCGAAAAACAGCATCTGGCAGACTTGGTAATCGTCACGCCGCAGCACCTGTATCAGGGTATCGCTGTTTATCAGCGCCTCGAAACAGGCGGCATCGTCGCTTTCCAGCAGGGCCGCTTCGAGTTCTCCGCGCCGCAGCTTATCGATCCCGGAGCGGTTTCCGGCGCAGGCCAGCAGTTCGGGTTTGGTAAAAACCGATAGCAGGGTCGGGTAGTCGATTTCGCCATCGAGAGCGACGAAGCCGGCCCGCGCCAGTTCCGTCAGCGCGCCTTCGATGCTGGCGATCTCGCGATAATTCAGCTTGCTGGCACGGAACCATTCGTGACTGCGGTTGAGCAGGCGAATGCACAGTTTCTGCGCGTCAGGGCCGAGACCGTCGAAGGCCTCCAGGAATTCGACCTGGGTGGGTTCGAGGATATCCGCGTAAACCCTGGAAACGTGTTCGAACAGGGTCAGTACGTTGTCCAGGTAGTAGGTTTCGGGCAGGTCCGGTCGCATATGGGTTTCATATTCTACAGCATAATATAACGCTGTTGCATACAACGGTGTTATATATTATATTCGATGCATGGAATCGCTCACCGACATCCAGCAGAAGGTTTACGACTATACCCGCCAGGCAATCCGGGAGGGGCGTCCGTTTCCGTCGTTACGCGATATCGCGGCGCGGTTCGGGTTTCAGCATACCACGGCCCGCTTCCATCTGAAGGCGCTGGAAAAGAAGGGTTATATCCGCCAGCGTTCGCAGCGCGTGTCGGACTATATGCTGGCCGATGAATGGCATGATCGCGGCGAGTCTTTCGACCTGATCGCGCGGATTCCCGCCGGCGCTCCGCTGCCGGTATTCGATGAATCTCGTGAATCGTTTTCGGTGACCCATGAATTTTTTGGCGGCGGCGATATTCTCGCGCTGCGCGTCATCGGCGACAGCATGTCGGGTGACTCGGTTGCCGATGGGGATATCGCGATGATCAAGCGCCAGCAGGAGGGCAACAAGGGCGATATTCTGGCATTGCGAATCGAGGACGAGATTACGCTCAAGCGGATCGAGCTCGAGGGCGATCAGGCGCGGCTGCTGCCGTCGAATCCCGAACATCCGGTACGCCTCGTGCCGGCCGCCCAGCTCGAGATTCTCGGCAAGCTGGTCGGGATTATCCGCAAGGTATAAACCCGGGTTAACCGTCATGGCATCACTCCCTGCGCAATTTACCGACCAGTCGATGCAGCAACAGTTGCAATCCGCGCGCGCGCTCAAGCAACAGTTGCAAAATCAGCCGCAGGCACTGCATTCGGGGATCGAAGCCCTGGACGAATGTTTCACCCAGATCAAGCCCGGCGACCTGGTCGAGTGGGGTATCCCGCCCGGTATGAACGGCCGCCTGATCCCGTTACAGTTGCTCAAACAGCAGATTCCATTGAGCCTGTGGATTTATCATCACCACGGTCTCGGCGTCTTTGCCTCGAGCTGGATCAGCCATGGCGTCGACCTGCAGCGGTTGTTTTTTATTTGCAGCGATAGCCCGGTCAGGGAGTTGCGGCCGATTTTCATGGAAGACACTTTCAAGCGTATTATCATCGATGCGCCACGCAGGTTCAGCGATGGCGATATGGCCTTCGTCAGCCAGCAGGCACGCAAGCAGGGCCAGATCATATTCCTGATTCGGCACTACTTCCTGAGTCAGAAAAACGGCAATCCGCACGCCAGCCTGCGTATCAATACCTGGCAAAGCGGTAAACGCTCGTTTTCATTGCAACTCATCAAGGGATCAACGAGCGGCAGGATTACCTTGCCGTATCGCAGCGTGGCCGAGGAACATGGGTCTTACAACTGAGATGCAGACCAGGGTCATAGATCTGGCGGAGCTATCCACGCGGGATGAGTTTCCTGCCTATGCGGCGATTTACTGCCCGAATTCGGGCAATCCCTTCGTGCTGTCACCAACGGCGATGCGCTGGGGGGAAGGGATATTTATATCTCGACTCGACAGCTGCAAGTCTTTCTGGCTCGAGCAGAAAAAAAAACTGCGCTGTAAGCTAATCGAGCTATTCGATCCGTTACTGCGCCATCATTATGGGGCCGAATATGTTGCCGTGTTCGGGCAGCATCCCTGGCAGTGCCTGTTATACCTGGATTACCGCTTGAGGCATCGGGACCGGGGTCTTTACCTGCTGCAGGGTCGGCTCGATCGGAATATCTACAAAATGCTGGACTGGGAATGCTGGTTCAATCCGCAGGCTCTGCTGGCGCGGCACTTGCTGGCGCTTAACATCCGAGGCTTTCGTGAGGATGCTTTCCACGCGCGCCAGGGCCAGATGCGGCGTTTCATCGAGCGTGTTGGCGTTGCCAATCCCCATGAGATGCATGCCGCGCACGCCAATTCGATCCAGCGTCGCTTCGGCAAGTGGCTTGGAATGATCTGGCGCTGGAGTTTTACCGATTCCAGCGAGTTGCAGTCATTTCCATGGGTTTCGCTACGGCAGCAACCGGTACCCGCGGTCAGGCGTGATCTCGAGTATCCGGTCAACCAGTGGTCCTGCATCGAGGTATTACTGCGCGAGGACCTCGAGCGTTTATGCGATCAGTTCAACCACGATGAAACGGAACACATCAATCGCATGCGCTGGGAGATCACGCTGTTTAATCAGCAGAAAGTAACGGTAGATCTCTCTTTTCGTCACCCCTATTCACTGCACCGGGATCGGCCGGGTTTTGATACCGCACTCTACCAGGCCAGGTACATTTATGACGACCTGGTGCAGAAGCTGCAGGCGCGCGACACCGATCTCGATTTGCCGCAGAGCATGCCTTTTATCTGCTGGCGAATCGAAGTCTGTGAACGTGTCATGCTGGCGCCATTATTATGGGATCTGTTTGCGCAGCAATCGGATGAAATCGATTATCAACGCGTCAGGGCGTTACAGAACAAGTTGCCGCTGGCCTTCGAGTGCTATCACGCCGACGCCTGCTTTTTCCCCGAACAATCCTTTAGTGCCGTTGCAGTGGGAGATTTTCAGCGGGCGGATTTCGATCACTACCCCTGGTCCTGCAGCGCCAGCAACAAGCCCCTGTTTTATTATCAATCCGCACTGCCGATCGAGAATCCAGGCCGCATGCAGAAATTTTTTCTCGAGCGTAACGCGAACCGGTGGTGGTTGGGCGAGGACGCGCTGCAATCGATACGTGATTACTTTATCCTGAAGGATCAAAACGGCCGCTCGAGCTGGGTTTACCGCAACCAGGATGGCGCCTGGTTCAAACAGGGCGAGTTTTGCTAGGGCAGGTTATCTCGTCTTGACCGAGATTGCCTGGATCGGTTCCTGCCATGTTCAGCAATTACAACGAATGGTTATGCAAGACCAATTTCAGCTTTCTGCACGGGGCGTCTCATCCACGGGATTTGATCGAACGCGCCTGCCGGCTCGGCTATCGGTCGCTTTGCGTTAACGATTTTGACGGCGCTTATGGGCTGGCGCGCTGTTACCGTGAACTCGAATACCTCAAACAGCAGCACCGGCATAACGGGCTAAAACTGAATTACGGCGCTGAAGTTCATCTGCAGCGTGACCACGATTTACCGCTACTGCTACAGGATACGCTGGTGCTGGTCGCGCAGAACCAGCAGGGCTATACCAACCTCAACCGGTTGCTGAGCTTTACGCATCGTGACGGCAAGGATTACGCCAACCTGCCGCTGGAAAAACTGTTGAACAGTCGCGTCGATGGCCTGATCGCGATCCAGCCAATGCGCGGCTCGATTCGCAGCAGCCAGGGCATCGACCGACACGCCGAGTTGAAGCTGCATTTCGAGGGGCGCTACTTTCTCACCATCAGCCGGCACCTGCATCCCGCGGAAGACCGCTGGATCAAGACGACGCTGCAGCTGGCCGCGGACCACGGGCTCGAGTATCTTCTGAGCCAGGATGTCTTTTTTCACGATCGCCAACAAAAATGTGTCAGCGATCTGCTGCAGGCGATTCGCTGCAACCGCGTTTTCGATCAGTGCCATGAACACATGTTTCCGAACGCCGAGCGTTGCCTGCATCGAGCCGATGAATTACAGCGCCTGCTCTCGGTGATACCGGGATTCAAGGCAGCGCTTGCTTTGTCCGAGGCGCTAAACCAGTCCTGCCAGTTCAACCTCGATCAACTGGGCTATCAATATCCGAAAGAAATGATTCCGGCTGGACATGGTGCCCAATCCTATTTACGGCAACTTGTGGCTCGGGGCGTTAAGGAAAAATTTGGTTCACAGCCTCCCCGGAAGATACTGCGCCAGCTGGAGCATGAGCTGAACCTGATCGATCGGCTCAACTTTGCCGATTACTTTCTGACCGTGTGGGACATCGTCAGTTGGGCGCGCAAGCAGCAGATTCTGTGCCAGGGCAGGGGGTCTGCGGCAAATTCCAGCGTCTGTTTCGTGCTTGGCATCACCTCGGTGAATCCCGCCCAGTTCGAGCTGCTGTTCGAACGCTTTGTCAGCATGGAACGCGGCGACCCACCCGATATCGACGTCGATTTCGAACACGAACGCCGCGAAGAAGTCATCCAGTACATCTACCGGCGCTATGGCCGCGAGCGTGCCGCAATGGTGGCTAACGTGGTTACCTTCCGCGGCAAGGGAGCCCTGCGCGCGGTTGGCAAGGCGCTTGGGGCCGATGAAAAGCTGCTGCGGCAAATGTCGAAAATTGCCTCGAGCCGTTACTACCGTGGCACCGGCACCGAGAATATCGTGCTCGCTCTCAAAAACGATTACGAACAACACAATCCGCTGGCACCCAGGGTCAGCTGGCAACTGTGGATGCAGCTAAGCGAAAAACTGCATGGCTTTCCACGTCACCTGGGGATTCATTCCGGTGGTTTCATGCTCTCCGACAGGCCGCTTGATTGTCTGCTGCCGCAGGAGCCGGCGACGATGCAGGGCCGCAGCGTAATCCAGTGGAGCAAGGAAGATATCGAAGCGCTCGGTTTTTTCAAGATCGACGTATTGAGTCTCGGCATGCTGTCGGCGATCCGAAAATGTTTCGACTATGTGGAGCATTACTATGGGCAGAGCTTGCGGCTGGATTCGATCCCGGACGATGATAACCCCACCTACGCGATGATCCAGAAGGCGGATACCGTCGGCACCTTCCAGATCGAATCGCGCGCGCAGATGTCGATGTTGCCGCGGCTCAAACCCGCCTGCTTTTATGACCTCGTGATCGAGGTTGCGATTATCCGGCCCGGGCCGATCCAGGGTAAGGTAATCCATCCTTTCCTCGCGCGGCGTGCAGGCCTCGAGCCGGTAACCTATCCCGATGAACGCCTGCGCCCGATACTCGAGCGCACGCTTGGGATTGCCATATTTCAGGAGCAGGCGATGCGAATTGCGATCGCGGTGGGTAACTTCAGTGCCGGCGAAGCCAATGAGTTACGCAAGAAAATCGGCGCCTGGGGAATCAAGGATTTTAACCGTGACCTGAATCCGCTGTTGCAGAAACTGGAGCAGGGGATGCGGGAAAATGGCGTCAAGCCTGAATTTGCCGAACAGATCCTGGGGCAGATGAAGGGTTTCGCCGAATATGGCTTTCCGGAATCGCACGCGGTTTCGTTTTCCCTGATTGCCTACGCTTCCTGTTATCTCAAATGCCACTTCCCGGCGGCATTTTATATCTCGGTGCTGAATTCGCAGCCGATGGGATTTTATTCCCCGCATGCCCTGCTGCAGGCGGCCAGGCGCGAAGGTATACGCCTGCTACCGATATCGCTGAATCATTCCAACTGGGATCATCAGCTCGAACAACCACCGGGTCAGCAGTCATATGCGATTCGTCTGGGATTTCGCCTGGTCAACGGTCTGGCTGAAGGCAGCGTGCATAAAATTATTATGCAACGTGAGCGGGTCGGTAGCTGGCAAAGTTTCGAACAGTTCGCGCACGACTGCGAGCTGCCGAGGGATGAGTTAACCCTGCTGTCCGCATCCGATCTGTTCAGCGCTTTCGGTGATTCACGCTCCGATGCGCTGTGGCAGGCGGAAGCGGCGCCCTATAAACCGATGCTCGACTCGATCGATGACAGTATCGACTGGCGCCAGGAAACCAAACTGGATTCGATCCGGAAAGATTTTCGCGCCTTCAAGACCAGCCTGAAACAGCACCCGGCGGAAGTCATTCGTCAGGAGCAATGGCCATACGCGGTGGCGGTGGAGAAATTCACCCTGTCCAGCCGCTTGATTGAATTAACCGCCGATACGGATGTTTTTGCGTTTGGCATGGTACTGGTGAAGCAATCCCCGGGGACGGCAAAGGGTATGGTGTTTGTCACGCTGGAAGACGAAACTGGTTTCGTAAATCTCGCTTTTACGCCGCAGGTCTACGCCCGTTTTTACCGCCAGGTCGATCAGCAAGCATTCCTCTGTATTGTCGGGAAGTTACAGCGCGTGAACGAATCGCATTCGATCCTGGTGAAACGTGTATTCGATCCTGACCCCAACGCCAACCTGCTGGTATTACCCAAATCAAAACCCAGGTTGGTGTCCGCTATTTCGATGGAGCTGATCAAGCCAAGGGCTTTTCATTGATTCTATTGCCTGTCTAGCGGTTTTTCCCGGGGCAGCCTGAGGATCAGCATCGCGCCCCCTTGCGCGCCGTTTTGTGCCCAGATTTTCCCCTGGTGCAGTGTCACGATCTCACGACTGATGGAAAGCCCAAGCCCGGTGCCGTCGGATTGACGATTATTGCTTTGTGTGAACTTTTCGAAAATCTTCTCCAGGTCCTCGGTATCAATACCTTCTCCGTTATCACTCAGGTGAAGCTCGATTGCATCGATTGTTCCTGATTTCGATTCTAGTTGACAGTTTTCGAACCGAATTTCGATTTCGCCGTGGTTCTGGCTGAACTTGATCGCGTTACTCAGTAAATTTCTGATGACCTGATGTATCTTTTCCCGGTCGCATTCGATTTGCGTATCAACGTTACTTTGCTGCCTGCTGATTTTGAGCGACTTTTCATGGATAGCCGGCGATTGCTCGGCTATGCAATCGTCGAGTATTGCCCCAAGATCATTTTCCTGGTAGACCAGTTCAAATTTGCCTGCCTCGAGTTTTGATAGATCGAGCAAGTCGTTCAGCAGATTAAGTAAACGCTTGCCGCTGATATTTATGTTTTCGAAATAATGCGCGAGCTTTACGTGACTGATCGAGTCGATGCGGCTCTTGCCAAGTTCCGAGTAACTTAGTATGCCATGCAGAGGCGTGCGTAATTCATGCGACATATGCGCCAGAAAAATCGACTTTGCCCGGTTTGCGGTTTCGGCAGTCTCCAGCGCGTGCTTCAACTCTTCACTTTTCTTGATATCGGTAACATCGGTAGCGATCCCGCAACTTGCATAGGTCTCATTGTTCATGTCCTTCAGTGGAAACTTGGTGGTAACAAAGGTATGCATCTTGTCTTCGATTTCCAGTTGCTCTTCCAGTACTACCGGGCTCCTGCTCTCAATCGCCTTTCGATCGTTGGTGCGCAACAACTCTGCGACTTCCGGTGGATGCAGATCCCGGTCGGTTTTGCCGACAATGTCATCGATAGCGAGACCGCGTTCGTCAGCGAAGGCCTGGTTCACATGGATGTAGTGACCGTCGAGATCCTTGATGAATATGACCGCCGGCGTATGGTTCAGAATGTCATCGATTAAGCGTTTGTTCCTGAGTGTCTGATCCAGCAACTGCTGGTTTCGGGAATTCAATTCGCGCAGCGTCTGGCTACCAACCAGAATTTGTCCCACCGTTGGTTTGATCAGACGATTGGTAATAAAAACGCCTGCAATCATCAACAGCATGATGCCTGCAAACAGGTACAGAGTATCGGCTCGCACAGTTTGCATGGCGAGGCTGGAAGCGGCCTGAAAAATCAGATTCCAGCTGGAATAGGGAATCGGGCTATACACCAGAATTTGCTCGACATTCCTTGCGTCATCAACCCGGAGTACTCCGCTTCCGGTATTCACGGACGGCAACTGTTGTAGTACGACGTCGCTATTGATCACAGGGCTTTCGCTGACCCCATTGAGCCGGAGAAACACCGATTGTCCATGGATATATGCAGAGAATAGAGTACGGTGGTCATAGTTAAACTGGGTAGAGAGACTATCGATAATCTCCACCAGTTTCGCGATATCAAAGAAAACCATGTCGGTGCCTATGCGCCGCCCGTCGGCCGTCAAAATTGCTGCGCTTGCCGCTAAAACCTGCCGCTCACCAAACCTTACCGGAAGCCCCAGCGCTACGGTTGCAGACTTATGCTCCGGAGGCCGTAGCGACTCAGGAAATGAATCACCAACCTGGCTGATAGTTGTATGCTGCTGATCGAGACGCGTGATGCCGACGATTTCCGGAGACAGTCGCATTGCGTCGAGCAGGACAGGCCCTGTTTCTGACATGAGCTCCGTCAGGTCGATTTCGCTCCGATTGTATCGCTGTAACAATTGCCTGGCGTGTGTACGGCTAGTGATTTGAAGAGCGATATTTTTATATTCGTTGAGCTTGGTGCCGAGGACTAACGCACCGATCTCTAACTCCTTCTCCAGCTGAATAATGACCGACTCCTGCCGCGACTGGTAAAATTGAAGGCTTGCAATCCCACCTACAATCAGCGTGGTTGCCAGAATGCCGGCGATGGCCTGGAGTCGCAGGCGTTGGTGCAACCGCAGCGACCGGTCGATATCGTCGGGATTGCTCAGGTAGGCACTGTCTTGCATGGGACGGGATTAGAGAAAGATGACCAGGTTCAGCATGGCATTGCCGATGCTCCACAAGGTATTGAACACGGGCACCCCCAGAAAATTGAGCGCGATCAGGGCCAGCAGCGCATAAGCGCCATAACGCTGATTGAGTTGGAGGTACTTCAGCGCCACCCGCCGCGGCAATACGTAAGGCAGGATGTAACTGCCGTCGAGCGGGCCGATTGGCAGCAGATTGAACAACATTAGCAGCATGTTGATCAGCCCGATGATCTTGAAGAACTCGTAGGCTTCGGGGGTCTTGAACAGGGGGAAGCCCATTTTAAAACCAAGGACGTAGATATTGATCGTAACAACCGCCAGCAGCAGGTTCATTCCCGGTCCAGCCGCCGCCACCAGCAGGGTGCCCCAGCGCGTGTTGAATTTACGCGGATCGGCCGGTACCGGTTTGGCGTAGCCGATCCCGATTAGCAGTACCATCAGCAAGCCAAGCGGATCGATATGGGGAATGGGGTTTAGCGTTAAGCGACCGGCACGCTCGGCGGTATCGTCACCGATCAGTGACGCCACCTTGCCGTGGCCATACTCGTGGAAGGTAAGCGAAAAAATCAGCGCAAAGGAAATAATGACAAACAGCACATACTGCTGCTGGAATAGTAACTGGATCATTTATGTGTGTGGCCTGGGTTATCCTCCTTCGGGCGCTTTAACCCCGACTAACCCCTCGGCTGCATCCTCTTCGTCTTCTTCTTCCTCGGGTTCCTCGACCAGGCTCAATCCTCCAAACGATTCGTCGGAAGTTTTTGTCGCATCGGAACCTTTCGCCGCCAGTTCGATACGCAGGCGCAGGTTGTTTTCGGCGTCGGCATTCTTAAGTGCTTCTTCGAGGCTTATCTTGCCATCGATATACAGGTGGTAAAGCGCCGAATCGAATGTTCGCATTCCCATGGCTTCCGACTTTTCCATCACTTCCTTGATGTCGCTAACCGCGCCCTGTTTGATCAGGTCCGCGACGCGCCCCGAATTTAACAGAATTTCGATTGCGGCGCAGCGTTTACCGTCGACCGTCGGGATCAGCCTTTGCGAGACGAAAGCCTGCAGGTTGGTCGAGAGGTCGCTCAGTAACTGGTTACGGCGTTCCTCCGGAAAGAAATTTATGATGCGATCCAGGGCCTGGTTGGCGTTATTGGCATGCAGCGTCGAGATCGCCAGGTGACCGGTCTCGGCAAAGGCCAGGGCATGTTCCATGGTTTCGCGATCCCTGATCTCGCCGATCAGGATAACGTCAGGCGCCTGGCGCAACGTATTTTTCAGCGCATCCTCGAAAGAATCGGTGTCCATGCCGACCTCGCGCTGATTGATGATGCAGCCCTTGTGCGGATGGATGTACTCGACCGGATCTTCGATGGTGATGATATGCCCTTTGGAATTGACGTTGCGGTAATCGATCAGCGCGGCGAGCGAGGTCGACTTGCCGGAGCCGGTACCGCCGACGAACAGGATCAGGCCGCGTTTCGCCATGATGACCTTGGACAGGACTTCGGGCAAACCGAGGTCGTCCTTGTTCGGAATTTCGGTGACGATGTTGCGGATCACCATCGCCACTTCGTTGCGTTGCTTGAAGATATTGACCCTGAAGCGTCCGATATCGGACAGCGATATCGCCAGGTTCATTTCCGGTTTATCCCTGAACTCGGCCTTCTGCTTGTCGTTCATGATTTCCTGGGCTAGCGAATCCACCCAGCCGGGCGGCGCGCTGTCCTTTCCAAGCGGTTTGAGCACGCCGTTGAACTTGGCGCTCGGTGGCGCCCCGGTAGAAAAGTACAGATCCGAGCCACCCTTTTCGGCCAGTATTTTTAGATAGGGCGTGACTTTCATGATTTTTCCTTGGGTTGTCCGGGTATTTACCGGGTTGAGTATAGTCACTCGATCCGGGCTCGTGGCGGTAATATTCCGGGCCCTGAAAATCAATCAAGTAAAAAATTAACAAGGTCTCATAAGCCTTTGAATATAATGAAAATACGCTATAATCAGGAACGTTTTGTCCGATTTAGGTAAAAATGCCAGGCGACCGGACGCGCAGGCTTTGCAGGGGAAAGTGAAACTCTGCAACCTGGCGAAGGAAATATGGTCTATACATAGTCCGAAACACTAAAGACTTGAGTTCCGGGGCCAAACTTCGGGAATATACGGATTTAAAGTCGGGAAATAAGTATTGGCAACAGGTAAAAGGTATCGAGAGTGTCGCAAGACCTGATTAACAGGTATAAAAATTCATTTCGACTTCAGTTCCAGGATGCACCGACCGAAACCAGGTATCGGGACATGCAGGAGACGCGAGGCCGAAGCTCTGCGGTGTTCGCGTTTGGCGCGCTGTTGTTTTTGTGCCTGGCATATACCTACCTGGAATCGCGAGCCTTCGGTCATGAAGTCGCGATACCGATGTATGGATACCTCCTGGCGGCGCTGGCGGCAATTGCCAATATCCTGATAAGCCGGTTTTCTCCCGACCTTTTGCCTCACAATATACGCCTGCTCGGAAACGGCGTGCTGGCTTCAGGCACCGTGATTGGCGCGGTTTTCCTGCAAAAATACAGCGCCTATCATGCTATCGAATTCATCCTGCTTGCGATGTGGTTCGGCAGCCTGAAATCGGTGCGCCTGATCATCACCTTCTCGATTAACCTGGTGCTGGCGATTATTTTTATCGGGGCAATGTACGTTACCGATATATCGGGTTTCTGGATATCCCTGGTAGCCGTGCTACTCGCCGCCGCGGTACTGCTGGCCGGCTATATCGGGTACTTGACCGAGCGCGCCAGGCGTATGCTGTTTCTCGAAACCGAAGTCAACAAGAGCATGACCAACCGACAGGAGCTATGGGCGTTTACCCTGATCGACCTGGACATGGCGCTGAGCGGGATACTCGATTTCAAGGAGCTGATCGCGCTATTGAAGAAGCACCTGGAGCCGGTCATCGAGTTCGATTCCTATATCCTGACTTCGCTGGAAGGGCAGGGCCCGAAGCCGGTTGCCGACAAGGTCGAGGGTGAGCTGTTCGAGGATGACGACAAGACTTTCTGGTCGGAAGATTTGCTCGGCAAGTTAACCCAGACGCGACAGGCGACGACCAGCGCCGAGCATGAAACGGTCAAGGGTTTTCTCGGCATGGAAAAGCAACAGTTCACCTCCTATCGGCTCGACGTTCCGGTGTTTAACGACTCCAAGCTAATGGGTGTTATCAGCTTGCGTCGCGAGTCGGCGCCGTTCGACGATCTCGATATGATTGCCAGTGTCAGTATCGCCGCGCAGGCCATGCTGATTTTCAAACGTTCGACCCGCAGCTCGGCGATGGTGCTCGAGCAGGCGGTGCCCGATCCGGTCATCCGGCCGAAGAAATCCGAGGACAACACGGCGACTACCACGGTTTCTTCCTCGGAAAGCAAGGATATGGAAGTCACCGACCACAGTTTTGTCGAATCTGACCAGACCCTGGTGCCGAAAGACGTCGTCGATCACATCAAGAAGGAAGAAGAGACGGCGAAGAAGACCATTACCCTGATGAGTCGCGAAAACGCCGATAAAATCGCGGTTGATCGTTATCGCACCGCGGCGGTAGAGGGCGAACCCCTGTCGATCCTGATTATCGAGGTCGACGGCTTGTCGAAACTGCGCGAACAGGATGGAGACCAGGTTGCGTACAAGGTTTTCGCCGCCATCGTCAAGTACATCTTTTCCAAGGTCGACAAGGAAAAAGACATCCTGGGTCGTTACGGGCAAAATGGCCTGAGCGTGCTTATGCCCAAGGTCGATATGAACGCGGCCGAAAAATTCGCCGAAATGATCCGCCAGTTCGTCGAGACCGCTCGATACAAAACGGCTTACGGGGAAAAGAGCGCCACCCTGAGCGTTGGCGTAGCCGCAATAACCGACGATACCGGCGATTATGGCTCGATGGTAAAACGTGCCGACATGGCTTTGTTCGTGGCCAAGAAAAATGGCCGGAATTGCGTTAAAGTTCGACTCTGACGAAAAACGTATAGTATCCGCCTGATTCCATATGGTCGATAATCAACACTGGCTAGATCGCTGGAAAGAAAATCGTATCGGGTTCCACGAGGCCGAGGTTAACCAGCATCTGCGGCGCTACCTGCCGCAATTCGATTTACCCCGCGGCGCCTGCGTCTTTCTGCCGCTTTGCGGCAAGGCGCACGACATCGCCTGGATTGCGGCACAGGGTTACGAAGTCATTGGCATCGAATTGTCGCAGCTTGCCATCGAGGCCTTTTTCGAGGAAAACGAGCTCGATTACGAGCGTTTCGATACCGATCGCTTCGGCATTTACAAGTCGGGCAATATCAGCCTGTTGCAGGGTGACTTCTTCGACCTGAGTAACGACGATCTCGGGGCCTGTAGCCTGGTCTACGACCGTGCCGCGCTGATTGCCATGGAGCGGCACGACCGGCCGCGTTACTACGACCATATGCTATCGATCATACCTGCCGTCAGCAACATGATGTTGATCACGCTGGCGTATGGCCAGTCGGAAATGACGGGTCCTCCTTTCGCGGTACCGACGGAAGAGGTTTACCAGTTTTATTCCGACGCTTTTTCCATTAACCTGCTCGAGATTAGCGATATTATCGATGAGAGCCCTCGCTGGCGAAAGGTCGGCCTGACCGCGCTCAGCGAATCGGTGTTTCGACTCGACAGGTGATGGGTGGAGAAGTTTGCAAGCCAGGGGTAATTTACACAAGATGCTGACCGCGGCGAGCAGCCCGGTAAGCTATCGTCTCGAACTGGGTGGTCAGCAGCTTGCGCTGAACGACTGGCTTGGCAAGGACATCAGAATCGAGTACCTGCAGCAGATCGAATGCATTCACTGCGGTCGCCTGACTAAAAAGAGTTTCAGCCAGGGATACTGTTACCCCTGTTTCAGCAGTCTCGCGCAATGCGATCTCTGTATCGTTTCACCCGAGAAATGCCATTTTCACCTCGGTACCTGCCGCCAGCCGGACTGGGGCATGTCGCACTGCATGCGCCCGCACATCGTGTACCTGTCTAATACCTCGGGCGTCAAGATCGGGATCACGCGCGAAACCCAGCTGCCGCATCGCTGGATCGACCAGGGCGCGATCCAGGCGATTCCGATTCTGCGAGTGTCGAAACGTTACCACGCGGGCCTGATCGAACACGCCTTCAGGCAATATGTCGGCGATAGAACCAACTGGCGTAACATGTTGAAAAACGAGGTAGAGGCGGTGGATCTCTACCAGCTGTTCGAATCGCTCTGGCCGCGGGTAGAGTCGGACCTCGATAGTGAATTACTGCAGGATGTGGAAGTCATTGCCGAGGCCGGGGCCGCGTTGCGGCTGGATTATCCGGCAATCGCTTACCCGACGAAAATCAACAGCTTCAATCTCGACAAGCTGCCGCTGGTAGAAGGCCGGCTGCAGGCGATCAAGGGACAGTACCTGCTGCTGGACAACGGCGTCATTAACATTCGTAAATACGGCGGCTACCTGGTCAACATGGAATCCGCCTGAGCTGGCGCGTTGCTGACCGCTAGTGAACCCTGGTCGACGGGTTTTGATTGAAATAAAACTCCATCACCTTGCGCACGTGCGGCGGATAATCGAGTGCTTCCATTTCTTTCATGCCCTCGGCGAAAAAGGCGGGTGCTTCCAGCGGTAAGTAGATCAGGAACTCGTCGAAGGCCTGCTTCATCGTATCGAGATCGTGAGTACGCGTTGCCACGATACCGCGGTTGACGTGCAACAGGCGCCAGGGCCTGAGTTCCTCGCTGTCGGCCTGGTCCTTTTTAAGCTCCAGGGAACAGTGGTCGACGATATCGGCAATCAGGTCGGCCAGCGCCAGCAGCGCTTCTTTTTCCTGCATCAGGTTGGCGAGTTGGGCGATTGCGTTCACCACCGGTTCGAGATAGTTGATGGTGCCGTTGTAACTGACCGTCCAGCGGGTAATCACCAGTGAAATCTGTTCGATTTCCTTGCGTTTGTGGGGTAGATCGAGACGCTCCATCAGGTCTACCAGCTTGAGCAGCAAGACAAAGCCATAGTCGCTGATCTCGGTAGCCTCGGACGGCTCGATCATCTTGTCTTCGTTGGCGCGCATATTGACGCTGGCAACGATATTGAAAAATTCCTCGAACTTGCCCAGCAGGTTGTCGAGGCCCCGCCGATAGTCGTCATCCAGGTATTCGTCGAGCTGCCGGGGAAGATTCAGCAGGTAGTCACGGGCATCCTTCAACGAAACCATTGCATCCATTTTAACGATCGGTCTCCGTGTTCGAAGTTTGTGACGACAGCGAGCGGGTCACTGCATTTACCAGCCCCGGTCCGCGATAAATCAAGCCGGTGTATAACTGTACGAGTTTGGCGCCAAGCTCGAAGCGTATGCTGGCCTCGGCAGCTGAATCGATGCCGCCAACCGAAATAATCGGAATATCCTCGCCCAGTTCGCTATAAAAGTCGCTTAGTAACTGTCTCGAGCGTTCGCGCAGTGCGGCACCGCTTAAGCCTCCTGTTTCGGCAGACAGGCGATGATCTTTAACGCCATCCCGGGAAAGCGTGGTATTGGTGGCGATCAGGGCATCGACCTTATGTTTGCGCAGCAGGTCGGCGATTACCGGTACCGCTTGCTGATCGAGGTCGGGGGACAGTTTCAGCGCCAGCGGACGGAACAACTGGTGTCGGTCTTCCAGCTCGAGGCGCAACTGTCCGATACCGGCGAGCAGGGATTCGAGTGCATCCTCGCGCTGCAAGTCGCGCAGCCCCGGCGTATTGGGTGAAGATATGTTGATTGCGATATAGTCGGCGCTCAGGTAGACCCGTTCGAATCCCAGGCAATAGTCGGACAGGGCCTGGTCTACCGGGGTACTGAGGTTTTTACCGATATTGATTCCAAGCACGAAGTCGCGCTGCTTGCCGTTGACGCGCTCGACCAGGTAGTCGACACCCTTGTTGTTGAATCCCATGCGATTGATCAGACTCTGGTGCTTCGCTAGCCGGAAAACACGCGGTTGTGGATTGCCGGGTTGCGGCTTCGGCGTAACGCTGCCGACCTCGATGAAACCAAATCCGAGCCGGCCCAGGCCGTCCAGGTAGTCCGCATTCTTATCCAGGCCGGCGGCGAGCCCCACCGGGTTGGGAAAGTCGAGGCCCATCACCCGTGTGGGTTTGTCGATACGCCGATCCGGAATCAGGCGGTGAAACTGCTGCAGCATTTCCAGGCTGATATCGTGCGCCTGTTCGGGGTCGATCGCGAACAGCAGGGGTTTAACCAGGGAATAAAACATTAATTCGAAGCGACCAGGGCACGCAGCTCGGGGTATAGTTCCAGGTCCTGAAGCGTATCAATATCTCGCACAGTTTCAAGCAAACTCGCCCGGTAGTGCAGTTTTTCGGCGTTAGCGAGTGTTTGCTCCAGTACCCGGTCGGAGCTCCAGGTCACGTCGTCGAATAGTGCCGGCTCTACCTGGCTGCAACCGATCAGCGCGTAGCCGCCATCGACCGCGGGCATTAACACCAGTTCATGGTCGGCCAGCGCCTGCGCGGCCGCCTGCAGGTGGTCGCTATGGAGGTCGAGACAATCTGACCCTATTATTATCGCGCCATCGGGATTGCGAGCAAGTAGCTCCCTTACGGCATTCAGCATGCGCGTGCCGAGGTTGTCGCCCTGCTGGATGGCATACGGTTCATCGCGCAACGATTCATCGTCGCTTTCCTCGGTCAGGTAGAGCTGGTAATCAATCCCCGAGTCACGCGCCATTCCCAGGGTATATTCGAGACAGTAGCGGTAAACCCTGGCGGCCTTATCGGCGCCGATGTCGGGTATCAACCGGGTTTTAACCAGACCGGGACGCGGCGGCTTGGCAAAGATACCGAGCGTGGTCATCGGGGTGCTAGCCGCGTTGCGGGTAGTATATTCTGTGCAGGCGCTGTGGATCCACACCCAGCCAGAAGGCGAGGCGAAGCGACCACATCAGCAGCACGGTTTTCACGATACCCTGCTGCTGCCAGCGTCGGCTCGAGCTGGTTATCGCAGGCTCGATGACGAGCGGCGCCGCCAGGCGCCGGGCCTTCTTGCTGATCGCGATATCCTCCATCAACGGGATTCGGGGGTATCCGTCCAGCGATTCGAAGAAGTGTCGCTCGAAATAAAGACCCTGATCGCCTCCGGCTACGCTGCTGATGCGGGTTCGCAGATTGATAGCGCCCTCGATGATCCGGTACGCCAGGCCGGTTCCGCTTAGCCGTATTCGGAAAAATCCCCAGCTGGCGTCGGTGTCGATCATGTCGCCGAAATCCCGCGGTAAACGACTGTCGGCATGCAGGAACAGCAGCGTTTTTCCCCGTGCAGCGCTGCTCGCGGTATTCATCTGCCGGGCGCGGCCGGCGCCACTGCGAACGATCTTGCAAGGATGGCGTTGCGCGATCTCGAGGCTGTCGTCGTCACTGCCGCCGTCGCTGACGATGATTTCGCAATGATGCTTGACCCATGGCTGGTTAAACAGGCTCGCCAGGGTTTGATCGAGGCAATCTGCCTCGTTCAAAACCGGGATTATAATGCTGAGCCGGGGTTGATCAGGCAATGGCTCCGCCACAACTGCTGCCCTGACCGGCGGTGCAGCCATAACAATGGTCGGCGATGCTGACCGGAATATCTTTCAGGCAGGTGTTGAGCACCTCGCTGATATGAAGCTTGTGCCGCTTGTCGGGGTGGCGAATATTCATACTCAGCATCTGGTTAAAATCGCAATCGTAAACATAGCCTTCCCAGTCGATACTGAGCTGGTTCAGGCACATCAAGCCCTGCATGTTCGCGGTGCTGAAGGAATCCTTGAGCAGGTTCATGTAGCTTTCGAATTCACCTTTCGATATCAGGGTACTGCCGAAGCGAGCGATCGGCATATTGGTAATCGTGAAAAGCTGGTTGAATTCGATGTCGTATTTTTCGGCGAGAAACTGCTTGTAGTCCTGTTCCAGCTTGTCCTGCGGGGGCGGTAAATAGGGTCCGGTAGGATTATAAACAAGGGTCAGAGTGAGGCCGCTGTCCGCCTTGCCGTAGCCAAGCTGGTTCAGGTGCTTCAGGGCCTGCATGCTTTTCTGATAAACGCCCTTGCCGCGTTGACCGTCGACATTGTCCTCCATGTAGCAGGGTAACGAGGCCACGATTTGAACCTGGTTGTCGGCGAGAAATTCCGCGGTGTCTTCGTAGCCGGGCTCCAGCAGGATAGTCAAATTGCAGCGATCGATGACGTTGATCTCCAGCTTGCGGGCTTCGATGACCAGGTCGCGAAACATGGGGTTCATTTCAGGAGCGCCACCAGTGAGGTCGAGCGTATGCACCGCCAGTTGCCGCAGCACCTGGAGGATATGAGCGATGTTTTCCTGCTGCATTAGTTCTTTTCGTGTAGGCCCCGCGGCCACGTGACAATGCAGGCAAGACTGGTTGCACAGGTACCCAAGGTTGACCTGTAGAACCTCCAGGGAAGCCCGGGAAACCGTGGGGAAGTCGGTAGTTTTCAGCAGTGGCCAGGGGTCGCGCATGATAATCAGCTTCTGATTTGATCCAGGATAGACTCGCAATATAACATAGAGTTCAATTTCCAGATGCCGCGGCCGGGGAGTCCATTATTATCAGCAGCGATAACGCAGTGGCCTGTGGCGTAGCAGTGGTCGTAACTCATGAGCAGCGCGTATTGTTTGGTAAACGGCCGACTAAATCAACCGGGTTTGAATGGCAGTTGCCTGGCGGCTCGATTGAAGCCGGGGAGGCGCCGCCGCAGGCAGCGCGTCGCGAAGTGCTCGAGGAAACCGGTTTAAGCCTGCTGCAGCTCGATTTTGTCGGACTTACCAGCAACGTATTTTCGGTGCAGAATCATACAATATCGCTATATTTCGAGGCAGAATGTGCGGATCCGGGGCCACTGACCGTGGCCGAGGCCGGCAAATGCATCGCCTGGGAATGGAGGCCCTGGTCGCAAGTTAACGAGAGCCTGTATTTGCCGCTACGGCTGTTCAAGAATACGGAATATCAGCCGTTTTTAAAGGATCGACGAGTAACCTATGTCTCAATTTAAATTTTTACAGTGTTTTTATGGGCTTATCATCGATAAACTAGAATTAAATTTAACTATACTGCTATAGTTCTTTAAGCGCGATCTACAAAAATAAACTCACTGAATGAAAGTAGAATTTGATATTGCCAGCGATCAGATTGATGGTGCACGTGACTATCAAGAAGACGCTTACATGGTCAATCAGTTGGGCGAGGCCGAAAACGGTGACGTCTGCTCGCTGATTATCATGGCCGACGGTATGGGCGGACATGCCGCGGGTAATGTCGCCAGCAACATGGTCGTCGCGACTTTCAACAAGACATTCCAGGGCAAGTTTCCTACTACCGAAGTTGCCGATGTGCTCACCGATGCCTTGAATCGTTCCAACGATCAGATCAGGGCGTCGGTCAAGGAGACTCCGGCACTGCGCGGCATGGGTTGCACCATGGTTACCGCTTATGTGCAGGACAACAAGCTCTACTGGGTCAGCGTTGGTGACAGCCATCTATACCTGATCCGCGATCGCGAACTGATCAAGCAAAATGCCGATCACAGCTACGGCGCTTATCTCGACATGATGAAAGAGCAGGGCATGGAGATCGACGAGCAGGCCGGCATGTCGCGCAACATGCTGATGAGCGCGATGACAGGCGAAGAGATCAGCAGCATCGACGTCTCGGACACCCCGGTCAAACTTCGTCCCGGAGATCGCGTTATCGTTGCCAGTGATGGACTCGATACGCTCGGCGCGGGCGCGATAATCCAGTACTCCTCCTGGTCGGCTACCGCCAAGGAATGCGTTTACGCGCTGTTGAAGGCGGTCGAGGATGCCAACAAGATCAATCAGGACAACACCACGCTGATTGTCATCGATATCAAGGAGCGCGAAGCGCGCTATGAAGCCGAACCGGCCGCGGTGGCGCTCGCGCCAGCTGAGCCGGTCGCGCGCGTCGCCGATGTGGAAATACCCGAGGAGCCGCGGGAGCCGCGCTCTTACAAATGGCTGGTATGGTTGATCGTGCTCGGCCTGTTCGGGGGCGGCGGATATTTCGCATGGCAGCAAGGCGTTATCGATGACGCCATGGAAAAAGGTAGCGAGTTGGTCGAAAGCACTACGCAGACGATAGAGGCCGAGCTAGAAGCCGAGCCCGAAGCCGAACCTGAACCGATGGTCGAGGATGAACCAGAACCCGAGCCCGTACCCGAGCCGGAGCCGGAGATTGAACCCGCCTACGTCGACAAGGCCGACGCTTTTAGAGATCGCCTCAAGTCCGGTGGCTACGGTCCGACCATGATCAAGGTGCCCGCCGGTACCTTCCGCATGGGCGGGGCATCGTCTATCGTCGCGCCCGATGAAGTACCGCGGCACGAGGTTACCGTTCCCTCGTTCATGGTCTCGGTCTATGAAGTGACCTTTGCAGAATACTACCGCTTCGCCGATGCGACGGGCCGTAAGAAACCGAAAAACAGCGGCTGGGACGTCAAGACCCATCCGGTGGTTGACGTTTCCTGGGACGATGCGAATGCCTACACGCGCTGGTTGAGCAAGGAAACGGGTATGCGCTATCGGCTGCTTTCCGAAGCCGAATGGGAGTACATGGCCCGCGCCGGTACCACCACCTCCTTCTGGTGGGGCATCAAGCCCGGCGTCGGTAAAGCGCATTGCTTCGACTGCAAGAGCGATTTCAGCATCAGCAAGCCGGCCAGGATCGGTACCTACAAGCCAAATCCGTTCGGCATTCACGATACCGCTGGTAATGTCTTCGAATGGGTACACGACTGCTACCACAGCAATTACCAGGATGCGCCCAACGACGGTTCTGTCTGGGAGGGCGGCGATTGTAATGTGCGCGTGGTGCGTGGCGGTGCCTATCGCAGTCCGGCCAACTCGATGCGCGCCGAAAACCGGGAAAAATTCAAAAGCGGCAAAGGTCAGTACAATGTCGGTATCCGGGTTGCTCGCGAGCTCTAACGTCGGTTGAACCCCGGGAAAATGCGGAGGGGGTCCGAGATATGATCGACTGGCAAGCTATCGAAACCGTGCTGCTTGACATGGACGGAACCCTGCTCGACCTTCACTTCGATAATTTTTTCTGGCAGGAGTATCTGCCGCTGCGCTATGCCGAGATCAAGGGCATGGATCCGCAGGCCGCAAAACAACACATCGTTACCCAGACCCGCAGAATCGAAGGCAGTCTCAACTGGTATTGCACCGATTACTGGAGTGAAATGCTCGAGGTCGATGTCGTCGAGCTCAAGCACGAGGTCAGCCACAAGGTGGCGGTGCGGCCGCTGTGTATCGATTTTCTCGATGCCCTGCGCGGCGCGCGCAAGGATGTGGTGATGGTGACCAACGCGCATCATGACAGCCTGGCGTTGAAGATGGACAAGACCCGTATCGCGCACAAGTTTGACCGATTGATAACGGTGCACGAGTTTTCGCTGCCCAAGGAAGATCCGCAATGCTGGCATGAAGTCCACAAGCGCCACCCTTTCGCGGCGGACAGAACCCTGTTGATCGACGATAACCTGCATGCCCTGCAATCGGCACGGGAATACGGAATTGGCAGCCTGCTGGCGATTTACCAACCCGACTCGCAGGCGCCGCGGCGCGAAATCGAAAATTTCGATGCAATCCACTCTTTCGATGAAATCATGCCAATCGAGGAGGCGTCCCGTGAGCGCTGACAAACCGGAGAAACTGTCGGGTGGCTGCCTTTGTGGCGGGGTGCGCTATGAAATAACGGGCCCACGACGCGACATAATCAATTGCCATTGCGAGAATTGCCGACGTACCCACGGCCATATTGCAGCTTATACCTCGGTCAGCCAGTCCGATCTGAAACTGCTCCACCAGCAAACCCTGCGCTGGTATCACGATCAGTCGCCGAATACCTACCGTGGTTTCTGCAATCGCTGCGGGGCGAGCCTGTTCTGGGATGCTCGCGATGGCCGCGCTAAAATATCGGTGGCCGCCGGATCGCTGGACTCGACCGCGGGATTGAAAACCATCGGCCATGTTTTTGTTGGCGAGGCGGGGCAATATTATGAAATCGATGACGACTTGCCCCGGTTCGAAACCAGTAACGCCGGGGAGCTGGAGCCTGGCGATGGCGGTTGACCTGCGCACGGGAATGGGTTAGAAGTTTTTATTCACAACTGATTTGATGAGCGGTGCCTGGCTGGCAGGGTAATATTCCTGGTATTCCCGTTACCGGCGCGCCATGTTTGGAAACCCCTGAGTACCTGTATTGATGTCAAAACCCGAGAAGTTTGACCCTTTTAGAAGATCGGTCGGCCACGTGCTCGATATCATCGGCGAAGGCTGGTCGATACTGATTATCCGCGAAGCGTTTCTGGGCACGCGCCGTTTCGAGGAATTCCAGAAACGGCTGGGGATAGCGCGTAATATTCTGACTTCAAGGTTGAAGAACCTCTGCGCCAACGAGATCCTCGACCGCGTGCCGGTAAAGGAAGGAGCCAAGCGGCATGAATACATATTAACCAGGAAGGGGAAGGATATGATGCCGCTGCTGGTGTCGCTGACGCAGTGGGGTGACAAGTGGGTGTTTGGCGAGGGCAAAGAGCCGGTGATCTTTCTCGATCGCGAACACGGCGAACCCATATCCCGCATTCAGGTCTTTTCGGCCAGTGGCGAAGTGTTGCGACCACGCGACATCAAGGTAGAGGCTGGTCCTGGCGCGACGCCTGAAGCCAGGGAACGGATCGAAGAACTGAACAAGCATGAGTAAATCCGGGGATAGCAAGCCATTGTGCCCGGTGGGCGAGGCTAGTTGCGAGTGGCTTGACCTGATCGAAGAACTGCGCCACCAGGTCAGTGAATTATCAGAGTTGGTGTCCACCGACGCCCTGACCGGCCTGTTCAACTTTCGCCACTTTAGAACGGTACTGCAGGCCGAGATGGATCGTTCCAAGCGCAGCGGCATTCCGACCAGCCTGGTGATGGTCGATGCCGACCATTTCAAGGCGGTCAACGATACCTATGGCCACGAGATCGGTAACCAGGCGTTACAGTATCTTGCCGAAATTCTCAGAAGTGAAGTCAGAACCACCGATATCGTCTGCCGCTACGGCGGTGAGGAGTTTGCGATCATTTTTCCGGAAACCCACCTTAATCTCGCGGTCAAGGTGGCGGATCGAATCCGCGAGGAAATTGCCAGTACCCCGCTGAAAGTAGACGATGGCGAGGTCAACCTGACCGCCAGCATGGGCGCCAGCGTCTACATGAAAACCAGCGTGCTCGATATCGATGACTTCATCGATTCCTGCGACAAGTACCTTTACGAGGCCAAGCAGTCGGGGCGCAACTGTATCTGCCATATCGACTACGCCGACCTGCGCGCCGTCACCGAAGTCGGCGTCGACGAACGCGCCATGCTCTTCAACAAAGAATAGTTTCCCAGTCCCGGGAAGTCCCAGTTACCCGGCAACCGATAGGGACGAATTTAGGGAATTAGCTGGATTGGGCTTTGTAGCGGGCGATGGATTCGAGGATTTCGCGCTTGGCGTCTTCGACGTCGACCCAGCCTTCGATCGTGACCCATTTGCCGGGCTCGAGATCCTTGTAATGGTCGAAGAAGTGGGAGATGGAATCGAGCAGCGGTTTCGGCAGGTCACGCGCGGTATTGACGTCCGAGTAAATGCCCGAAAGCTTGTCGATCGGCACCGCGAGTATCTTGGCATCCTTGCCGGCTTCGTCGCTCATGCACAGCATGCCTAGCGGCCGAACGCGAATGACCGCGCCGGTAATAACCGGAATCGGGGTGACCACGAGCACGTCCACCGGATCGCCGTCCTCGGACAGGGTCTGGGGGATATAACCATAGTTACAGGGATAGTGCATCGCCGTTCCCATGAAGCGATCGACGAACATCGCGCCGGTTTCCTTGTCGACCTCGTACTTGATCGGATCGCTGTGCGAAGGGATTTCGACGATGACATTAACGTCGTTGGGCACGTTTTGTCCGCTGCTAACCCGGTCCAGAATCATAATATGTACCTTGGTATAAAGGGGTCGGCATTATAGCCGACTGCCCGGCGTTGAACAGTAGGGCGGAGGCAATCCATGAATTTCCAATGCTTTATATTAAAGCTCGAACTCAACGAGTTTCTTTGCTACCAGCTCGTTTTTCAGCACCACGTAGCGCGGCATACCGCGCTCGTCGTAGTCGGGATAGGCTTCTCCCTGGATCAGGGGATAGAGATACTCCCGGCACTGCGCGGTGATACCGAAACCGTCTTCGGTAATGAATTCCGGCGGCATGGGTTTCTCGACGTTAGCGACGTCTGCCAGGTTGGCACGGCCGATTTGCCAGACGTAAGGACTGGACGAAACCCGCTCGATCGTCGGCATGATCGCATTCTCGCCGGCCAGCGCCATCTCGACGCCGGCCTGTCCCAGCGCGTAAGCCTGTTCGAGGTCGCTGGCGGACGCGATGTGTCGCGCCGAGCGCTGCAGGTAATCGGCCACCGCCCAGTGATACTTGTAACCCAGCGCGTCCTTGATCATGTTCGCGACTACCGGCGCTACGCCGCCCAGTTGTGCATGTCCAAAGGCGTCCCGGGTGCCCTGTTCTGCGAGGAAGCTGCCGTCGGCATTGCGCGCACCTTCGGAAACGACGATGGTGCAGTAACCATGCGCGTCCACCTTTTGCTTGACCGCGACCAGGAACCTGTCCTGATCGAAATCGATCTCGGGAAACAGCACCAGCACCGGAATGTCGTAATCTTCGATCAGGCCCCCGGCCGCGGCTATCCAGCCGGCGTGACGCCCCATGACTTCGAGAATAAATACCTTGGTCGAGGTTTTCGCCATCGAGGCGACGTCGAACGAGGCCTCGAGCGCGGATACGGCGATGTACTTGGCAACCGAGCCGAAGCCCGGGCAATTATCGGTAATCGGCAAGTCGTTATCCACGGTCTTCGGGATATGAATTGCCTGCACCGGGAAACCCAGGGTTTCGGATAGTTGCGACACTTTAAAACAGGTGTCGGCGGAATCACCGCCGCCGTTGTAAAAGAAGTAGCCGATATCGTGAGCTTTGAAAACCTCGATCAGGCGTTCGTATTCGCGTCGATTTTCTTCCAGGCTCTTGAGTTTGAACCGGCAGGAGCCGAAGGCGCCCGCAGGGGTGTTTTTCAGCGCTGCGATATCGGCGTCGGATTCGCGCGAGGTGTCGATCAAGTCTTCGCACAGGGCCCCGATGATGCCGTTGCGTCCGGCGAACACGGTACCGATCTGGTCACCATGCTTACGGCTGGTTTCGATGACGCCGCAGGCGCTGGCGTTGATGACCGACGTAACCCCGCCGGACTGGGCATAAAATGCGTTCTTGGAGGTCATGGTTTAGTTCTACTCGAGTTTTAAATGCGGTCATTCAGTATTGCCCCGTTGCGGCAATCACCGCGAGGCTGTTACTGAGTATTGGGCGCAGAATAGCGCAATAACTCGTAAAAAACCCTTACCCTGGTGGGATATAAAAAAAGGGCAGTGCTTGCACTGCCCTTGCGATAACGATGGCGTCTTGCGACTAGCTCAGCAGCGGTGCAATAACCAGGCTGACGATCGCCATGACGTTGATCAGGATGTTCATCGACGGGCCAGAGGTATCCTTGAAGGGATCGCCAACCGTATCCCCGACCACCGCGGCCGCGTGGGTGTCGGTTCCCTTGCCGCCCAGGTTGCCTTTCTCGATGAACTTCTTGGCGTTGTCCCAGGCGCCGCCGGCATTGGCCATCATCAGCGCCATCAGGACACAGCTCAGCAAGCCGCCGGCAAGCATGCCGCCGAGGGCTTCGGCGCCGATAACAAATCCTACCAGCGGTGGCGCGCTTACCGCGATCACGCCGGGTACGATCATCTTCTTCAATGCCGCGGTGGTGGCGATATCGACGCATTGCGCGGTATCGGGTTCCGCCTTGCCTTCGAGCAAACCTTCGATCTCGCGGAACTGGCGGCGGATTTCCTTGATCATTTCAAAGGCCGCGTCACCGACCGCTGTCATCGTGATCGAGGCAATAATGAACGGAATAATGCCACCGATGAAAAGTCCGATCAGGACGTCCGGATTACTCAGCTCGAGCGCGAAGTTTTCGATGTTGAGCGAGACGGTCTCGATATAAGCGGTGATGATGGCGAGTGCCGCCAGCGCCGCCGCACCGATCGCGAAGCCCTTGCCGATCGCGGCAGTGGTGTTACCCAGCTCGTCCAGCGAATCGGTGATCTTGCGCGTTTCTTCGCCGAGGCCTGCCATTTCCGCGATACCGCCGGCGTTATCGGCAACCGGGCCGTAGGCGTCGATCGCCATGGTAATGCCCACCGTGGCGAGCATTCCGACCGCCGCGATACCCACCCCGTAAAGACCGGCGTTGATACTGGCGACCCAGATGATGCCGCAAATCGTCAGGATCGGAATCGCGACCGACTGCATGCCGATGGCGAGTCCGCTGATCATGACCGTGGCCGGACCGGTTTCGCCGGATTGGGCAATGTGCTCGATCGGCTTACCCGCGGTGTAATACTCGGTAACCAGCCCGATAATGATGCCGCCGACCGCGCCGGCCAGTACCGCGATCCAGATGCCGTTACTGAGCTCGAGTGCCGAAATCAAGAAAAAAGCCAGTATAATAAACAGGATGGAGGATCCGAGGGTGCCGGTACGCAGCGCTTTTTCGGGTGATTTGCTTGCATTGAGTTTAACGATAAAAATACCGCCGATCGAACACAGCAGGCCCAGCGAAGCCAGTGCCAGTGGCAGGGACATCATCCCTGCCTGTCCCCCAAGCTCGGCGGCAGCGGCGACTGTCAGCGTGGACGCGATCGCGATCGACGCGATCATCGAATTGCAGTAAGACTCGAAAATGTCAGAGCCCATGCCCGCGACGTCGCCGACGTTGTCGCCGACATTGTCGGCGATGACGCCCGGGTTACGCGGATCGTCCTCGGGGATACCCGCTTCAATCTTGCCCACCAGGTCGGCGCCGACGTCGGCGCTCTTGGTAAAAATACCGCCACCGACACGTGAAAACAATGCAACCACCGACGCGCCCATGGCGAAGCCGTGAATCGCGTGTATCGATTCGAGGTCCGAGGAAAACATGATAAACACGATGCCGAGTCCCAGCAGTCCGAGCGACGCCACCGCGAGACCCATGATCGAGCCGCCGAAGAAAGCCACGGTCAGGGCAGCCGCGGCGCCCTCGTTATGCGCGGCGGTCGTGGTTCTTACATTGGCGCGGGTAGCGGTGCTCATGCCGATGTAACCGGCCGTTCCCGAGGCTAATGCTCCCAGTAGAAAACAGAAAGCCGTTTGCCAGCCCAGGAAAATGAAAAGGATAACGAGCAACGCAAGCGCAAACATGACAAGCATCTTGTATTCACGCTTCATGAATACCATCGCGCCGAGATGAATCTGGTTGCCGATTTCCACGACTTTGCCTTCGCCTTCGGGGTGTTTCTTGACCGCCGAATAGGTGATCGCGGCCGCGACCAGTCCAAAGACGCCGATAATCGGCGGCAACAGGTGACTAAGCTCCATACTAATTTCCCAACCTATGTGGTGTTGTTTTTAGATGTTTCGGACCCTCGAGTGACCCGGGTCCAAAAAAAGGGTGCATGATAAAGGTTTTTCGAGTCATATTGAAACTTCTTTGTATTATTTCGGCACTTTTCCGGGCGATTTTCTGGTATTGTCCGCACATCTGCCTATGATCCACAGTGAGCAAGGTTATTTCCGTTTCAATGTCGAAGCGAGAGCAGCTAAAAGACGATTTCCTCGAAAGCCGACTCATCAGGCGCCGCCTGGTGCTAGCCGCAATTTTCACGGTAATTCTGCTGGGCCTGGTGCTTGGCAGGCTGTACGTATTGCAGGTCGTCAGCTACGAGCATTTTTCGACGCTCTCCGACAGCAATCGGATTCGCATCAAAGCCCTGCCGCCGACCCGCGGTCTTATCTTCGATCGGCATGGCGTGGTTATGGCCAACAACCTGCCCACCTATCGGCTCGAGATAGTGCGAGAACAGGTGACCGATCTCGACGCGACCCTGCAACAGCTGCGGCAGTACGTCGAATACACCGATCAGGACCTCAAGCGTTTCAGGCAATCATCGAAGCGGCGCCGTCCATTCGAGACCATTCCGCTGCGCCTCAACCTCGACGACGCTGAAGTCGCGCGCCTCGCAGTCAACCTGCACAAGTTCGAAGGTGTCGAAATCAACGCGCGTCTGACCCGTAACTATCCCCATGGCGAGCATGCCGTGCATGCGCTGGGCTATGTCGGGCGCGTCGACGAGCGCGACCTGCGCGAGGTAGATGAAGTCGAATATGCCGGCACTACCCATATCGGCAAGCTCGGCCTGGAAAAATTTTACGAACACGAATTGCACGGTTCTGTCGGAGTACAGCAGGTCGAGGTTAATGCCAACGGCCGTACACTGCGGGTGCTGAGCGAATCGCCGCCTATCCAGGGTAATAACCTGCACCTGACGATCGATTCCAGTTTACAGCGAGTCGCCGAGGAAGCCTTTGCCGATCGTAACGGCGCCGCGGTTGCCATCGATCCGACCAATGGTGAAATCCTGGCGCTGGTGTCGATGCCGATTTTCAATCCCAACCTGTTCGTCAACGGTATCAGTTACGCTAACTACGGCGCGCTGCGCGATTCGCCTGAGCGCCCGCTGTTCAACCGCGCCCTGTCGGGCCAGTATCCACCGGGTTCTACCACCAAGCCTTTTTACGGGCTGGCGGGACTCGAGGCCAGGGTCAACCAGAAGGATGATAAAACCTGGTGTGGCGGCTATTACCTGTTGCCGAACGAAGAGCGCCGCTATCGCGACTGGAAGAAAGAGGGTCACGGCCACATGAACTTGAATGACGCGATCTCTCAGTCCTGCGACGTCTATTTTTACGATCTCGCATACCGGCTCGGAATCGATCGCATGGCCGAGTTTATGGCGCAATTCGGGTTTGGCGTCAAAACCGGGGTAGACAGCACCGGGGAGCGTAACGGCCTGTTGCCCTCGCGTGAGTGGAAGCGCGGCCACGAGGGTATGCCATGGTTTCCGGGCGAAACCCTGATAACCGGTATCGGCCAGGGTGCGTTTCTGGTGACGCCGTTGCAGCTGGCAAATTCAACCGCCGCGTTTTCCTCCAGGGGAACGCGTTACCAGCCGCGCCTGGTAAAATCGGTCGAGAAGATCCCCGACTACAACAGGATCGATATAGCGAGCCGCGTCACCGGGCGCTACCAGCTGCTCAAACCGAAAAACTGGGAACATGTTCATAATGCCATGGTCAACGTGGTGCACGGCTTGCGCGGCACCGCGCAAGGCATCAACCGTGGGATGGAATACAGGACCGCCGGTAAAACCGGTACCGCCCAGGTTTTCGAAATCGCCCAGGACGAAGAGTACGATGAAGAGACGGTCGCCGAAAAGCTGCGGGATCACGCGCTTTTCGTCAGCTATGCGCCGGCCGAGGATCCGAAAATCGCGGTCGCGGTCATCGTCGAAAACGGCGGTAGTGGCAGTTCGGTAGCGGCGCCGATCGCGCGCCAGATCATGGACGCCTACCTGCTGGAAGAATCGTGAACCAGTCGCTGGATTCCGACTCGGTTTCGATCACTCGCCGCATCCTGGATGCGCTGCGGCTGGACCCGGTGCTGCTATCGTTACTGGTGATACTCGCCCTGTTCGGCAGCCTGGTTTTGTACAGCGCCACTGGTTCCGACCAGGCGGCCGTGCTGCGTCAGGGGACGCGGATCCTGGTAGCGATGATGCTCCTGGTTGCCGCGGCCAACGTTCCTGTTCGGATGTTACGCAAGGTATCGATCTGGCTGTATCTCGGCGGCGTCGGATTGCTGGTTGCGGTGATGTTTTTTGGCGAGGTCGGCAAGGGTGCGCAGCGCTGGCTGGACCTTGGCTTTATCCGCTTTCAGCCCTCTGAGATTCTCAAACTGGCGGTACCGATGATTGTCGCAACCTATCTTGCCGACCGCGTATTGCCGGTCGGTTTCAAGGAGCTGGTGGTTTCGTCGGTACTGGTGATGATTCCGGTAATGTTAATCGCCCGCCAGCCCGACCTCGGGACCGCGATACTGGTCGGCAGCGCCGGTTTCTTCGTGCTGTTTCTGGCCGGGGTACGCTGGCGCATCATAATCAGCCTGGGCGTCCTGTTCTCGGCAATGGCACCGCTGTTGTGGAAATTCGCGTTGCATGATTACCAGCGCAAGCGCATATTGACCCTGCTCGATCCCGAAAGCGATCCGCTGGGTTCCGGTTACCATATAATCCAGTCGAAAATTGCGATTGGTTCGGGCGGCGTTTACGGCAAGGGATGGTTGAACGGCACGCAATCGCAGCTCGATTTCATCCCGGAACGATCGACCGATTTCATTTTTTCCGTGTTCGGCGAAGAGTTTGGCTTCTTTGGCAGCGTCGTGTTGATTTTAATTTACCTGGCAATTATCTTTCGAGGGCTATACATAGCGGCGCATTCGAACGAAAATTTTGGTCGCCTGCTGGCCGGCGCACTGAGTTTGACGTTTTTCGTCTATTTGTTCGTCAATACCGGTATGGTGGCCGGCATGCTGCCCGTGGTAGGCGTGCCCCTGCCGCTAATCAGTTACGGCGGCACTTCAATGGTAACCCTGATGATGGGGTTTGGATTAATAATGTCGATTAGATCGGCGAAACGGTTCTTAGTTTGATGAAAAAGCTTGTATTGGTACTTGGATTATTTATCTCGCCGATGGTCATGGCGCTCGATATTCCCGATGGAGATTACCAGGGGCGCGCGGACGTGAGTGCTTTCGTGCAGCGTATTGCCAGCGAAACCGATTATACCGAAGCCGAGCTGGTCGACCTTTTTTCCCAGGTGAAAAAACAGGAGCACCTGTTCGCGTTACTGGACAAGCCGGCGGAAAAGGAACTCGAGTGGTACCAGTACCGCGGTATCTTCATCAAGGACAAGCGTATCGATCTTGGCGTCGAGTTCTGGCAACAGCATCGGGAGTTGCTGGACGAGGTCAGCGAGAAAACCGGCGTACCGCCCGAAATCATTGTCGCGATTATCGGCGTCGAAACCTTTTACGGTATCTACAAGGGTAAGGACCCGGTGTTCGACAGCCTCGTGACCCTGGCCTTCGACTACCCCCGGCGCGCCAAATTCTTTACCCGCGAACTGGAGCAGTTTCTGCTACTGGCCAAGGAGCAGGGATTCGAGGCGCGCGCGCTGCGTGGTTCCTATGCCGGGGCCATGGGTATGCCGCAGTTCATATCTTCCAGCTATCGTAACTACGCGATCGACTTCGACCGGGATGGGCAGACTAATCTGTTCGACAGCATCGCCGATATCACCGGCAGCGTCGCCAACTACTTCGTCAAGCACGGCTGGAAGCGCGATGGACGCGTGGCGCGGCCACTGGAGGCGGCGGAAAACAATTCGATCGAGTCTCTCGAACCGGGAGTCAAACCGTCCTACAAGTGGGCCGATCTAAAACGCAGCGGACTGGATTCGAAATTTGAAATCAGCGAAGAGACGCCGGTCGCGCTGGTGAGATTACAGCAGCGTGATCGCCCGGAGTACTGGGCCGGGTTCCAGAATTTTTACGTGATCACGCGATACAATCACAGCGAGCTCTACGCAATGGCGGTTTATCAACTGGCCAAATTAATTAGCCACCAGTATAAAAAGACGACATGAGACTTAAGCTACTGCTGTGCCTGACAGTTTCACTGGCGTTGAGCGCCTGTAGCTTCGGGGTACCGATCGGGGACCGGGGCAAGACGCAGGTCCCGGTTGCGACGAGCACCCAGAAATCGAAGTACGGCAACCCTTCATCCTATGTGGTGTTCGGCAAGCGCTACCACGTGCTCGATAGCTCCGACGGCTTCGTGCAGCGCGGAATCGCCTCCTGGTACGGGATCAAGTTTCATGGACGTAAAACTTCCAGTGGTGAAATCTACAACATGCACGCCATGACCGCGGCCCACAAGACGCTGCCGCTACCGGCCTACGTGCACGTGAAGAATCTCGACAACGGCCGCAGCGCGGTGGTGCGGGTTAACGATCGCGGCCCCTTCGTTCAGGGTCGCATTATCGACCTGTCCTACGGGGCTGCCAAAAAACTCGGCGTCAAGGGGCCGGGTACCGCCAATGTGGAAATCAGGGTGGTTAGCAGGGGCCAGTCCCAACCGACCAGCGTGGTGCGCACCATACCGTTAACCGACGAAGCGGATAAGGATGTGCCGCTGTTTATCCAGATGGGTTCTTTTTCCAGCCAGTTGAACGCCAGCAACCTGGTGCAGGATCTGCATGCGGTTAACGAAACCTCGGCGCGAGTATCGCAGTTGCAAACCGATAACGGCCTGTTTTACCGGGTGCGAGTCGGCCCGCTGTTCGATATCGATGAAGCCAATGCCATTGTCCAACGCCTCAAGGGCAAGGGCTTCCAAACCGCACGTATCGTGGTCCAGGACTAGGCTGGATGTCGATCGGAAGTCTTAGCCGATAAACCTTGAGCGCATTAACCGTGATCGCTACAATCGCGCCAGTTTCACAAGCCCACCAGGTAACCAGTTTCCTATGAAGATAGTCTCGCTTTTTGTCGTAATTCTGACTGCACTGTTTTCCGGTTCCGGCTGGGCCGCGGCCAAGCCGATACCGAATCCGCCCGAGCTCGACGCCACCAGCTATTTCCTGGTTGATTTCGATTCGGGCAAGGTGCTCGCGGAAAAGGATCCGGACAAGCATATCGAGCCCGCCAGTATTACCAAGTTGATGACCGCTTACCTGGTCGACAAGGCGATTGCCGATGGCGACATTGCGCTGGATGAAATGGTTACCATCAGCGAAAAGGCCTGGCGTATGAAAGGCTCTAAAATGTTCGTCGAAGTCGGCAAGCAGGTGCCGGTCGATGATTTACTCAAGGGACTGATTATACAGTCTGGTAACGATGCCAGCGTGGCGCTGGCCGAGCATATTGCCGGATCCGAGTCCGCGTTTGCGGGTTACATGAACCACCAGGCGCAACTGCTCGGGATGACGAATACGAATTTCGTCAACTCTACCGGCTGGCCGGACGAAAATCACTACAGCAGTGCGCGCGATATTGCCACCTTGACGCGCGCGGTCATTAGCGAATTCCCGGAATCATACAGCTACTACAAAGAGCGTGAATACACCTATAACGAGATTCGTCAATTCAATCGCAACCGCCTGTTGTGGCGAGACGACACGGTGGACGGGGTCAAGACTGGCCACACCGAGGCGGCCGGGTTTTGCCTGGTGGCGTCGGCCCAGCGCGAAGACATGCGCCTGATTTCGGTGGTGCTGGGTGCCAATTCCGACAAGGCCCGCACCCAGAGCAGCCAGTCTTTGCTGAATTACGGCTTCCGCTTCTACGAGACCCACAAGCTCTACCGCGCCGAAGAGGTATTGAAAACCGCACGAATCTGGTACGGCGAGCAGGAGCAGGTCAACCTCGGCGTGGGTAAGGATATTCATATAACAATCCCGCGCGGCCGCTATCGCGATCTCGATGCGTCGATGGAAATCGATCGTGAAATTTCGGCTCCGGTTGCCCTGGGCCAACAGCTCGGCCAGGTCAACATCAAGCTCGACGACGAGTTGATGCTGAGTGAGGATATCGTTGCGATGCAGGACGTCGGCGAAGGCAGCTTTTTCGTCAGGACCATGGACAGCATCAAGCTGATGTTTCGCTGATGAGCGGGCCGGCAGATTCAGTTGAGTCCGGCTTAGCGCTGATCGATTATCCCAGCCGATTCCCGCTCAAGGTTTTTGGCAATCATTCCGATGATTTCGAGTCCATCGTACTCGAACTTGTCAGGGCGCGCTGCCCGCAGGCCGAGCATATAGAAGTGCGGCGGCGTAGCAGCAAGGGCGGCAAGTATCTCGCCCTGACGCTGACCTTTACCGTTTACAGTCAGCAGCAACTGGAAGAAATCTACCAGGATCTGTACGATTGTGAGCACGTCGTAATGTCGCTCTAAGTATCATGTCCCAGGCGCCAATCCGGGTCAGGAAGCTGGGCCGCACGGAATACCGGCAAACCTGGCAGGCAATGCAGGACTTTACCAACCGTCGCGATCGAGATACTGCCGATGAGCTATGGCTTACCGAGCATGACCCCGTATTCACCCAGGGCCTGAACGGTCGCGCCGAACACCTGTTGTCGCCGGGCGATATCCCGGTGCTGCAGATCGATCGCGGCGGGCAGGTGACCTATCATGGTCCGGGCCAACTGGTGCTTTACTGCCTGCTGAACATCACGCGCCTGGGCCTCGGCGTTAAAGGACTGGTTGCCGTGATCGAAAGGTCGGTGATCCAGTTGCTGCGCGGTTACGGTGTCAGCGCGCAGGGCCGGGCCGGGGCGCCGGGGGTTTACGTCGGTGACGCCAAGATTGCGGCGCTTGGATTGCGTATTCGAAAGGGATGTTGCTATCATGGCCTGAGTCTCAACGTCGATATGGATCTCGAGCCGTTTACCCGCATCAATCCTTGCGGCTACCAGGGGCTCGCGGTCACCCGGTTGCACGATTTGGGTGTCACTGATGAAATCGACGTCGTCGGCCAGAAACTGGCCAACATACTTATTGGAAACTTAAGTGAAGAAAAACCAGGTAGTGCAGGGAGTTAAACTCAAGGGCGCCGATAAGGTCGCGCGCATCCCGATCAAGGTGGTGCCGTCGAAGAGCGTGCAGCGCAAGCCGCCCTGGATTCGCGCCAAGGCGCCGACCGGCGATCGCGTCAAGCAACTCAAGGCGCGCCTGCGGGAGAACAGCCTGTACACGGTTTGCGAGGAAGCCTCCTGCCCCAACCTGGGCGAGTGCTTT
Organism: uncultured Gammaproteobacteria bacterium; assembly: GCA_947260025.1. GTDB lineage: Bacteria > Pseudomonadota > Gammaproteobacteria. Next base: position 36,421 of record CAMYON010000016.1, read on the forward strand.
TCGAAGGGCACCGCCACCTTCATGATCATGGGCGATATCTGCACCCGGCGCTGCCCGTTTTGCGATGTCGGCCACGGTCGGCCCAATCCACTCGATACGACCGAACCGGCCAACCTCGCCAGGACTATCCACGCGATGGGCCTGCGTTACGTCGTGATTACCTCGGTGGATCGCGACGATCTGCGTGATGGCGGTGCAGCGCATTTTGTCGAATGCATACTGGAAACCCGTAAGCTCAATCCCGATATTCAGATCGAAATTCTGACGCCGGATTTCCGCGGCCGCATGGACGTCGCGCTTGAAGTCATGACCCAGGCGCCGCCCGACGTGTTTAACCACAACCTCGAGTCGGTGCCGTCGCTGTACAAGAAAATCCGCCCCGGTTCCGACTACGAATGGTCGCTCGACCTGCTGCAACAGTTCAAACAAATGCACCCGCAGGTGCCCACCAAGTCTGGCCTGATGCTCGGACTCGGCGAGGAGATCGACGAGGTCAAACAGGTGTTGCGCGACATGCGGGGGCACGACGTCAACATGCTGACCCTGGGTCAGTACCTGCAACCCAGCCTCGATCATCTCGCGGTCGAACGTTTCGTCACCCCCGATGAATTCGACGAGCTCGGCGCCTACGCCGAATCCATTGGCTTCGACCAGGTCGCCAGCGGCCCGATGGTGCGCTCGTCCTATCACGCCGACCTCCAGGCCGAAGCCGTCCTCAACTCCTAATATCAAACATCGTTTGTCTAAGGCTTTCCCATAGGCAACCGGAGCGATCACTTGCGACTGACCGGATGGCCTGCGGCTTCCCGAAAATGGGATTATTTTTTAGGGCAAGGCGATGCGCGACATCCCTGTCGCGTATCGCAACAGGCCACATCCCTGTGGCCTGACCCTAAAAAATAATCCCATTTTCGGCATCCGGTCTTTAGGTCGCAAGTGATCGCTCCGGTTGCCTTACTGACATCTTTCCAGGCCAAAACAATCCCACCCTTGTCACATCGAGGGTTGGTTGCAGTATCCGTTCGGGTGATGCCTGGAACTAGTTGAGTTTTCTTACAGGCTGAGAGACTCAATTGAGGTGAGGGTTATAGAGGGGTATCGACAGCTCTTTAGTGGTAGTAGGGCTCTATGTAACCAAATCCGCTAAGTTGAGACTTTCTAGAATCTTTAGACATTGTCGTTAAAAAAGGTATCGAGAGTATCAGGAGCCATCGAGGCAGCCGAAGCGCCCCTTTGCGACCTAAAGACCGGATGCTGAAAAAGGCTGAAAATTTTGGGGTCAGGCTGCATGGACGCAGCCTGTGGCGATCCGCGACAGGGATGTCGCGTATCGCCTTGCCCCAAAATTTTCAGCCTTTTTCAGGGAGCCGCAGGCCATCCGGTCAGTCGCAAAGGGGCGCTTCGGCTGCCGTTTGCTGGGATGTTTTTGGAGAAGGACTACTGATCGTAGACGGTGGCGATAGGTTGGCGCTTGTGCGAGGTGGTCAGAAAGATGTGGATCAGGCGGTGTTCGGCTTCGGGGTGGATTTTTTTGCCTTCGAGGAAGTCGTCGATCTGGTCGTAGGTCAGGCCAAGCGCGTCTTCGTCGGGTTTCGACGGGGCCAGGGTTTCGAGATCGGCGGTGGGCGTCTTGGTAATGATCTTGTCGGGCGCGCCCAGGTGCGCCGCAATC
>CAMYON010000017.1 GCA_947260025.1 uncultured Gammaproteobacteria bacterium
TGCGCAGCCGCCCCGACTACTGGCCGGCGGGTCAGCAGTACGACACCAAAGACATCAAGCACGGCGGTCCGGCCCAACTGCCGGCACTGATCGCGAAGCTGGCCGATGCGGGTTTCGACGACGCAGATCTGCGCGGCTTTCTCGGCGAAAATTTTCGCCGCGTGGCGGTCGAAGCCTGGAATGGCTAAGCATCGGCGTTTGCTGGCCGGAATACGGCACCACGGAACGTAGCATCGAGTACCAGTGTCTGGGCCAGTCGGCCCTGGCGACATTATCGGTTTGGCGATTCCTGCAGCAGCTGCTTGAGTTCGGCGATTTCGGATCGCAGCGCTGCGACTTCGTGGTGCAGATCGGCCTCGATATGATCGCGGGTCTGGTCGAGCGCATCTTGCCGCTCCCGGTTTTCTTCTTCGGTAAAGCTGTGCATCGCGTTGACGATAATCGCGATAAACAGGTTCAGCATGGTGAAGGTCGCGATCAGAATGAATATGACGAAGAAGATCCACGCATTCGGGTGCACTTCCATCACCGGGCGCACGATACCCATCGACCAGCTTTCCAGCGTCATGATCTGGAACAGCGAGTATAGCGATTCACCGATACTGCCGAACCACTGCGGAAAGTTTGCCCCGAACAGCTTGGTTGCGATAACCGCGAACACGTAGTAAAGCAACATTAGCACCAGGGCGATGGAAGACAGGCCCGGGATAGAATCCAGCAGCGCTCCGACCACCCGGCGCATCGACGGCACGATGGTCAGAATACGCAGCACGCGCAATACTCGCAGCGCGCGCAGCACGGCAAACGGGCCACTGGAGGGCACCAGCGCGATGCCGACCACGGCAAAATCGAAAATACTCCACGGATCGCGAAAAAAGCGCAGCCGATGCGCGATTATCCGCAACAGAATCTCGATCACGAACACGCCGAGAATAATCTTGTCGACCCTTACCAGTATATCGCCATAACTCGCCATCACCGCGGGCACGGTTTCGAGACCGAGAATGATGGCGTTGATGATGATCAGCGCCATGATAGCCTGCTGCACCCGCGGCCGCTCAACCCAGTTGCGCGACGCGGCTTCAGGCGGCTGCGAAGAAGAGTCGTCTGTTGTTTTCATCGATCCGCTTTTCCTGCTCCCAGGCCCCCTAGTTAATACCTCCCTGCCTGATTTCAATAGCAGGGCTGCTGCCCGCAGGCAGGGTCGCATCATAATCCAGGAAACAATTTCGCGATATCAGATTTTGAGCCCGGTTCAAGGCGGACCGAAGTCGAAACGCCGACCGTGACGCGATCGCCACGGTCGGCTTGTTAAATCACTCGTCACCACCCATGAATCCCAGCAGGTGCAGCATGCTGGTGAACAGGTTGAAAATAGACACATAAAGCGTGACGGTAGCCATGATGTAGTTGGTTTCGCCGCCGTGTATCAGGCTGCTGGTCTGGTACAGGATCAGGCCCGACATCAGCAGCACGAACATCGACGAAACAGCCAGGGAAAGCATCGGCATCTCGAAAAATATCGCACCCAGGCCGGCCAGAAACGCAACCAGGATCCCGACCATCAGGAAGCCGCCCATGAAACTGAAATCCTTGCGGGTTACCAGGGTAAAGGCCGACAGGCCGATAAAGATCGCGCCGGTGGAAACCATCGCCGTCATGACGATCTGCCCGCCGTTGGCCAATGCCAGGTAGCTGTTCAATATCGGCCCCAGGGTGTATCCCATGAAACCGGTCAGCGCGAATACGAAGGCGAGCCCGAGCGCGCTGTCGCGGTAGCGGGTAGTCAGAAACAGTAACCCGAAGTAACCACCGAGCGTGAGCAACAATCCCGGGTGCGGCAGGTTGAGCACCATTGCAACGCCGGCTGTCAGTCCGCTGAATAGCAGGGTCATGGATAGCAGCATGTAAGTGTTGCGTAAAACCTTGTTGCTGCTGATGCTGGCGGCCCGATCGCCGTAAGTCGCTGCTATAGCTGAATTTTTCATGTCGTACCTCGCTTGATCTTAAGTAGAAGTCCCTATACGGACAGTGAAGATTCCAGGGCGGCGGTGCCTGACCGGTGCATTCTGGATTGCTGACGATCCAGCTTTCGCACCAGGGTACGGCTAGCGCGCTCGATCGTTCGGTTGATGGCGATATGCAGGTTCGCCTGGGTGTCTTCGATGATTACGGAAGTTTTTCCGGTCAGCACGATCTGCAATCGGCAATGCTTATCCCTGCCGCCCCTGGGTCCGTTAACATCGGACAACCACATCGATATTCTCTGGATGTGATCTTCAAACCGGGTTAACGCGAAGCGTATACGCCGTTCACTATAATGGTGTAACGACTCGGTCAGCGAGAACGGTCGTGCCTGTATATCAATTTGCATCATCGACTCCTGGTATCAATCAATTTCGAATATTTCAGGGTGCATGGTAAGACCGGTTGACCGTTAGAAAAAGTCGAATATAATTTGATTATCATTCGTTTTTATCGAAGAATCTAATTATGATCAATTATAAACACCTGCACTATTTCTGGATCGTTGCGCGCGAGGGCGGCATTGCCAGGGCCAGCGAACGCCTGCACCTGACGCCACAAACCATCAGCGGCCAGCTCGGCCTGCTCGAGGACCAGCTGGGAACCAAGCTGTTCAACCGGGTGGGGCGTAACCTTGAAATCTCCGAGACCGGGCGGCTGGCGCTGAGCTACGCCGACGAAATCTTTTCCCTGGGTGGCGAACTCGAGGAAGTCATCCATCAACTGCCAGGGGACCGCCGCCAACTGTTTCGTGTTGGCGTGGTAGATGCATTACCCAAATCAATTGCACATCGTATTCTGCAGCCGGCCCTGACGACCCCAGAACCCGTGCGAATGATCTGCCGTGAAGCAAGCCTGGACAATTTACTCGCGGAGCTGACCCTGCATCGGCTCGACCTGGTGCTGGCCGACCGCCCGATACCCGCGACGGTGAGCACGCGCGGCTACAACCATAAGCTGGGCGTGTGTGCGGTCAGCTTTCTGGCCACTGCCGAACTGGTGCAAAAACTGGAAGGCGATTTCCCGCAATGTCTCGATGGCGCGCCGATTCTGCTGCCAGGCGCCAGCACCCAGTTACGCTCGGTGATCGACCAGTGGCTGGACAAAAACAGGATCCATCCGCAGACGGTCGCAGAGTTCGACGATAGCGCGCTGATGAAAGCCTTCGGTAAACAGGGCGCGGGCGTTTTCATCGCGCCCGCCGCGATCGAGAAAGAGGTGATGCAGCAATACGGGGTCGAGTCGATCGGGCAGGTTGACGAGATAAAGGAAGAGTTCTATGCAATCTCGATCGAACGCCGGGTGCTGCATCCGGTAGTCTCTGTGATTATGGATACCGCCCGCGAAAAGTTATTCGGTTGATGCGTGGTTTCATTATCCCGCTGTAACTTTCGACGAACTACCAGGACGATGTCGGCAGCAGCAGATGGAGCGCGATTGAAGATTTCGCACCAGCGCTGTTCAGGAGATGAAATAGGTAAGCACGTAAACGGACAGCAGGATTGCAATCCACAACGCGGTAGTACCGATCTGCCAGGTGCGGGCAAAAATGCCGTGAGCGCGATTGCTTTCGACGAAACCGAGATAGCGGCGAGCCACGTCGCGCAACGATGAAACCCGCGTCCGAATCCCGGTCTCGATAGCGCCGCCGATACTAGCCAGAACTCGCAGCAGGACGCTACCAGCGCGGTAAAACAGCACTCGCCACAGCCAGTCGAGGTCGAGGCTGATCGTAAGCGTGCGCCGCATCAGCGGCAGCAGCAGGAAAAACGCCAGACCCGAAAACAGCAGCAGTTGCAGGTAAAACAGGACCTTGCCCGGCTTGTAGGCAACGTAATCGGTTGCGTACGGCAGAAACTGGTAGAAAGGTTCGGGAAAAATCCCGATGAGGATACACAGAGCGGCGAAGATGACCATCGCCGCGGCCATGTTCCAGGGGGCATCCTTGGGTCGCAGCCCCGAGTCTTTCTGGAAAAACACGAACCACGGAAACTTGATCCCGGCGTGCAGGAACACGCCCGCCGAAGCGGCGGTCAGCAGCATGTAGACCAGCACCAGGCCCTCGTCGACGGCGGCCTCCGAGATCATCGACTTGGTAGTGAAGCCGGAGGTCAGCGGGAAGCTCGAGATCGACAGCGCGCCGATAATGCCGCAGATTGTCGTCAGCGGCATGGTGCGGAACAGGCCGCCGAGATCGGTGCACTTGCTCTTGCCGGTGCGGTAGACGACCACGCCGGCGCTCATGAACAGCAGCCCCTTGTAGATGATGTGCGCAAACGCGTGCGCGGCGGCACCGTTCAGCGCCATTTGCGTGCCGATGCCGATCGCGCAGACCATGAAACCGACCTGGTTGACGATCGAATAAGCCAGGATCCGGCGCGCGTCGTTTTCGAGCAGGGCGTAAATGATGCCGTACATGACCATGTAAATGCCGACCCAGATCAGCACCGGTTCGCCCGGGAACAGCAAGATCAGCGCCAGCACCGCGGTTTTGGTCGTAAACGCCGACAGGAACACCGAGCCGGTCGGGCTCGATTCGGGATAGGCATCGGCCAGCCACGCCGATAGCGGCGGCGCCGCGGCGTTGATCAGGATACCGATCAGGACCATCCAGGTGTCGAAATTGGTCGCCAGCATCGGCTGGATATCGATGGAACCGGTGTGTACGACGACGCCCTCGATCCCGACCTTGAGTATGATACCGCCGAGCAGGTGCATGATCGCGTAGCGGACGCCAGCGGCGCGCGCGGCCGGGGTACCGCCGCTCCAGACCACGACGGTCGAAAAAAGCGCCATCATTTCCCAGAAGATGAACAGCGTGATCAGGTCGCCGGCGAAGCTGACGCCGACCGCGCCGGCTGCATAGGCATAACCCGCCGCCAATTCGTACCATTTCGCCTGGCGGAACGCGTAGAGCCCGCCGACGAAAGCCATCAGCGCAAAAATGGTCGCGAACAGGCGGCGCAGCGGGCTGCCCTCGACCGGCTCGATGACATAATCGAGAAAGGGTGCCGTGGTGACGACGCCGTCGGGAACCTGCCACACCGCCCACAGGGTCAGCAGTGGTGCGACCAGCACCACTGCGGAGCGCAGATGACCGCGCAGCGGGCCGATCAGTATCGCGCCGACGAGCAGGATCAGGGCGGGAGGCAAAAATTCAGTCACGTTCGTCCTCCGCCGCGTAATAATTCTCGTCGCGCTTGAGCAGGTAGCCGAGGACTTTGGCCACCAGCACCATGGCGACACAGGCGAGGAAGCCGTAAACGGCGCCGAACGCGAGCCAGTCATCGATACCAAAATACCCCTTGACCTTGATCACCAGCTGCGCCGCCACGGTCAGCGCGAGCACGGCCCAGAAGACTCGCCACAGCAGGCGAATCGACGCAGGCCGCGCCAGCCAGGCGTCGTCTTTTTGCGAATCGTTCATGAGACCGCCCCCAGTAGCTGTCTTTCGAGCTCGATGACCGGGCCGTTGAAGAGGAAAAACAGGATCGTCAGCGCCGCGGTAAAGGTCAGCGCGAGTACCGCCGGCCAGGGCGCCTCGCCATGCTCCTTGCCGCCATCCATCGCTTCCTTGCCGAACCAGGCGGCAAAGATGATCGGCAAAAAGTAGGCCGCGTTCAATACCGTGCTCGCGATGATCGTGAAAATCGCGACATAATTATCAGATTCGAAAGCGCCGGCGAGGATATACCACTTGGAAACGAAACCGCCGGTCGGCGGCACCCCGATCATCGACAACGCGCCGATGGTAAACGCGGTCATGGTCCACGGCATTCGCCGGCCGATGCCGGCGAGCTGCGACAGCTCGGTCTTTTTCGACGCGACGTAGATCGCGCCGGCGGCGAAAAACAGCGTGATCTTGCCAAAGGCGTGCGCAACGATGTGAATCGAGGCACCGATCTCGGCCAGCGGTTTCAGCACCGCAGCAGCCAGCACGACATAAGACAGCTGCGCCACGGTCGAGTAAGCCAGCAGCCGCTTCAGATTTTGCTGGCGCAGCGCGACCAGGCTGGCGACAACGATTGTGAACGCGGCAGCGTACAGCAGCCATGCGCTGCTCGGTGTCGAAAACAAATGCTCGACGCCAAAGATGTAAATGATGATTTTGGTCACGCTGAAAACGCCGGCCTTGACCACCGCCACCGCGTGCAGCAGCGCGCTGACCGGCGTCGGCGCCACCATTGCCGCTGGCAACCAGCGGTGCACCGGCATTACCGCGGCCTTGCCGATACCGAAAACGAACATTCCGAGCAGGAGTCCAAGCGCAGGGCCTTCGACCTTGCCTTCGAGAATGCCGCCGGCGGTGAATTCGCCGCCGCCCGCGGCGAGATAAGTCCAGATGATCGCCGGCAGTAGCAAACCGATCGACGTCGTCAGCAGGATACCGAGGTAAACCCGCGCCGAGTTCACCGTGTCGCGATCGCCCTTGTGCGCCACCAGCGGGTAGGTCGAAAGCGTCAGCGCCTCGTAAAACAGGAATAGCGTAAACAGGTTGGAGGCAAACGCGATGCCCATCGTCGCCGCCAGCGACAGGGCGAAGAAAATATAGAACCGGGTCTGGTTTTTCTCGTTGTTGCCGCGCATGTAGCCGATCGAGTAAATCGAGTTGACGATCCACAGTCCCGAGGCGAGCGCGGCGAACAACATGCCAAGCGGTTCTATTTTGAACGCGATCTCGATTCCGGGTACGACCTGCAGCAGCGTGAACTCGGGCCGCTCACCGGCCATCAATGCCGGGATCAGGCCCCAGACGTTCCAGGCCAGCGCGCCCGCGGTTACGAGGGTTACGCTTTCGCGCAGGTTGGGGCCGATACGCCCGGCCAGCAAGATACCGACGGCGCCGAGCAGCGGCAGCAGCAGTGCAAGCCAGATCGAGTCGGACGCGCTCACGGCGTCTGCCCCAGCAACAGCGTGGCCGCGCTGCTCGATAATTCGAGCGGCACACCCGGAAACAGGCCGAAATAGAAATTCAGCAGTACCGCCGCCCAGGTCGGCAGCAACAGCATCAGCGGCGCCTCACGCGCCGACTGTGCCTCATCGGTTTCGCGAAAATACGCGCACTCGACCACGCGCCAGATATACACCACCGCCATTAACGAGCTGACGACGATGACCGCGACCAGCAGTATGCCGAGCGGCCCCGAGTCAAAAGTCGCGGTGATCAGGTACCACTTGCTGACAAAGCCGGCGGTACCCGGGACTCCAATCAGGCTTAGTCCGGCGAGCAGGAAGGCCGCCATGGTCCACGGCATGCGCTTCGCGATGCCGCCGATATTCTCGATCCGAAGTTTCGAAACCGAAATCGCGAGGCAGGCCAGGGCGAGAAACAGCGCCGACTTGGCTAGCGCATGGTTGAAGATGTGCAGCAGGCTCGCGGTCAGACCGGCGACGCTGACGAGGCTCGCGCCGAGCGTGATGTAACCGATTTGCGCCACCGATGACCAGGCGAGCATCCGTTTCAGGTTGGATTCGAACATCGCGACCGCCGACCCGACCAGGATCGCCAGCAACGACAGCGGCAGCAGGAAGATGGCGAACTTCAGGTCGTGATCTTCGAGGTACGGCTTGAACACGACGAAATTGAAGCGCAGCAGGACATAGAGCGCGACCTTGGTCGAGCACGCGGCGAGAAATACGGTAACAACATGTGGCGCGAAGGTGTACGCGTTGGGCAGCCAGACGTGCAGCGGGAATATCGCCGCCTTCAGCGCCAGCCCGACACTAATGAAACCGGCCGCGATTAGTATCGGCTTGACCTCGGCCACTTCGCCGATCCGATACACGATGTCGTCCAGGTTCAAGGTACCGGTCATTAGATAGATCAAGCCAACGCCGATCAGGTAAAAAGTGGCCCCGATCGTGCCCATGACCAGGTATTTGAAGACCGCGGGCAGTGCACGCCGGTCTGGCCCTCCCGCGACCAGGACGTAACTCGCCAGCGCCGAAATTTCCATGAAGACGAAGATATTGAAGGCGTCGGCGGTGACGAGTATGCCGCATAAGCCGGCCAGCGCGAGCAGCCAGGCGGCGTAAAACAGCGGCTGACGCTCGACCTCGATTTCCCGGTCGAGACTGCTCGCGCCCGCAATCAGGGCCAGGCTCGAGGCCCCGGTAACGATTAGCAGCAGCAGCGCGCTCATCGCATCGACGCCGAGCTCGATACCGAACGGCGCCGGCCACGAGCCCATCAGGTAGCGCATCCCGCCGGTGTCGATAACGGACAGCGTTAGCGAAATCGCGATCGCAAACGCGCACAGGCTCGCTGCCGTCGCCAATGCCCAGGACAGCCGATGCTCGCGCAGCAGCATCGCCAGCGGTGCGCTCAGCATCGGCACGACAACCTGCAGTGCCGGTAAATGTGCCTGCAGAGCGGTCACTGGCGATCGATCTCCTGGATTTCCTGTTCCTCGATGGTGCCGTATTCCTCTTTAATCCGCACGATGATGCCGAGACCGAGTGCGGTCGTCGAGATGCCGACGACGATAGCGGTCAGGATCAGTACCTGCGGTAGCGGGTTGGAAAACAGCCGTTCGCCAGCGGCGGAGGCGAAAATCGGCGCGGTGCCGCCTTCGACCTTGCCCACGGTAATGTAGAGCAGGAATACCGCGGCCTGAAACAGCGACAGCCCGATCAGCTTCTTGATCAGGTTGAGCTTGGCGATGACCGCGTAAAATCCGACCATCAGCAGGATGGCGAAAACCCAGTAGTAATAAATCCCGAGGAAATTCATTAAAACCTCCCGCGCGCGGCGAAAGCGTGGAATACGCTCAGCAGAACCCCGGTTACGGTGATGCCAACACCGGCCTCGATCAGGATGATGCCGAGCTGCTGGCCCTTGACCGGGTCGCTGGCGAGCACCGAGTAGTCGAGAAAATTGCCGCCCAGCAGCATCCCGGCGACACCGACCCCGCCGTAGAGCAACGCCCCGCTCGCGATCAGCAGGGTCAGCAGGCGTCGCGGTAACGCCTGCAGGGCCCGGGTTTCACCCTCGAGCAGCGCGTAGAGGATAATCGACGCGGCGATCAGGGCCCCGGCCTGAAATCCACCGCCCGGACCGTATTCGCCGTGAAACTGCACGTAGAGGCCGAACAGCAGGATGAACGGGATCAGCATCCGGCCGACGAGACGCGGAATCAGGTAATGCCTGAGCCTGACCCGGCCCACCGTTTGCGTTCCGCCGTGACGGGCACCGGGTTTGTCCAGCAGGAACAGCACGCCGATGCCGGCGGTAAAAACCACGAATACCTCGCCCAGCGTATCGTAGCCGCGGAAGCTGCTGAGCACGGCGGTGACGACGTTGGGAATATCGATCGCGTCCCGCGTCATCTCCAGGTACCACGGTGCAACGTGTTGATGTACCGGAGCGGCCGGGTCGCCGACCCGCGGCTGGTCGAAGGTGGCGTAAATGACCAGGAGCGCGGTGACGCTGACCACCGCCAGCGCAATCAGGCGATGGGACGAGTAAGGCGCACGTTCGTTTTCGGCCGATAGCGCCAGCGCGCTCAAATACAAAACCGTTGAAATGCCGGCGCCTACCGCGGCCTCGGTCAGTGCAACGTCGGCGGCATCGAGCAAAAAGAAGTTACTCGCCAGCAGCAGGCTAAAAATGCCGCTCAGCATTACCGCGACGAACAGATTCTGCGTGCGCACGATCGCAATCGCCGTAATCAGCATCAGGGTCAGTAAGAAAACACCGAACACGATCGTCATTTTTCCGCATCCTGCGTGGACGAGGCGGGCCCGCCCGGCTTATAGCCGGACAGCAGCGCCGCGCTGGCCAGCGCGTTGGAGGCCGTTGGTCCGGCCAGTAACAGAAACAGCAAAATTGCGACGAGCTTGACGCTGGCGAGCGCCAGGCCGGATTGCAACATGATGCCGGTGATGATCAGGATCGGCCCAATGCTGTCGGTCACGCTCGCGGCGTGCATGCGCGTGTACAGGTCAGGCATGCGCAGCGCGCCGAGACCGCCGGCAAAAACGAAGATGCCGCCAGTCGTCAACAACAGCCAGCTTAGGATGTCGAGCAGGGTGTCCATCAACGATTTTCCACGTTGGAGTCCGATTTATCCTGTTCGGCGCGCACGCGAAAAAACTCGAGTACCGCCAGCACGCCAATGAAGTTGATCAACGCGTAGGCCAGCGCGAGATCGAGAAAATCCGGCCGTCCGAACAGGAAGCTGAGCACCGCTAACAATAGCACCGTCTTGGTGCCGATCATGTTGACCGCGAGCACCCGATCGTAAACCGAGGGTCCGAGCAGCGCGCGCAGCAACGCCAGCGCCATGGTGACCAACAGTGCGATGGTGACGGCGTGGTACACGCTTCAGGTTTCCTGCAGTGCGGCAACGCGGCGATTCATTTCACCCGCCTCGAGGCTGCGTGCACCGTCCTCGGTTAATGCGTGCACCTTGATAACGCCCTCGTGCACATCGATCGTGAGGGTTCCCGGGGTCAGCGTGATCGAGTTGCCGAGAATGACCTGGTAAAACGGATCCTCCGCCCCGGCTTTGATATCGATCACGCGAGGACTGATCGGCAGTTTCGGATGCAGCACGATACGGATCACGTCGAGGCTCGAGCGGATAATTTCTCCGCCGAGCCACAGCCAGTAGCGCAGCAGACGCAGGCTCAGGCGTAGCGCGAAGAGCTCATTGTCGAAGTAATCGATGCGCCTCGCCAGCAGGAAAGTGAGTACGCAGGACAGCACCCCAAGCCCAAGCAGCAATGGTTTGTACAGACCCGACCAGAGCAACCACGTGGCCGCAAGCAACAATAAAAATATTATCATTGCATTCCGATGACTTGATGATATTGATGACATAACGCTAGGCTGGCCGGTTCAAAAGATACTGTGGTTCACAGCTACCGTTGCCATGGGGCAGGCAAAGCGCCACGCAGCATGACCAGTCGCAATACGAATCAGGTACCTCAAGTGAACACTCCATTAACGTTGACATATTGTACTATCGGCCGGGTTAGCCGACCTATTTAGCATACCCGAGTTCAAATGCGGCCGAAACTCGCTTCCCGGCACCTAATATATAAAGTAATGCCACGCTTCGCGATGATTAAATGGATCAATACGGCAGCGTGCCTGCTTTGCGAATCCAGGCATAGTCCCCAAGGCGCATCATCGCTTCAGCCCATAGACCTGTAAAAATACAGTAATGCCTTCTGCACCATGCCCCGGGCAGGTGCAAGCATAGATTACCGGGTCGTATCCTAGCAAGTACTTGCACAGGCGTGAAGTAACATAGCCCTGTCACTATTTTCAGGAAACAAAAAACCAGCAGCGCCAGGTTTATCGGTGTTCCATTGGTGACTGCGAATTATTCTTCGGTATACTCTGGCGGTTCCCGGCACTGCACCGGCGCGCGCGCTTCTGCTTCGACTGGCTCGGGCTTTTACTCGGAACAACTGGAAATCAGGCTATGCCAGATATCGTCGTGATGTTTTTCCTGCTCGGCCTGATTGCCGGGCTGGTGCGCTCGGATTTGAGCGTGCCCAAGGCCGCCTACGATATGATCGGCCTGCTGCTGATGCTGACGATCGGCTTAAAGGGCGGCATGGCGCTTTACGGCAACATCGGCTGGAAGATCCTGCCGGAGCTGCTAACGGTTATCATGCTCGGCGTTCTGATACCGCTGCTAATATTCCCGGTATTGAAGAAAGCCGTTGGCCTGAACCTCGCCGACAGCGCCAGTATTGCCGCTCATTACGGCTCGGTCAGTGCCGGCACCTTCGCCGTCGCGCTGGCCTACGTAGAGGCGCACCAGATTCAGATCGCGCCCGAAGTAACGCTCTACCTGGTCGCGATGGAACTGCCCGCAATCGTCGTCGGCCTGCTGCTGTTTCGCCAACTGCAGCCTGGTACCTCGGTTCAACCCAGCATGGCGAAACTATGGCATGAAGCGTTCACTAACCGCAGCGTCATCCTGCTACTTGGCGGCGTCGTCATCGGCATGATGTATGGACCGCACCAGGGTTCGTCGGTCACTGATTTGTATACCAACGCCTTCAAAGCCGTGCTCGCGCTGTTCCTGCTGGAAATGGGCCTTACCGCGGCAGGCACGCTTATGCCACTACCCTGGCGGCAGTGGCGCCTGCTGCTGTTTGCCCTGTGCGCCCCACCGCTGCTGTCGTTGCTCGGAATAGCTGCGGCGATCATGCTAGACCTGCCGATGGGTTCGGCGATTATCCTGGCGAGCCTGACGGCCAGTGCTTCCTACATAGCGGCGCCGGTTGCAATCAAGGCCGCGATCCCGAGCGCAAACATCGGCCTGGCAATGCTGGCATCGCTAGGCCTGACCTTCCCGTTCAACGTGATACTCGGCATCGGCATCTATCACAGCGTTATCGAGCTACTGGCCCAGGCGTAGTTTGCCACTGAAACTGGATAATTGATGGTTGCCGGCCCCGTGCACAACCGACGCCCGGAGCTTGCAGGCAAACGGGTATAACTTCTTCAATCCTCGTTCTCGGCAGTTATACCAGTTTAATCGATACATCGATAAAATCGAATAATGGCATTTTATTAATCGAATATTATTTATGCTCGAACGCTTCTATAGTTGCATTCAACGTGGCGATTCACGCAAACGGGTGTAACCGATGAAGATCGACATACAGGCACTAAATTTTCACTTGACGTTGGTAGAGCGTCAGTACGTCGAGCGCCGCATGGCTTTCGCGCTCGGCAATAATGAGCAATCTATACAGAACGCCGAAGTCTGGCTTTCGAAGATGAGCACCGCGGGAGGCAACGAATGCTACCGCTGCCTTACCCAGTTAACGTTGTCGGACGGGGCGCTGGTGATCGTTGAAAACACCGAGCCCGACCTCTACGTGGCTACTCATCGGGCCGCCGACAGGGCCGGGTGGAAGATAGCGCGCTGCCTTGGGCGGAAAAAACTCCAGGCCAGCCATCGCACGTCACTCGGGCGCCTCCCCGGCAGTCACCCGTCGCAGGTTGATTACATCCAGCATACGAGTTAAACACGGTAATAGAATTTACCTGGTATAGAGAGCAGACTCCCCCATTACTGTATATCAAGTCAGGTAATTTTCAGCCCTCGCACCCTGGAGGTGCGAGGCTCTTTTTTTCTGTTTACCAACAGCTTGCCGTGCGCGCGATAATTGGATACAGAATGACTATTTTACTGGATAATCGAAAACCGCATCCCCACTTAAACTTGACTGCAGTTTCACTGCCCGAGGACACCGACTCCGAACCACCATGTTTGACCTGCTGAAACTCGCTTGCGACAAGGCAGCCAAAGCCGGCTGCCAGTTTGCCGATGCGCGTTACCTGTCGATACAACGGCAGCGCGTGATATCGCGTGACCTGGCGCTGTCCAACTGCAACGATAGCGAGGACCGCGGTTTCGGCGTGCGCGTGCTGTACCGGGGGGCCTGGGGATTCGCATCGTCACCGACCTATAGTGCCGCCGAAGTCGAGCGGGTAGTCGAGCTGGCACTGCGTATAGCGCGGGCGTCGGCCATGGCATTGCGCCAGCGCGGAGTAGAATGGGCGCCCGAAGCCCCGCTAAAGCTAAGTTTCGCATCTAGCTGCAAGCTGGATCCGTTCGCGGTACCGCTGGAGGACAAGGCGGACCTGCTGATCGCCGCCAACGAGGTCATGCTCGGCAACAAGGCGGTAATGCGGGCACAGGGTTTCCTGTCGTTCAAGCGGGTACAGCGCTGGTATGCCAACACCGAGGGCGCCGAGCTGCACAGCGATGTGACCTCGTCCGAATCGGTGATCTGGGCCATCGCGGTGGGCAACGGCGATTTCCAGGAGCGCAACTGGAAAGCGCCCGCAACCACGCAGGGATTCGAGAGTTACAGCAAAGCCGAGTTTGTCGACCAGGCCGAACGCGTCGCTGCCGAGGCCGAGGAAAAGCTTAGCGCGAAACTCGCGCCCGAGGGGTATTTCGATATCGTGACCGATTCGGAAAACCTGTCGTTGACGATTCACGAATCGGTCGGGCACGCCACCGAACTCGACCGGGTCATGGGTTACGAAGTTTCGATGGCGGGTTCGTCATTCGTATCGCGCGACAAGATGGGTGAGTTTCAATACGGCAGCCGCGAAGTTAACCTGGTTGCTGACAATACGCTCGAAAACGGCCTAGCCACCCAGGGCTTCGACGATGATGGCGTGCCGGGGCAACGCTGGGAAATCGTCAGGGACGGTATTTTTCAAAGCTACAGCACCGGCCGGGAGTTTGCGCATTATATCGACGAGGAGCGCAGCCGCGGCTCCTGTCGCGCGGATCACTGGTCGAGCATACCGATCGTCCGCATTCCCAACCTGTTCCTGATGCCAGGTAAGGCTTCCTTGAGTCCCGACGAACTGATTGGCGATGTTAAACACGGGCTTTATTTCGAGGGCATGGACAGCTTTTCGATCGACCAGTGGCGACTCAATTTCCAGTTCGGCGGCAACGCGGTATGGGAGATTAAAAACGGCAAGAAAGCCGGCATGCTGAAGGCGGCACTTTACCAGAGTCGCACCCCGACCTTCTGGAATGCCTGCGACGCCACCTGCGACGGCAGCCACTGGCAGGCTCACGGGATAACCAACTGCGGCAAGGGCGATCCGATGCAAGTCGCGCAAATGACGCACGGCGCTGCGCCGACACGCTTTCGCAACATTCGCATCTGCCGGGGGCGCGACGCATGAAACGGCAGCAGGCGCAGGACCTGATCGCATCGATCCTGGAAATCCCCCACGACGGCGAACTGCAGGTACTGATCGATGGCGTCGAACGCCTCGGCACCCGCTTCAACGACTGCGCGGTATCGCAAAACGCGCTCAAGCAACAGGCCACCCTGACCCTGAGCGCGCGCCTGGAACAAAAGAAAACCTCGATCACGATCAACGCGCTCGACGACCCTGACCTGATCAGGCGCAGCGTCGCGCGGGTGTTCGAGACCTGCCGCCATATGCCCGATGACGAAGAAGTGATGCCGGCAATTGGCAAAGTGCTCGCCAGCCATGAGTATGCTTACAGCGCAGAATCCGAGGCGATCGACATCGAGACCGTCGGCGCCTGGGCCGCGCAGGCCTGCGAGGCGGGCGCGGCCGCCGGTATCGACCTGGCGGGCCTGCTCGCTATCGGCAAAATGTTTACCGCCTGCGGCGATAGCGCGGGCGGCTTCGCCCACGAGCGTCATCATCGCTGCGATTACCACGTTACCGCGACCGGTAACCACGGCAGCGGCTGGGCCGAACACCAGGGGGTTTCGATTGCTCAAAACGACGTGATAGCGGCAACGGCGCGCGCCATCGACAAATGCGCGAAAGCGCAGAACCCCGAGATCTTCCAACCCCGGCCAACCACCGTGATCCTCGAACCGCAGGCGGTTGGCGACCTGATGGCGATGGCCCTGTTCTACGGTTTCGATCAGCGCGCCCGGGACGAGGGTCGCTCACCGTTCTCGGATTACGACCAGACTCTCGGTCGACTATCGTTTTACTCGGACCCCGCCGATCCGGCGTTTCCGACGGTCTCGTTCAGCAACGACGGCCAGCCATTGACCAGATCGACCTGGCTCGACCAGGGCCGGCTACAACAGCTGATGACTAGCCGTTACTGGGCCCGGAAAAACAGCATCGCGGCAAAGCCGACGCCCAACAATATTATTCTGACCGGGGATGGTATCCCGGTGGAACAACTGATTGCCGACACCGAGGACGGCATCCTGGTGACGCGTTTCTGGTATATCCGCTCGACCGACGCCAGGACCCTGGGCTTTACCGGTATGACCCGCGACGGCACCTATCGCATCGAGAACGGCGAAGTCACGCATCCGGTGGTCGATATGCGCTGGAACGAATCGGTGCTCAGGCTGTTGCAGAACGTCACCGCCAGCGGTCAACCCGTCGCCACCGGCGAGTTTATCGAGATGGCGATGCCGGCGCTCAAGGTCGAGAACTTTCATTTCACCTCGCTATCCAATTGACTGTTCCACCAAAATTCGAGACAAGCCCTTGATCCAACTTCAGAATCTAACCATGTCCTACGCGCTCGAGAGCGGCCAACTCGAAGTGCTGTCCGGTGTCGATCTCGACATCGCCGATGGCGAAACCGTCGCGATCATTGGACCCTCGGGGTCGGGCAAAACCACCCTGCTGCTGTTGCTTGCCGGGCTCGAACAACCGCAGGGCGGCTCGATCAGTCTGGACGGCCTGCCGCTGCAGCAGATGGACGCCGATGCCCTGGCCGATTTACGACGGGACAGGCTCGGCATCGTGTTCCAGTCGTTTCACCTGGTGCCAAGCCTGACCGCGCTCGGCAACGTCGCGTTACCGCTTGAAATCGCCGGCCACAACGATGCGCTCGAACGCGCTCGACAGAT
Source organism: uncultured Gammaproteobacteria bacterium (assembly GCA_947260025.1). Taxonomy (GTDB): domain Bacteria; phylum Pseudomonadota; class Gammaproteobacteria. Next base: position 16,393 of record CAMYON010000017.1, read on the forward strand.
GCTGCAGCGAGTCGGGCTGGCCGAGCGGCAGCGACATTACCCAGCCCAACTGTCAGGCGGCGAGCAACAGCGTGTGGCTATCGCACGCGCCCTGGTGCATTCACCCGGCCTGCTGCTGGCCGACGAGCCTACCGGAAACCTCGATCTCAATACTGGGGCGCTGATAATCGATATCCTGTTCGAGCTGAACCAGGCGACTGGTTCGACCCTGGTGCTGGTAACCCACGACGAAGTCATCGCCCGACGCTGCCAGCGCGTGCTGCGACTGCAGCAGGGTAAACTCATCGAAGACCCGGACCATGCGCTTTCTGCTTAAGCTTGCGTGGCGCGACCTGCGTGCTAGCGGCAGGTCACTGTGGATTTTTTGCGCCTGCCTGACGCTTGGAGTCACGCTGGTGACCGCATCCGGCGGCCTGCACCGGCTGATCAGTCTCGGCCTGCTCGCCGACACGCGCAACCTGCTGGGTGGCGATCTCGAAGTGGACACGAATCAGGCACTACCGGAGACGGTGCTGCAGTGGATGAATGCCAATGGCGAGGTATCGCTGGTCACCGAAATGTACACCATGCTCGGTACTGAAGACGGTAACTTTCTGCGTGTCGAATTGCAGAGCATGGATGCGCGCTACCCGCTGTACGGAGAACTAAGGCTCGACCCCGCACAGGCCTTATCATCCGCCACCGAGTACCGCGACGGCTACTGGGGTGTGGCCATCGATCCCGCGCTGGCGGATCGCCTCGGTATCGGCGTCGGCGACATGATTTATGTCGGCTCGCTGACGCTGGCAGTGCGCGCACTGGTACTGGAACAACCCGACCGGAATCTGAACGCGGACTGGCGTGGCCCGCCGGTGCTACTCGCCGGGGAGGCCATGCAGGCAAGCGGTTTGATACAACCCGGCAGCCGGCTCGACTACGAGTATCGAGTGGCCACCGACGTCGTGGCGGACCTGTGGCGCGAGCGCTTCTACGCGCAATTTCCCGATCAATCCTGGGAGGTCAGGACCTTCGAAGACCGCAGCCGAAGAATTTCGGAACGCCTCGGACAAATCGCATCAGGCCTTTTGATCATCGGTTTTAGCACGCTATTCATCGGCGGTCTCGGCGTCTTCAACAGTATCCAGTCCTACCTCCAGGGCAAGCTCAAAACCATCGCGACGCTACGCACACTAGGTTTGCGCAACCGTCGCCTGGCAACGGTTTACCTGCTGCAGGTTGGATTTCTCAGCATTGCTGCCAGCCTTGCGGGCTGCGTCATCGGCGTGGCAATGGCGCTGCTCGGGGCCACGGTCGCCGCTGCCCAGATTCCGGTCGAGACCACGTTGCAAGGGCTGCTGGTGCCAGGCCTTGGCGCCCTGTTGTTCGGCCTGCTCACCGCGTTCACCTTTGCGCTGCCTGCGCTCGGCCGCGCGCTTTCGGTATCCCCGGCGACACTGTTTCGCGACGGGGACCAGGATGCATCGGAAACGCCGTCGACATGGTGGCTGGCCACCTTTTGCGGTGCAAGCTTGATCGTTGTGCTGGTTCTGCTGACGCTGCCCGATCCGCTGTTCGGTTTCGGTTTCATCGCGTTGATGGGGCTGATACTAATGCTGCTCGATATCGTGGTGCGCGGCATTCGTCGTACGGCCCGGACGCTTGAAGGTCATCGCCTGATGAACGGTAACTTCGCGTTACGGCTGGCCATGGCTAATCTGCATCGCCCCGGCACCCCGCTACGCACCGCACTGATATCACTGGGCTCGGCGCTGACCTTGCTGGTGGCCTGCACCCTGGTGGTCGCATCGCTGCTGCGTGCAATCAACGCGACCATTCCTCGTGAGGCACCGGCCCTGGTGCTTTACGACATCAACATAAACCAGCTGCAACCGGTTGTCGACACGATCGCGGCGGCACCGGGAGACTCTCGGGTGCTAACCGCGCCGCTGGTGCGTGCGCGCATCGGAACGGTAAACGGGAAACCGCTGAGCGAGCATCTCGCCTTCGACCAGGAACAGTTTCGCGACTCTGCGAACGACCAGTACAAACTCAGCTATCGCGCCGGTAACATCGACGACATCCGGCTGGTCGACGGCGCCTGGTGGCCGCCGGACTACGCCGGGCCGCCTAAAATGGCGCTCGAAGACCGGGAGGCTAAGCAACTCGGACTGGGGCCTGGTGACGCCCTGAGCTTCAACATGGAAGGCCGGTCGATCGAGGCCGAGATCGTCGCGATTTACAGCCAGAAGGGCTTGCAGACGCGATTCTGGTTCGAAGGAATCATGACCGATGGCGTGCTCGATCCGTTTATTCACCGTCATGTCGGCGCGGCCTTCATCGACGATGCCGAGACCGCAGCCGCGCAACGGCGTATCGCCGCGCTGGCGCCAAACGTCATTTCGGTGCCGACCGCTTCGCTACTGGATACCGCGAGAAATTTGCTCGGGCAGGCAACGGCCGGACTCGTGGTAGTCGCCAGCGTCAGCCTGGGCGCGAGCCTGCTGGTGTTAGTCAGCGTCATGGCTGCCGGTCGGACCCGCCAGATTTACGATGCCACGATACTGAACGCGCTCGGTACCCGCCTTTCGCTGATCAGGCGCAGCCTGCACCTCGAATACCTGCTGCTGGCGCTGATAACATCGCTGTTCGCGATTCTGCTCGGCTCGGCGATCGCCCTGCCGTTGCTGCAGCTCAGGTTAAAACTGCCATCCGGGGATCTGATCTGGCTCGGCGCAATCACCGCAATCGTTGTCAGCACGCTATCGCTTAGTTTAGGCGCCAGCTACCTGCTGCGCCGGCTTAGCCTCAAGCCGGCCGTGCTGTTGCGCAACGCCAACTAATCGCGTTAACGACAGCGGCCGTATTGCCGCATGACTTCTACCAGCCGCGCGTGATCGATAGCGCGGCAGGTCATTCCGGCGGGGCGTAACGTGGTCATGTCCTGCGCGGCCACCAGCGCGTTAACGACGGATTCCTCTACCGTCTCGACGGCGGCCATATAAATCGGGTCGAAAGCTTCGTCGTTTAGATAATCGAAAGACAGGCGTGCGCCGGACAGCTGCGGCATCATCCTTTCGTTGGCGGTACTGAACGCGATAAATATATCGCCCGAGTTATTGCCACCCGGGCTACCGCCGCGTCCGATTCCGATTGCGGCACGCTTTGCAAGGCGTCGCAGCTGGTGTGGCATCATCGGCGCATTGGTTGCCAACACGACGATGATGGAACCAACTTCAGCCGATTGCAGCAGGCTATCCTCGGTCAGGTGCCGACCGACGGGCACACCCAGGATATTGAGCCAGGGCCTGAGGCCATGATTGGCCTGCACCAGCGCCGCGATGGTGAAACCTTCGCCATCGACGTCGATGCGCCGCGACGAGGTGCCGGTGCCGCCCTTGAACTCGTAGCAAACCATGCCGGTGCCACCGCCGACATTGCCTTCTGCCATGGCCCCGGATTTCGCGTTATCGAGCGCTTCCCGCGCGTGCCGTTCGGTTACGTGCAAGCCGTTTATGTCGTTCAGCATGCCGTCGTAGGTCTCGGCTACCACCGGCATCGCCCACAGGGGCGTGCTGCGCCAGCGCTCTGCATAATGATCGATCATCCAGCGCGTCACCGCGTGATGCACGATGCCGACGCTGTGGCTATTGGTGATGCATATCGGGCTGCTGAAATAGCCGCCGTCCTGAATCCAGTGAGTGCCGGTCATTTCACCATTGCCGTTCAGGGCATGGAAACCGCTCCAGACCGGGCGCGGTTCGGGATCGTGCCCCCTCGGCAGAATCGCGGTAACGCCCGTGCGCACCGGACCCTCGCCCTGCGTCAATTCGCCCTCGCCCTCGATGATCGTCGAATAGCCAACCAGGACGCCGGGAATATCCGTTATCGAATTATCCGGACCAGTCTCGCCGTGAAAATCGAGGCCGAGGTCGCGTGCTCGTATCGCTGTCATGGTGATTCTCTGGTTAAGGCAATTAGGGAGATATGGAACTCAGGGCACAGTATATAGCCACTTCATGACCGATACCTTATCGACTCGACTTCGGGCACGGCGCTCCAGGAATACGATATTTTTCAGGTTTGCCGGCCGAGGCTTTTGCAGACGAACCCGGATGGGGCCCGTTTCGTTAACCAGCGTCTTTACCCTTAAGACTACTTCTTGGCAGTGACCACCAGGTCTACCCGACGATTGATCGCCCGGCCTTCACTGGTTTCGTTAGAGGCGATGGGCCTGGACTCTCCGTAGCCGATATAGCCTATCTTGTAGCCACCCCCGAGCGCGGACAGGTAGTTAGCGACCGAGACAGCGCGCTTGGTGGAAAGATCTTTATTCAGCTTGGTGGCGCCGACCGAGTCGGTATGACCCTCCACCGCAACCAGTTCCGCGCCGACAAATCGGATGATGTCGTTTACCTTCGACAGCGTTGGCTTTGACGCTGCTGGAATCGTTGCCGATCCGGACGCGAAATTGATTTTCTTGAGCCTGAAAATCAGCTTGCTGCCCTGCTGATAGACCGACGCTTCGTCGTCAGGAAATTCCTTTATCGCCTGGTCCATTGCGCGTTGAAACCTGACCTGCGTGGAAGTTTTCTCCAGTTCCTGGTTTTGCAGTAGCAGCGCGCTCTCGGTTTCCTGCAGATTCGACCGCGCAGACTGCAGTTCCTGGTTCTGTTGCTTGAGCGTGCCTTCCGTCTCCATCAGGGTTGACTGGGTTGTCTTCAGGTTCTTTTCCAGGCTTCCGACATTTTTGGACAGCGCTTCTAACTCCCTGTTCTGCACCACAATTTTCGACGCGATATCTTCCGGCGTTCCCGGGGCATCTAAAACTACGTCCATCACATCGGTCAGAAAGACCGAACTTTCTATCGCGTGGTCCAGGATGACCTGGTAGATTTTTGGATCTCGAGGGCTCTGCGCAATCAGGTTCTCGGCTTCGCCAATATCCAGCAAAGCCGTTCTCAACGCTTTCGGAGCGAGCTTTTTTGCCCCCTGGCTGGCCGCTTTGTCAATCGCCAGGTTGACGGCGTCGAGTTCCCTGAACTGGACCGCTTTGACTTCCAGGGAAAAGTACTGCCTTTGGAACTCCGAAAATTCAGCCGGTTCGAGGGGCCGCGCAAAATTATCTGTTTCGTCTCTCAGGTCGTCATCGACATCAGCGAGGGCCTCTTCGAGATCTGCACTGTTTCTCAATCCCGCTTCGAGCGCCGATTTCCGGGCTTCCAGTATCCGAAAGGCGTTAGGAGTTCTCTCCCGGCTGTTCTCGAGTGCCGCCTGGAGTTGCGTTTTTCCCTTGGCTGCGTTCTCCAGGATATAGTCGGTCTGATAGTTGTCTGCCAAACCTCGTTGCGCTTTACCCAGGTATTCGGATCCCTTGACGTATTCCCTGTAGGATAAAAGCTCGGCCTGGTCTATGTCGGCTTCTGCCAACAACCCCGCGACCTCGGCAACCGCCGCATCCAGATCGTCAGTCGATGCAAGCTCGGCCGTTTCAGTAGAGGCACAGCCAAAAAGCAAAAGAGCGAGTCCATAGCAAAGAACCAGGTTAAGTTTTCTCATGCCTGTTTGATACCGTGTTGTCTTCTATTGGATGTTTGAAGTGTATTTCCGCGAGTCAAGCGCCGCCGTTTCGCAGTCGAAATGGCAAGTGCCTCGATAAAACGGCTGGAATTTAACACAAGGGCCTGCCTATTAGTAGGTGTGCATCGTAGTTGAGACATATTACCCAAATTTCGGGCAGATTTTTAGCCCGCCCTGGCAACGCCGCAACCTCGCGTCACCGAGTTTCTCTGGGGTAAAGACTTCACTCGATCCGCAGCACAGTTGCTCTCAAATCCAGTGCTTCGTGCAGGGAGTCGCCGCGAAACTCCAGATCGGAAGTGGTAAAGGGATAATCGGCGGGCTCTGTAGCGGATACATTAGCTTCCTGTAAATTGGAATTTTCGGCCTTTGTTTTCATCCGGCGCGTTGAGGCTCCGCCGATGGTCGATTTCAGGCTGTCTGGCAGCAAGTCCAGAATTGGTCTTATTAGATATTTCCTTAGCGGCCCTTTTAGGTAGACCTTAGATGGCTTTTGCCTGACGCGCCGGCGCTCGATCTTGTTTAACGCTTCCTCCCCAAAAAGGCCCTCGACTTTCACCTCTGCGAAATAACGACTCAGCAGCTGCTTAAGATCCTGCGCCGAGTATTCTTTTGTATGAAACTTATTCCATGGTTTCTGAAAAGGGAGTAGACGGATATCACGATTGGGAGTCGAAACGATGACTTGACCATCCGCACGTGTAACACGCTTGATTTCGCGCAGGAAAATATCAAGCTTATCGAGCGCGATGTGCTCGATAACCTGAAAAAGCACGGTCAGATCAAACGTATTATCTGCGAAAGGAAGGGTCCAGCTATCAAGGCAGATATACTCTATATTATCTCGCGCATTGTACTTCCTGGCTTTTTCTATAGCTGTAGAAGACGTGTCGACCGCTTTGACACTCCTGGCGTCCTCGGCGTAGATAATGGTTCCAAAACCCTTATTACACCCGAGCTCTAAAACGTTTTTATCTTTAGCCTGAGCCATGAGCAGCTCGTAAGGCCACCGATGAATCAGGGATAAGACATGCGCCCTGAGCGACCTGGCCTGAAAGTCTTCTTGCAGGTCGTCGACTTCCGGATGATCGATTTGCAAATCTATCGTTTGAAGTTGCTCGTTCACATCAGATACTCCTTGGCCAGGTACTACTCTTCGAATGTTAAATCGTACTCCTCTGCCAAAGCCAGCAGCTGAACTCGATTTTGATCTTCACCAATATTCTTTTTTTGCAATGACACGCTCTGTGAACCGATAATCGGGATTGGCGCGGGATAGGGGTATCGTGATTTTCGCATCGCCGTGCCCTTCAACATTGCCATGGCCTTATACCACAGGTCGTCGGCGTTAGGGCTCAACCGCATGTAGGCATCGCGGTCGAGCACCCGATCATCCAGTGAGCCTGGTGGAAACAATACACCGCCCCACCCCAGAGCCACCGCAAGCGGTGAACTCTCCCCGGTGGGTTCGCTGTGCCAGTTCCGGTACGGCCTGATCTCGCCGTTTTTGACCCGGATCTTGCGACACCTGTGAGCGACGATATCGTCAGGCGTGTGCTTCCACGACTCCAATAAACGCAACAACCAGTCATCGGGATACATCACGTCATCATCGCAGGTCACGATAATCCGATCAGGATACAGTTTCAGTGTTTCTATCAGTTTCCGGTGAGGCTCGGTGGTTGTGGAGTAACGAATCTCGAAACGCTCTCCCTGTAATTTTTCCAGGGCCGGGGGCAGATTGTTCTCCAAATCCTGATGCAACCACAGGATTATCTTTTCGAAAGATACTCCTTGGTTCAACAAACTTTTTATAGTTAAATGCAGCGTGGAAAGCCGTGAGGGAATAGATGTGAGTGAGATGATCACGTCAACCATAGCAGGGCTTGCGTTTTTCCCCAGCTGCTCATCCGAAATACAAGTGAGTCTCACCGTGGAAAATATCGAACGAAAAAAAGCTTTAAGCTTCACGAATAGCCCTGCAACGTACTAGAAATTGGTTTACCCCCTCAAGTATTCCTGTTACCTGTTCATCTTTGAGGTAACAATAAATCCAGCGGCTTAACGTGAGCGGACGATAAACGCAGCAGTATATAAAATTGCGGCAGCCAAGCAAGTCACAGATCAGCGCTCTATCGCCGATGATGTTGCAAAATAACCTGTCGTTTTATCCTGCGGTATTGATGATCGAATCATATCGACAAAGATCGGGGCGAGCCATCCGAGGATGCGATGAAATCTATCTTCGATCCTCAGGAATTAAGTTCTGCTGAAATAAAAATGATGAAGAATTGACTGCAAATGAAAGAACTGCAGGCCTGGATAGAACGCTATTTCCCGTGCTCGTTTGAGCGTGGTGGCTCTTTGCTGGTTATTGTCGGGGTTTTTTCAACGCTTTTGTATGTATATACCCGTATAGCGTTTAAAGATTATGTGGAGGGCTTACCTCAGAATATGATGGTACTGACCTTCCTTATTTCGGCCTGGGGTCAGCGCCACAAACTCAAGTCAGATTTAATGTTCAGGCTCCTGCTTCTGGCGCTTCTGATTCCCTGGTTATTGTTCGGGATCAATGCGCTAATAGACTACGAAACCGCAATCAAGTATCGCTCGACAAACGATCTGCTCAAGCTTTTTCTGTTCCTGCCGCTGGCCTGGTGGATAGGTGGCTCCAGGGCGGGGGCAATAACAATGTTGACGATCGCGTTCCTGGGTTTGATAACTGCCGCCGCGCTGGATCCGAACCTGGCGCAGAGTCTCAGTATGCTTTGGGCGGGGCGGCGAGTTGATTTTGATATATACAATGCACAGCACGGGGCGATGTTCTCTGGCCTGGTGATTCTTTTTTGTATCTGCTATCTCAGTCAGCGAGTCCAGAATGTGCTCGCAGTAACCCGAGGCAATGCCCTGTTAATTTTTGCTGTTCTAATTGGCCTTGCAGGCCTGGTGGGGACGCAGACAAGAGCGGCCTTTCTGGGCCTGTTCGTGTCCTGTTTCGTTGCCTTCGTACGAGCAGCTCGAAAAGGAAAACTGTTTGGCCAAAATCAATTGTCTATGGCCAGTGGCGCTCTCGTTTTGATCCTTGTCACAGGGTTGCTGACCTGGTCTGCAAAAGAAGTCCTGTACGACCGGTTTGTCTGGGAACAAACAACTTTCCATGCGCTACTCGAGGGAAACCTGGAAGAGGTGCCTTTCGAGGGCACCGGTATTCGAGTTCTTTCCTGGATCGAATCCCTGAAATGGATAGCCAAGCGACCTGTCACGGGCTGGGGCCAGAAAGCTCGCTCTGATGTTATCTTATTGGGTTTCCCAGAAGATGCTAAAGGAACCGGACATCTCCATAACGGCTACCTGGAGATATTGCTTGGCTTTGGCGCCGTGGGCTTTATTTTTGTTTGTGTTTTTTGGGTCGTTCTATTGAGGCGAATCAGGTTCGCGGCTAGCGACGATTTATATGCCTTTGCCCTCTACAGTGGTATCTTTTTCCTGGTTTTAAATATGTTTGAGTCCTTTTTCATCTATTCCTCCGGAGAATTTGCCCTGGCGCTTTTTATGGCTGGTGGATATTCTCAGTATCTGTCAAGGAGCCTGGATAGTGATCCCTTGAATCGCGCACCATCTGGAGCACAGCTGAAATAATACAGCTAGATAAAGGAACCAATCAGGGTTACCAACATACGGTTAGAAATCTAGACCGCGCAAACTACTTATCATTGCTTTTGAACAATCATGAAGTAACCCATTGGAAAACGTTTTGCAGTTTTTCTGGACAACGACTTACCCAGGCTATGAACAAATACCCAGGTAAATTTTTGTATCAGTATTGACGTCGGTTTACGGAATAAATGACCTATGATCGGAATCACTCGAGGTTTTTTTGCAATAAAATCGGCGAGGACTTCTGGCAGCCCGCCTATTGGCTCTAAACTGATAACGCTAAAACTGGAATTGCTTGCAAATCGCTCCAAAGCATATTCCGTGTATCGGTAATAATCATGAGGCGCTTCGTGGACCCAATACAAAAAAGGGACGTTAATGATTGCCACGCCTCCCTGTGTAAGAATGCGGTTCATTTCCGACCATAGTTGACCCGGGTTAGGGATATGCTCCATCACATCCGACAGGATGATAGTGCTGAAAGAACTATCGGGAAAAGGCAGACTTTCTGTTAAATCCAGCTCATGGTCCAGGTGGTCAACCTTGTGCCGCGTAGCCGGCCAATCAACACAGGTAATGCTGCTTACCCTGTCCTTGTATGCCAGGAATAAAGGAACGTTGCCACAACCCAGGTCTATGAGATCGCCCCTGGCATAAGTTTGTATCGCCTTGTCATACCTGGCCGCAACAAGGTCGGTAACCAGGCGAGAAGCGGTTTTTAGTTTGGATGTATCGCGAGTCGCTCTAAGTCGACCGTTTCTTATTACGTATTTTCCAGGTGACCATTTTTCCTTGTTTTGCATCAATTACCACCTGGGTTGAATGGGGCGTTAGATATGGCTATCGAACAATCCATTGGATTACACGGTTTCATATCGATAGCGGGTTTGTCTTTATCGAGACAACGATACACGACCTGCGCCCTGAAACCGCGGATGACTTTTAACAAACATATAATCTAAAAGCAAACAGACTGAAAGTCACATGATACTTGTCGATATTACCTTAAGCATCACTCAGGTTTATTGGTTGGCAATCTGATTAGAATGAGAGAAGTTTCTCCGGTCTATGGAATGCTCCGTTTTTAATTATTGCTCTGAACCCGCGCACCTCGGAACCCGAATCTTTGAATACAGGTCATCCCTGTCAGCATAAATTCCCTCGATAAATCGCTGGCCCCCATCCGCGTCATACCCACGACGACCATGCAGAAGCCGCCGATTGTCAACGGCCAGTAAATCTCGCGCTTCATATCGGAAACTTGCTTCAAATCCGGGCGAAGCAGCGCTCGAATCCGTCGGCTATCGTGTCTACATCATCGAGTGACAGACATAATGGCGGGACCATCCGCAGCACGCTTCGATAGGGTCCCGATTTACTCGGCACCAGCCCCTGGCGACGCGTTTCCTCGAACAGGCGGGCGGTAGTTTCCGGGTCGGGCTCGCGGGTGTCACGATTTTTGACCAGTTCGATTGCCAGCATCAAACCGCGGCCACGTACGTCCCCAATCACCTCGTGCCTGTCCTGCAACTCGGTCAGCCTGGCCTTTAGTGCCGCACCAACGGTACGCGCGTTTTCCTGCAGCGCTTCATCGCGAAAGACTTTGAGCACCGCGCGCCCGGCCGCACAGGCCGTGGGATTGGCGCCGTAAGTATGGAACAGGAATTTCTCTGCCATCGGCTCGGCAACATGACGACGCGCCACCACTGCTCCAAGCGGAATACCGTTGCCAATGCCCTTCGCCATAACCACGATATCGGGCACTACGCCATGACCCTCAAAGGCCCAGAAGTGATTACCGGTACGGCCAACACCGGATTGCACTTCGTCGATGATAAGAAGCCCGCCGGCTGCCCTGACGCGCTCGGCGGCCCCGGCTATATAACCATCCGGCATAGACACGATACCGCCATAGCCCTGAACCGGTTCGATTACGATACCCGCGAGTTGTCCACTGGTAGCCGTCTGGATGCTGCGCTCGATATCGTCGAGATAGGGTGTTACACCTTCGCCGTAGGCGCCACGATACTGATTGGGTTCGGCAACGAAGGCAACACCCCCCGGCAGTCCGACCGCATGCCGAAAACCGGCAATTCCGGTAACGCTCTGGGCTCCGAAGGTAGCGCCGTGATAGCTGTTGCGAAGTGCCAGCACGTCGTGGTTCCCGGTATGGGTGCGCGCCATCATCAGCGCCAGATCGATTGCTTCGGCACCGCTGTTGGTGAAATGAACCACCCAGTCCTCGCCCGCGGGCATCGTCGCTACCAGCTCTTCCGCATACTGCGCCGGCACCGGGTGGTAAAACATCGTCGTACAGTGGGTGAGCTGGGCGACCTGTTCCTGCACCGCGCGCACCACCTCCGGATGGGCATGCCCGACCGAAATACACACGTTCATACCCAGTAGGTCAATGAACTTGTTGCCCGCTTCATCCCACAGGTACTGACCCTTACCATGATGGAAGATCAGCGGTGTCTCGTACGGAACGAACTTGCGTTGCGAGGCCGAGTAAAACCGGTTACGGCGTTCGACAATGGCTTCAGTGTTCCAGTCAGTAGTGATCGTTTCGTTACCCGGAGATAAATTGTCGTTCATGCTTCCAAGTTCCTATGCAGGAGGTATTCAGTATCAACGCTTCATTGGTTTTTGACAAACCAGCCATCGACAAACTTATCGCATACCTTGCGTGCACTGCCGACCTTCAAATCGTCCTTACCCGTCGCGAGACTGTTCCACAGCCCGTCAATCAGTACATACAGGCTACTGGCGGCAAAGCCCGCCTTAATCTTCAGCTTGTGTTTCCGGGCTGCTCGTTTGAACAGGGGTTTCAACAGGCGTCGTACCTTGCGACTGGCGGATCGAATCGAATCGGCGTAGGCGAGGTTGTAGCGACTGGCGTTGGTAAAGGCCTGCCAGGCAGCGGCATTCTCCCAGCTGTAGGAGGGCGCGGTAAAATTCGATGCAGCGATCTGCCTGATCCGCTGCTCGGCGGAAAGAGACTTATCCTTGGCAATATCACGCTTTATTTTTATGGCGCTTTGAAACCAGTCTTCGAGCGCCGCCAGCAGCAGCTCTTCCTTCGATTCGAAATAGTGTGCGATCAATCCACGCGAAGCACCCGCTTCCGCACAGATTCGTTCGACCGTGGCACCCTGGATGTCGTAACGCGCTACGGTTGCGATTGCAGCCCGCAACAGGCTCTGGCGTCGAAACCGTCGGTTCTCGGCCTGGTTCATGCGCACCGGGATTTCGTGTCGGTCGGGTTGGAAGTTCGGGTTCATATAAAATATTGGACGATCATCATAATTCTGATTATTATCCGAATATTAACAGAAGAAAGCAATTCCCGGGAGCCTGCAGCACATGAGCGCGCGAAGCGAGCGCGGACGAAATCGAAAACAGCGGAGGCGCGACCGATCGACGCCAGCACGTACGCCCTACATTAAACGGCAAATCGGAACCTTCGATATTTTGTCCGAGGAAGGCCTGTGCCTGATCGAGCAGAATGCCGATGCAATCCTGCGGGATGTCGGCATGGAGTTTCACGACGATGACGAATTGCTCGCTCTTTGGCGTGAAGCCGGCGCCGATGTTCAGGGCAATCGGGTTCGCTTCGAACCCGGTATGTGCCGCAGCATCGTGCAGGCCACCGCGCCCGACCGCTATACACAGCATGCACGCAACGCGCAAAACAGCGTCGTGCTCGGGGCCGCCAACACGGTGCTGGCGCCTTCCTGGGGCCCACCCTATATTCACAATCTCGACGAAGGGCGGCGCTACGGAACGCTCGATGATTTCCACACCCTGGTAAAGTTGCATCAGACCATTCCATGGTTACATCACTCCGGGGGCATCGTCTGCGAACCGGTGGATATCCCGGTCAACAAGCGTCACCTGGACATGCTGCTGGGGCATTTTCGCTACAGCGATCGCGCCTGTTTCGGCGCCCTGATCGGTGCGGAACGCGCAACCGATTCGATCAACATGGCGAAAATTCTCTTCGGTGACGAATTCGTGGACCATAACTGCGTGCTTTATTCCGTCGCCAATACCAATGCGCCGCTGGTACTCGATAGCGCGATGTCCGGTGCATTGAAGGTGTATGCCCGGCATCACCAGGCCGTGGCCTGCACACCCTGGACGCTCGCCGGCGCGATGAGCCCCTGCACCGTCGCCGGCACGCTGGCACAGGTATTGGCCGAAGCCCTCGCCGTTACCGCGCTGACGCAACTGATCCGTCCGGGCGCGCCCTGTTTGATGGGCAGCTTTGCCACCGGAATCTCGATGCTAAGTGGCGCGCCGACCTTCGGCACGCCAGAAGCGGCAAAAATGGTACTGGCTGCCGGCCAGCTGGCACGCCGGCTCGGAATTCCGTTCCATACCGTTGGCTCTTTATCGGCGTCCAAGCTGCCGGACGGTCAATCGCAGCAGGAAGCAACCTGGGGATTGATGATGGCGGTGCTTGCCGGGGCCAATTTCATCAATCATGCGACCGGCTGGCTGGAAGGCGGCCTCGTTACCAGCTTCGAGAAAACCATGATGGACGCGGATCTCTGCGGCAAGGTGATCAGCTATTGCCAGGGCATCGATCTTTCCGACAAGGGCCAGGCCATCGACGCTATTTACGAAACCGGGCCCGGCAGCCACTACCTTTCGAGCCAGCACACGCTGGCCAATTTCGAGTCAGCGTTTTTCATGCCGTTCCTGGCCGACGCCAATTCATTCGAACAATGGGAATCCGACGGCGGCCTGGATATGGCCAGGCGCGCCAACCACCTGTGGAAGAAACAGCTGGAATCCTACGAGGAACCCGCACTGGATGCGGGCAAGCTGGAAGCGCTGGAGGCCTATGTCCGGCAGCGCAAGGACGCCATGCCGGATCGGTGGTACTGATCGAATGTCACGTGGTCACATCGTCATTATCGGCGGCGGTGCCATCGGGCTCAGCGTGGCCTACCATCTGGGGCTGCGTGGTGCGCGCGATGTCCTGTTACTGGAACGCAATCGCCTGACCAGCGGCACCTCGTGGCATGCGGCCGGTGTTTGCGGACCGCTGCGTTCAAGCTATAACCTCACCGTGCTCGCGCGCTACGGTGTCGAGCTCTATGCGCGGCTGGAAGCGGAAACCGGGCAGGCAACCGGATTTCGTCAAACCGGCGGAATGTGGCTTGCGCAAACTGAAGCTCGCATGACAGAGCTAAGGCGAATCCAGGCGACCGCGGACATGCATGGATTACATGCCCGCCTATTGACGGCGAGCGAGGCTCGTGAGTGCTTTCCATTGATGAACTCGGATGGGATCTCCGGCGCGTTATGGGTTGACGAGGACGGGCAGCTTAATCCGGTAGACCTGTGCATGGCTTACGCCCGGGGCGCCCGCACTTCCGGCGCCTCGATCCGGGAACACTGCGGTGTGGCCGGGCTCGAACGTAACGGAGCTCGTATCAACGCGGTCACACTCGACAGCGGCGAACGCATCGAAGCCTCAACGGTGATCAATTGCGCCGGCCTGTGGGCTGGCCAGGTCGGTGCGATGGCCGATGTGGCAGTACCGCTAAAGGCCGTCGAACACATGTATCTAGTGACCGAACCGGTGGATCGGCTGCCGGACCCATGCCCGATCCTGCGTGATCTCGACAGCGGTATCTATATCAAGGGTGATGCCGGCAAGCTCGTGCTCGGACAGTTCGAATCCGATGCCCGTCTGTGGTCACCGGAGAGCACGGATCCGACGGCTGATTTTCTCGAGTTCCCCGAAAACTGGGACCAGGCGGAACCGATGCTGCAGGCGGGGATAGACCGGGTGCCTGCTTTCGAACAGCTCGGTATTACGCGCTTGCTGAATGGTCCGGAAAGCTTTACCCCGGATACGCGCCAACTGATGGGGCGAGTACCGGGTTTCGACAACTTTTTCATCGCCGCCGGTTTCAACTCGATCGGCATCATGTCGTCCGCCGGAGTCGGCAAGGCCATGGCGGACTGGGTGCTCGATGGCGAGCCACCGCTGGATCTCTGGGATGTCGACATCGGGCGCATGCTTCCCGGGGACGCCGATGCCGACTTTCTCGACGCGCGCATTCCGGAGTCGGTACATAACCAGTTCGCGATGCACTGGCCTTTCAAGCAATACCTAAGCGGTCGCGATCGACAACGCTCCGCCTGGCATGAGCAGATGATGTCCGCGGGGGCCGTTTTCGGGGCGCCCACGGGCTGGGAACGGCCGCTATGGTTTGCCGCCAGCCCCGGGGAAGCCCGCTTCGAACATAGCCATGGGACGCAGAGCTGGTGGCCGGCGGCCCGTCGCGAGGCGAGGCAATTAATGCAAGCCGGTGCGCTGTTCGACCTGTCGCCTTTCACCAAGATCGATATCGCCGGCGACGAGGCTGGCGCGGCACTGCAACGCCTGTGTACCAATCGCATCGATGTGCCGCAAGGCAAGATGGTTTACACGCTGATGCTGAACGAGCGCGGCGGTATCGAGGCGGACGGCACCGTTACCCGAATCGATGAAACACGGTGGCGGCTGGTAACCGGTGCGGCCACCCGGGTGCGCGACCTCGATCGGCTGCGACGCTTGCTGCCGGCTTCAGTGTCGATCGTCGATGTCACCGAGGAGGAAGCCGTGCTCGGTGTAATGGGACCGAACAGCCGCGCCGTGATGCAGGAGGTGCTGGACGAGCCGGAACTATTGCAGGACCTGCCGTTTGCGTGGTCCACGATGGCGACCATCGGAGGTGCGATGCTACGCGTGGCACGCATGAGTTATGTCGGCGAGCACGGGTATGAACTGTTCATACCCGTAAGCCAGGCGACAAAAGTGTTGAATGCTGTTCTCGAGCCTGCCGGACGTAACGAGTTAATCTTTGCCGGCCATTTCTGCCTCGACAGCTGCCGCCTGGAAAAAGGCTTCGTCCATTGGGGGCACGATATCGGAACGGAAGACGACCCGATCAGCGCGGAATTGATGTTCGCGGTGCGGGCGGATGACGATTTCGAGTTTATCGGTCGTGACGCCATCCATCGCTTGCGCGCCTCACCACCAACCACCGTTCGCGTGCTTTTCGAGGTGGAAGCCGAGGCACCGCTGCTGTTACATGACGAGCCATTGTTGCGCGACGGTGTCCAGGTCGGCCGCACCACCTCCGGAGGCCTGGGATTTCGTACCGGCATGGCGCTGTGCATGGGGTACGTTAATGGGCCGGTCGACGCCGCGGCCAACTGGCAAATCAACGTGGCCGGTGAAATGCTTCCACTGCGCCCGCTTAGCGAGCCCCCGTACGACCCCAGCGGTGAGAGAATGAGATCATGACCCTGCATACCCGCGTCGCCATCGTCGGTGGTGGCATTTACGGCTGCGGCCTGTTGCTGCAACTGGTCGAGAAAGGCTGGCACGACGTGACGCTGCTGGAGAAATCGGAATTGACCGCCGGGTCTACCTGGCATGCCGCGGGTTTTTGTACCCACTACAGCTTCAGCCCTACTCATCTTTTCATGCGTCAATTCAGCACCGACCTTTATCGGCGCCTGCAACAGGAAGCCGCTACACCTACCGGATATCATCGCTGCCGTGGCCTGCGCATTACGCATGACCCGGATCGCCTCGATGAATTCCGTCACGGTATTTCAGTGGGCAGGCAAATGGGCATCGATTTCGAGTTGATCGGGCCATCGGAGATTACCGAGATTTTCCCGTTGATGGATACGAAGGGTTTGCTCGGCGCTCTGTACGAACCCACCGACGGCTACGTGGATCCGGCGCAGACCACCAACGCAATGGCGCGACTGGCGCGCGCAGGCGGTGCGCGCATCCTGCGGCACGCCCCGGTCGAAGCCATCGATTGTCTGCCCTCGGGTGAGTGGCGATTGCGCACAGCTGAACAAGAGGTAATCGCAGAACACGTGGTACTCGCACCGGGCTTCTGGGCTAACGAGGTGGGCCAGTTAATGGGGCTGGATCTGCCGATCACACCGATGTTGCACCAGTACTTCGTCACCGAGGATCACCCGGATATCGCCGCCTGCGCCGCAGACAGCATTCCGCTGGTGCGACACCACGATTTCCAGTGGTATACACGACGCGAGCGCGACGGCCTGATTCTCGGCGCTTACGAGGAGAATCCTCAGACCTGGTCCATCGATGGCATACCGAAGAATTTCGGCATGGAGCTGATGGACCCCGAGCTCGAGCGCGTCGCCCACCTGATGGCCGATGCGATGGAGCGCATTCCCATACTCAACGAAGTCGGAATCAAGACCACGATTCATGGCCCCGTAAGTTACTCGGCCGACGGCCAGCCGCTGATCGGCCCGGCCCCGGGATTGCGCAACGCGTGGCTCGCCTGCGGCAGCGGATTCGGCATCGGCGAAGGCGCTGGCGCCGGTAAGCTGCTGGCAGAATGGATCGTCGAGGGACAACCGCCGATGCACATGGGCGTGTTCGATCCACGGCGATTCGGCGGCTATGCCGATCGCGACTACCGGGTGGCGAAGGCCATCGAAGTGTTCGCCTGCCAGTTTGCGACCCACTACATGCTCGAGGAGCGCCCCGCCGGGCGGCCCCGCAAAACCACGCCGATATACGATCGCCTGCAACGGGCGGGCGCCCGGTTTGGCTGCGTTTATGGCTGGGAACGCGCCAACTGGTTCGCGTCCGGCGATGAACCGCATACGCTCAGCTTTCACCGTACCGAGTGGTTCGACGCGGTAGCTCGCGAAGTGAGCGCGCTATGCGGGCATGCCGGGGTGATCGACCTGTCGGGATTCAGCAAGCTGATGGTGCGGGGAACCGATGCGGCCGGGTTTCTGGACCGGCTGTGTGCTAACCGGCCGCCGTCCCGGACAGGCGAGATTCGTCTGTGCCACGCCCTCAATCATCGGGGCACGGTGGAGTGTGAATTCACCATCAACCTGGTCGGTGAGAATGAGTATTACCTGGTGTATGCCGCTGCCGCCGAACAGCATCACATCGACTGGTTACAACAACAATTGCCTCCAGGGCTCGATGTCAGCTTTGAAAACCTGACCGAGTCCCGCGCGGTACTCGGGCTGGCCGGACCGGCATCGCGTGATATCCTGACGCAACTGACCGATGCCGATTTGGGCAACGCGGCATTTCCCTGGTTGAGTGCGCAGAAGGTCGACGTGGCGGGGCACCCGGTACTTGCCATGCGGGTGAGCTACAGCGGCGAACTCGGCTGGGAACTGCATCATGATATGGGCGACCAGCCGGCGATCTACGATGCGTTGAAATCCGTTTCGGCAGGACCGTCAGATTTCGGCTTTTACGCGATGAACAGCATGCGCATGGAAAAAGCCTATGCCGCCTGGGGCAATGAACTCACCGTCGAGAATACCGCCTGGGAACTGGGCCTGGATCGCTTTGTCGCGCTCGAAGGCCGTGATTTCATTGGACGCGACGCCTTGCTGGCACAGCGTGAGGCCGGCCTGACGCGAAAGCTCTGTTATGCCGAGATCGATACAGTCGATTCGGATATCATCGGTGGCGAAACCGTGTTCCGCGACGGTAACCGGGTCGGCGTAGCCATTTCCGGCGCCTACGGGCATCGCGTCGGCAAGAGCCTGGCATTCCTGCTGTTACCGAACGAATTCAACCAGCAGGAAATGGCGCTTTCCGTTGAAGTACTCGGGCAAATGTGTGCAGCACGGCTGTTACCGCTGCCGGCCTGGGATGCGCAAAATCGCCTGCCACGAACCTGAATCGGATAATTTAACCATGCAAGATTCCAACCCCCTGATTTTTCTATGGAC
>CAMYON010000018.1 GCA_947260025.1 uncultured Gammaproteobacteria bacterium
ACCCGATCCTGGTAAATACCCTGCGCGGCGATATCATCGAGAACCGTCATCGCGGTGCGGTCGCCGTGTGCGATCCCGGAGGCAGCTTGCTGCAGGCCTTACCGCTGGTCGAAAGTGGCGCCGCCGATCATTTCGAACTGAGCGGCGCCGAACTCGCGCTGGCCTGTTCGTCGCACAATGCAGAGCCCGAGCATACCGAGGCGGTGCACAATTGGCTTAGGCGCCTGGAGCTCGACGATGACTCGCTCGAATGCGGCGCGCATGCACCGCTGCATAACAAAACCGCCGAGGCGCTTATCGTTAATCATCAACAACCGGGCCGTATTCACAACAACTGTTCCGGCAAGCATACCGGCATGCTGACCACGGCGCGCTTCCTCGATGAGGAAACTCACGGTTACATCAAGCGCGATCACCCCGCGCAGCAGCGCTGGTTCGATTCGCTAGGCGACATGGCCGAGGTCGATATGCGGCAGCTGCCGTGGAGCTACGACGGCTGCGGGATTCCGGTGATCGCGATGCCACTGCGGTCGATCGCAGCCGCGTTCGCGCGCCTGGCGGCACCGGATGATCTGACTGCGGGGCGCGCCGCGGCGGTCGATCGCATCACAACCGCGATCGCCGAAAATCCATTCATGGTGGCCGGCTCAGGCCGGCTCTGTACTGAAATAATGGAATTGACCGGTCGCCGGGTGCTGGTCAAAACCGGTGCCGACGGTGTTTACACCGCTGCCCTCAAGGGCAAAAGCCTCGGCATCGCGCTGAAGATCGACGATGGCACCAGAGAAGCCGCGGAAGTCACGCTGCTTGCGGTCCTGAAACGTATCGGTGCGCTGCACGCCGACGAACTGGAAACCCTCGCCGAACGCTGCCGCATGCCGATTACCAATACCCGGGGTGTTGTCACCGGGCACCGGGAACCGTCGGATTTGTGGTCGTAAAAATCCTGATTTTCCCGAAATAACATTAAGAAAGCATCTCAAGCTACTGATTTTAATGAACAGATTTTCCGTACTCTGCCAGCCCAGCAAGGGGCTGGCAGAATTCGGCCGCAAACGACCGCGTCGATGGCACATTTTTACCCGTTTCAGTGTGACATATTTACCCAATGTAACCGCTCAAATGAGCTTAAATTTCAGGTACTATCTAGAGCCAAAAATAAAGAAGGTTTCCGAAGAATGGAGAAAACTTCAACGCTAACGAGCGCTATCAACTTCAATAACCTTTTTCCGACATTTGCCAAGAAAAAGGCCAGCCTGATGACCCGGCTGATGCCCGGCTGGACCAACAACAAGATCGATTCGATGCTATTTGTCCCAAAATCCAGGGACAACAAGCCACTCAGGCTGCCACGCGGCTTTACCGAGACCGAAGTCAAGACTAATGATGGCCAGGTAAAGACCTACCAGACCGGCAAGGGTCCGACCGTTGTCTTCGTGCACGGCTGGGGCGGTAGTGCACAACAGTTTTTCCCGCTGATGCGAGGCCTGGCACAGTGTGGATTCAGCTCGCTGGCTTTTGACCACCTGGGTCATGGTCAGAGCGACATGAAACCTGCCACCCTGCATCAATCCGTGGCAACCACCAACCGGATTCTGGAGCTGGTGAAGAAATCGAGTGACGGGCTTTATGCCATCGTCGGACATTCGACCGGCTGCATCGCTATCGCCGCGGCACGCAATGCCCTGGTACGCGATACGCCCCTGTTCCTGATAGCGCCGATTTTCAACTACAAGCTTTTCTTCCTGAGGAAACTGGTCAGCCTCAAGCTGCATTCCGACCTGGTGAAGCAATATGCCAACCGTTTCGCGAAAAACTACCGCAGCGAGTACCAGAAGCTGGAACTGGCGCGCAACCTCGACAAGTACGGCGATTCTACCGTTATCGCGCACGACGAGGGGGATCCCGAGAGTTCGGTCACCGATTCCACCAGATTTTGCGCCAAGTATCCGCTCACCAAGCTGGTGGTTACCAGGAACACCGATCACGTCAGGATCGTCAATTCCGAATCCGTGTGGCAAGAGCTCAAGTCACACCTGAACTACGACGATACGACAATTAATTTTACCGCGGAAATCATTTACCAGTAGCCGGGTATCCTTAGCCAGGCCGGGCGGCGGAACTTTCAGCGTATGGTGCGGTCTCACTGCACCAGTTTCCACTATGCTCAACGCGGTTAACTGGTTAAACTCGCCGCCATCCAGGATACCGAACCACTGACATGCAATTCTTCCAGGATTTAATGCCTTCGCTGCGCCTTTCAAAATGGGCGCCGGGGGTCATTCGCAAACATTTACTGAACGACGAAACCGAAACGATCGCGTCGCTGTGCGCCATGATGATGGCTTCCGATGGCGAATATTCGAGCCTGCTGCTGGCGGAGAGAATACTTAACGCCTACGAAAAACTGGATGAAGACGGGCGACTCGAGTTCTTCAGCCTGCTGCACGCCGACTACGACATCGATGTCGACGCCATCAAGAGCGCCATCGCCGATTACGAGCTTGATCCCGATGCCGAAAACCTGCTACGCGTAACCGCAGCATCCGAATCGGGTCGGCAGGAATTGCTGCGGCGTATCAATCTCACCCCTGGCGGTACCCGGCGCCTGGTCAAGATGCGCGAACACCTGC
Organism: uncultured Gammaproteobacteria bacterium; assembly: GCA_947260025.1. Classification (GTDB taxonomy): domain Bacteria; phylum Pseudomonadota; class Gammaproteobacteria. The sequence continues at coordinate 2,634 of CAMYON010000018.1, forward strand.
TCGCGGCAATGCGCGAAAAGCCCGAGCTGAAAAAAATCGACACCGATTTCCATCACCTCTTCAACGCCTGGTTTAATCGCGGATTCCTGCTGATGGAACCCATCGACTGGACCACGCCAGCGCATATCCTGGAAAAGATAATCGCCTACGAGGCGGTGCATGAAATCGAGAGCTGGTCCGAGCTGCGTCGCCGGCTGGAACCCGCCGATCGCTATTGCTATGGCTTTTTTCATCCGTCGATGGAGGACGAACCGCTGGTATTCGTCGAAGTCGCGCTCACCGACAAGGTACCCCGGGGAATCGGCGAGATCCTCAAGCGCGGCACCGAGACCGAGGCGCCGGAAAACCTTTCCTGCGCGATTTTTTACTCGATATCGACCTGTCATCGCGGACTCGCCGGAGTCTCTTTCGGTAACTTCCTGATCAAACAGGTCGCAACCAGCCTCAGGTTGCGTTTTCCGCAACTGAAAACTTTTTCCACGATTTCTCCGGCTCCCGGCTTCCGCCGCTGGGTCGAGGCCCAGGCGCAGACCGAGGAAAGCATTGCGGCGCTAATCGAAGATTTTGATGCCGACGCCGACGAAAACCAGCGCGACGAGCTCGAAAAACTGGCGGCCAGTTACTTTCTAGAACAAAAAAACGAGCGCGGCCGGCCGCTCGATCCGGTGGCCCGGTTTCACCTGAAAAACGGTGCGATCCTGGAACGCATCAACATTCTGGGCAACCCATCGGAAAGCGGCATGGAACGCTCGTTAGGCACCATGGTGAATTACGTCTACGATCTGTCGCGGGTTGAGGAAAACCACGAGGAGTACATGAAAAATAGACGCATCATCACCAGCTCGCAGGTGAAAAAAGCCCTGTTACGCTAGCCGCAGTACGGCCTCGATCGGTTTGTGATCCGAGCCATTCGCCGCGTGGTCGATTGCTACCCGCTGGACAGCGTCGCTCAGATCGGGTGTCACCATGATATGGTCGATCTTGCCATAATCTTCGATACCGTCGGCAGCTTCCCGGTACCCGGTCGAAGTCATCCGGTTAACCGGATCGACCAGTGCCCAGCAATCCTGCAATCCCGTGGACTCGATCATCAGTCGGTATTCCTCGCTATCGGGATGCGCATTAAAATCCCCGCAGAAAATCGCACTCGCCGGTAACGGTGGTGACGCTCGTCGATTGCTCCAGTCGTCGCCACCGATATTCGATTCTCCCGACCAGGCACCGCCCTCGCCTGGCGAGCGTGCAAATACTTCCGCGAAATATCCAACCTGCATGAGGCGCTCAGCCGCCTCGAGATAACCCCCGTGATAGTTGTAAATCCGTAACGCGGCCGCCCCGGTATCGATTACCGCCTCGATACAGGTCATATGCATGTTGAATTTTTCGGCGTAATCCTGTTTCGGCAGATTCAGGGTTCGCATGCTCAGTATCGGCCAGCGCGACAGAATCATGTTGCCGTGACGACGGCGCCGGTTGGTGATCGCGCCATGCGCGGCGGGCGCGCTTCCATCGACATCGAAACTCGAACCATAAACCGCGTAATAGCTCGGCAGCAGGCCCGATATTTCCGCGGCCTGGTCGCGGTCGCCACTGCGCTGCCAGTGCTGATCGACCTCCTGCAGGCAAATGATGTCAGCGCCGCGTATCGCATTACAGCTGCGCACGAGATCGATAACGCCATCCTGGCCGCGACCATACTGAATGTTGTAACTGATGACCTTCATACATCCTCGCTGCCGTTCAACTCCGGCTGTTAATCCGATGCCCGGAATTCTAGCCGACAACCGCCATCCAAATCTGCATTTAACAATAATCTGGTTGTGATATATTGCGGCCGATCAACCCTGAAGAGCAGGACAATGGCAGATCTAACCGTTATCAAGTACGACCGCAAGGGCCACCCTGATTATGGCATGCAGGACTGGGGCGCCTTCCCGCCAGAAACACTGCAGTCCGGTGAACCGGTGCAAACCGCCCATACCTACCTCGACACCGCCAGCAGCATTTTTTATTCCGGCGTCTGGGACTGCACGCCGCACGAGCTGGTGCCTGGGCCCTACGATGTCGATGAATTCATGATCGTGCTCGAGGGCTCGATCATCATAGAGCACGAATCGGGCAACTCCGATCGCTTCTGTGCCGGTGACAGCTTCATTATCCCCAAGGGCACGCCCTGTACCTGGAAGCAGGACGAGTACGCGCTCAAGTTCTTTGCAATCCACGACGATCCCGAGATTCCGCTGCAGGCCGATTCCAGCTTGCAGGCGATTCGAGTCGATCCCGACGCCGATCTGCCGGCCGTTATCGGGCAAGACCCTGAGCTGTATGAGAGCAAAGTACCCGAAATGGGCTGGTTGACACTTTACAAGGATCCGAGCGGAAGGTTTCAGGCCGGCGTCTGGGACTGCAGCCCGATGAAACGTGTCGCGACCACCATCGAACGCTCGGAGCTGATGCATATTCTCGAGGGCAGCGGCTCGATTACCAACGCCGACGGCGTGGTGTTCGACTTCAAGGCCGGCGATACTTTCATGGTGCCGATCGGCATGGGTTACCAGTGGCAGAATGACGAATACGTCAAGAAAATCTTTTGCAGCTATACGCCATAGACCGCGGTCACCCTGTTTTAATCAGGGCAAATCTATGAAATGCTCATCTGGTAAGTGACCCAGTGGGTTTTCTCGGACAGCTTGTCGTAGACCGCGCGGCCGCGATAATTGTTCTCGGCGGTAATCCAGCGGATGAAAGGCCAGCCCTGCGCTTTGCCCAGGGCGTTCAGGGCCTGGTATAACTCTTCCACCACGCCCTGTCCGCGCGCATCGGGGCTGACGAACAAGTCATCCAGAAAACCGACCACCGCGCCGCGCAGCGGTGAAGGCATTTGCCGACAGTGCATCAGCCCGAGCGCCCGGCCGTTTTCATCCTTGGCGATCAATCCGAAAAACGGATTGGCGGCATCGTGAATCCAGCCCCAGACCGTATCGAGAATTTCCTGATTCATCGGCACCCGGTAAAACTCGGCGTAACCGTAATACAGCAGCTCCCACTGATCACGATCGCCGGCGGATATCGGACCTACGCTTATCGTCATAACTTTACCCCTGTTTTTATTGCAGAAAGCGAGAAAGCACGTTTGCCGTTACCCGCTCAACCTGCGGGTCGCGGCGCAACAAGCCGGCAACCCACTCGACGCTGCCGGCATGGAATACTTCCCCCCTGCCCCTGGTGAAATTCACGATCATACCCGAGCCGCGGCTCGCCAGGTCCATGGTTTCGGCGTTGATTTCGCCGTGCAGTAACTGCGCGCGGAAGGCGCAATCCTCGAAACCGAGGAACAGGTCCTGCGCGTCGACCCCACGGGCGACCTCGTTGTTGGAGGCGAGTCCGAGGCCGAGTATCTCCAGGTCCGCCGGCACCTGCTCCACGCCGGAGGGGTACGGCAAGCCCTGGCGGACGACGTAATCGAGGCCATCGACTTCATAAGCGAAAACGCGGCTTTGTGCCCCAAGCACATCGCCGTAACCCAGGCCGGTGCCGTCGAAGGCCCAATGCCCTGGACGGTATATCGGAAACCCGCCGCTACCGAAAGCGACGCAGCCACCCCAGCCGGCATATACGCCGCGGATAGCATTGAGCCCGAACGTGAGCGCACCTGGCCGGCCGACCTCGGCCGCTTCCCAGCTGGTGGTAATCCGGTTGCTATCGCGTTGCGGATCTTCATCCAGCGCCCGGTATTTATAGCAAACCTGGCGGCGGCCGTCGTCCTCGAATCGCGTCTGCCACATGAAATTGCCGGCAAAGCGCGCGACCCGGCCACCATGTTCGACATAACTGTCCACGCTATCGCGCATTTCCCAGGACCAGTACTCGTCGTGGCCAACGAACGCCAGGCAGGGGTAATCCTCGATAACCTCGGGACGCAGTTGAAGATCGTACTGCGACACGACATCGATGTCGAAACCGGCCCGCAACGCCCAGCGCAGGAAATGCCGCTCGTACGAAGCCCAGCCCGCCGACGCGTATTTTTTCGAATGCCCGCTAGCGTAGGCCCAGTCCATGTGCGGGTAGGAAACCGGTTCGCCGAACCCGGGCGGCGCGGCCAGCGCGGCGCGCGGCGCTTCTGGCGGCAGCACCACGAACCCGCGCGCCAACGGCCGTTCGAGCGACAGAACCGGCGAGTACAGATTCGCTTCCGGCCCGCTGATGCCCTCGTAATGGTTGGAGCCCCCCCAGTTATTGTAAGCGCACCAGGTGCCAGTCGCGCTGACCAGCAACAGCCGCTCGCGGCGGCCAGCTTTATTCGAACGCAACAGAAACAGTGAGTGCTGTTCCACAACACCGTCGGCGGAATCGATTCGACAGGTTACGCGGTAAGCTCCCGAAGGCCAGTCAGCGGGGATCTTGAATTCGAATCCCGCCGGCCAGCCGCAGCCGATAACCGATGCGTCGTCGGGCGTTGCATAACGCTCCCCGGACAGACCGTTGCGCGTAAAAACCACTTCGAGCTCGAGCTCATCACGCGCGATTTCAAGGCTATAAGTCGTGGCGCTGGTGGAGACGTGGAAACAGACCGTTTCACCGGGCGAGTAACAGGGTCGATCGCAGTAACACCAGATTTCGTCGGCCGCGGGATCGACGGCTGGCGACTCGTAGTAATGGGTGAATACCGCCGGGTTGCGGCCGTTATCCCCTGATGACTGCGGTGGCATCGCAGCGCCGCCCTATTCCAGAAACTCGAGGACGTCCTCGGACTGAACCACGTGGCAGTAAATCATGTTGATCGTTTTCAGTTCGTTCAGGTGCAGTTCCTCGGTCGCCGCGGCGCAACAATCCTCGACCACGACCACGCCGAAGCTTTCATCGGCGAGGCTGCGCACGGTCGAGCTGACGCACTGGTCGGTGAAAATTCCGGCGACGATGACGTCGCTGATTTCCATGTTGCGCAGCACTAACCGGAGGTTGGTGCCGGTCAGCGCGCTATCGGTGGTTTTGATCACGACGATATCGTCCGCCTCGGGAGTCAACTCGGGCACCAGCTGGCTGTCTTCCCGGTCTTTCGGCAGCAGCAGGTAATTGAACCCGGGTTTCTTCTGGCTCAGCGAGCGGTCGCGCCCGTCCGGCTTCAAACAGGCGATACGCGCAAACATGACCTCGACGCCGCGCGCGCGGCAGTCCGCGATCAGGCGCGCCGTGTTGGGAATTACGATGTCGTTCAGGCGTTGGCGAAACGGCGCCCAGCGCCCGGCCTCGACCGGGTCGGCGTCGACTTCCATGTAGGTATTCTGAATATCGATCACCAGCAGCGCGGTTTTGCCGGCGTCGAGCCGAATATCTTCGGGTGTTTCCGCAGTTTCGTAATAAAACGATCGATAGGCATTTTTCCAGTCGCTCATGCCGCAGTCTCCGGTTTACGCGCGCACAGGCGCAATCCTCCCAGTTTACCCGACTGGAAATGCCGATTGACCGCGCTGTAGAAATCGGTCATCGCGTTGACCGCGTCAGCGCCGTGTACCCGCAGGTGACGCGCGCGATCGGCGCGATAGGCAGCGAGTCGAACGCGCACGAACTCGGCCCAGTCCGCGCTCATGGCTTGACAGATTTCGACCTCGAAACCCGCGTCTTCCAGGTCCTGCCGATACTCGTTGATATGCCGCAGCGTGATCGCGTAAAGATCCCGCTGCAGCAGGGCGCGCTGCGCCTCGTCGATATCGCCGCGCGCGGTCAGGTCCTCGGTGTAGAAACGGCCCGACGGCGCCAGCAGGCGGTGGCATTTTTCAAGCAGGCGTGGACGATCGGGTATGTGGTAGAGCGCCAGCCAGCTCAGGATCGCATCGAAACTACCGGGTTCCCGTTCGAACTCGAGAAAATCGCCGCAGACATGCTCGACCCGATCGTCGAGACCGCACCTCGCGGTGAGGCTTTGCGCTACCTCATGCTGATCCTGCTGCAACTCGAGCGCGGTAACATGGGCGTCGCTGTAGGCCGCGAGGTAGCGCGCAGGCCCGCCCAGCCCGGAACCGATTTCAAGCCAGCGTTGACCGCCGTCAACCCCTATCATTGCCATCGCCACGTCCAGCGCGGCGGTGCCGTGATAATGCAGCTGATCGAAGGCGCTCAGTTCGTCGACGCTGAGCGGGTCGTCGACCGACTTACCCAGTTCACCCAGTTCGCGAAAGATACGCCCCACGTGGGCGTACAGCTTCATCGATTTGATTTCGCTCATCCATCCTCCATCGGCAACTCCGTTACGATGCCAGCGCGCGTACTGCCATCGCCGCAGGCGACATCAACCGCGGTGCCGGCCTGCCAGAATCCGCGGTCAAGCATAGCAAGCGCGACATTTCGTTCAAAGCGCGGCGACCAGATCGCCGACGTGACATAACCAACCTGCCGGCCTTCGATCGTCAACGGCCAGGGTTGCTGGCAGGCCGGACAGGGATCGCCGTCGAAGATCAAACCCCGAATCTCGCGTGCATGACCCTGTTTGGCGATCGCCGTCAGGGCCTTCATGCCGATGCTGTCCAGGCCGCTATCGAGCTGGCAGTACTTTGCGAAGCCGCATTCGAAAGGATTGTTCTGCCGTGTCATTTCGTTGCCATAAGACAATAGTCCCCCCTCGATGCGCTCGATCAGGTTGGGAGATCCGGCAGCGACCTCCAGGTCCTCGCCCGCCTGCCACAGCGCGTCCCAGACGGCGGCACCGAGCGCAAAGTCGTCGACATAGATCTCGAAGCCGCCCTGCCTGCTGAAGCCTGAGCGCGCCACTACCAATGGATGCCCGTCGAATTCGCAGCGTTCGAAGCGGAAAAAGCGGATTTCCCGCACCTGTTCGCCAAACACGCGCGCGACCAGGTCGTCCGAGCGGGGCCCCTGCACCGCGAGCGGCCAGACATCGGGCTCGTCGACGTCGACGTCCAGCCCGATACCCAAAGCCAGTCCTTTCGCCCACAGCAACAGGTCGGAATCGGAAATCGACAGCCAGAAGTGATCATCGGCGAGTTTCAGGATGATCGGATCGTTCAGCATGCCAGCCTCATCATCGATGATCGGCGCGTAGAGACATTGCCCGCTCTGCGCCCGGCGCAGGTCGCGCGGCGTCATCAACTGCGCCAGGCGCGCGGCGTCGGGGCCATGCAGTTCGACCTGGCGCTGACAGCCGACGTCCCACAGCTGCACATGGCTCTTCAGATGCCAGTAGTCTTCGCTAACCGGTCGACCGAATCCTTTCGGCAGGATCGTATGGTTAACGACCGAGAAACCGGATACGCCGAGGGCTTCGACCCGGGAGGTGTAGGGCGTGGCGCGCTGGCGACGCGAGACCTGAAGCTTCATCTCGGCCACCCGGGCTTAACTCGACCACCAGGTTGCGTAGGAATGCGGCGACAGCATCACCGGCAAGTGGTAACGCTTGCGCTCGTCATTCATGCTGAAGCGAATTACGACGCAACGCACCATCGAATCCTGCGCCAGCGACTGTGCGGCAAAATAATCGGCGCCGTGAAACACCAGCTCGAACTCGGCGCCGCGATTAGCCTCGTCGATTTCGACGTTTTCGGCGATACGGCCCTCACCGTCGGCGGCGACGTCGAACAGCAAGCGTCTATCGGCCCCGTCGAGCTGGAATAGCTGGGCGCGAATTCCGACGGCCGATTTGCCGCTAACCGAATCCAGAATATGAGACGATACCGTAGCCATAATTATTCGATCGAGGCCTTGTCGCGTTTGCTGGTGGTAGCCAACACAATCGGGCTGATATGCCCGACGGTCTTGACGTTGACGCAGGCGGTCTTGCCGCTCGCAATCGCGCGTTTGACTGCCGGTACAATATCGGCGCGTTTCTCCACCAGTTCGCCGTAACCGCCAAGCCCTTCGAACATCGAGTGGAAAGGAATGTCGCGAAAATCGGTGGCAAAATGCTGCTGGTTCGAAAACAGACGCTCCTGTTGCTGCGAAATACAGTCGAGCCCGCCGTTGTTATCGACCACCACCACGATCGGCAGCTTTTCCTGGAATGCGGCCTCGATGCTCGATCCGCCCGACAGAAAGGCCCCGTCGCCGCTGATGACGACTACGTTACTTTGGGGGTTATTCAGCTTCGCCACACTCGCAAACGGCACGCCGACACCAAGCATGCTAAAGGTTCCGGGGTGCAAAATATTACCGAGCTCGAGCCCGCGCCAGCCGGCGATATTCACCGCGATCTCGGACCAGAAATGCGTATTACCGCCATCGATCACCAGCCAGTCAGCGTCGCTCATTGCGGCCTGCACCTCGAGCGCGAGCTGCAGCGGATGGATGCGGTCGCCGTCGAGCTCGGGAATATCGGCGATCATGTCTTCGACCCATTGCGCGCGCCAGGCGCGGTTGGTTTCAATCCAGTCGACGGCCAGCGGATCGAGTGATCCCATCGCCTCGAAAAATGCGCCCGGATCGCTCAGTAGCAACTGGTCGGCAGCGCGGTTCATCTCGAGCTCTTCGTGCGAGCCGTTGACACAGACGAGTCGCGTGCTGGCAGGAAACAGCGGCGGGTTGCCGAAGTTCATCTGGTTATCGAGCCGCGCCCCGACCATGATGACCACGTCGGATTGCTCGATCGCCTGTCTCGACGGGTGGTACTGGTGCACGTCGGCAAGCCCCATGTAGACGTCGCTGGCCTCGGATAACAGCTTCTGGTGGTATGGCACGTTGAACACCGGGATATTGAGTGCTCGAGCGCAGGCTTCGAGCCTGCGTTCGGCCCCGGCCCACCAGACCCCGTGACCGCCAATGATAATCGGCCTTTGCGCCTGTCCGATCGCCGCGAGCACCTGCGCGAGGTCGTCCGGGCAGGGCCAGGCCCGCGGCGGCGGCTGTGCACCCCGGTCGAAAGGGCGTTCGTCACGCATCGCGTCTGCCTCGTAGGAGCTGAACATGATATCGACCGGCACACTGAGGTGAACCGCACCGGGATAACCGCTGAGGGCAATCTTCCAGGCGCGATCGACAAACTCGGAAACACGCTCGCCATCGGTGATCGAGACGCTGTACTTGGTCAGGGGCGCGGCGATCGAAACGTCGTCGATCTCCTTGAAGCCCCCGCTGCCCTGGCGCTTCAGGGTGCTCGATCCAGTCACGAAAATTACCGGTGAACGCTCGCCCCAGGCTTCCATCATCGCCGGCACCGCGCCGGCAAATCCCTCGGGGCCGACCAGGCAGACCGCCGGATTACGCGTGATTCGCGTGTGGCCGTCGGCCAGGTGCCCGGCGACCTGCTCGTGCGGCGCATTGATAACCGGGATACCGCATTGCATGAATCCCTCGAGCGCCGGGTTACAGAATCCGCCGCTCAGCGTAAAAACCTGGGTCACGCCTTTTTCCTGCAGCGCTTGCGCCAGCAGTTGGCCGCCACGCATTTTCATTGCATCTCCTGCATCGGATTATCGACGATATAGCTGTCATCGAGATCATTGATATCCGGGCAACCGAGCTGCGCCAGGCCAATGTCGATCTGGTTTCTCAATAACTCGATCATTGCCTGCAGGCCCGCGTAACCGTCGGCGCCCATGGCGTAGAGAAAAGGCCGACCTATCAAAACGAAATCGGCGCCCAGCGCGAGCGCCTTGATGACGCCTTCACCACTGCGTATGCCGCTGTCGAACAGCAACGGATAGTCGGCACCGACCGCTGCCCTGATTTGCGGCAACATCCGAATCGCGCTCGGTGCACTGTCAAATTGCCGTCCGCCGTGATTAGAGACGCACACCGCATCCACCCCGGCGTCGCGGATACGCACCGCGGCCTCGCTGTCGAGAACACCCTTGACTATCAACTGGCCCGGCCACTGATCCCGCAGGCGGGCCAGAAAATCCCAGTCCATCCTGCCGCGAGTTTCGTTACGCCTGAACTGTACGCCGCCGGGCTGGTTGACGTTGGCGAACCTGGGCACTCCGGTCTTGAGCGTCGTAAGCGACCACCGCGGATGGAGCGCGAAGTCGAAAAACTGGTCTGGTCGAATTCGGAACGGCGACTGAAAGCCGTTACGCTGTTCGCGCGGTCGAGCCCCGATTCCGGGAACATCGACGGTCAGGAACAGGTGTGTATAACCGACGGTCTCGGCGCGTTCGACCAGGTGAAAAGCGACTTCCTCGGACTGTCCGACATAGAGCTGGAACCAGGCATGTTCCCCGGCACGTTCGGCGGTGGTCTCGATGCTGCTCGATGCCATGGTCGACAACACCAGCGGAATGCCATACTGCCTGGCGGCCCTCGCGAGCATGGTGTCGGCGTCCGGCCAGGTCAGGTTGCACATTCCCATCGGCGCTATGCCAAACGGCAGATCCCAGGATTGATCGAACAGGGTTTTTCTGTGGCTTCTGTTTTCCACGTTGACCAGCACCCGGGGCAACATGCGCAAGGCTTCTATTTGCTCGATATTAATCGCACAGGCCCGCTCTTCACCGGCGCTGCCGTCGATGAAATCGAAGATTATCCGCGGCAGACGACGGCGCGCGTATTTACGAGCATCCGAGGTGCTGAATATCTTGTTGCCCATAAAGACCAAAGTCTGGAACAAACCGGGATATTTATATAAATCGGCGAACAAGTCTATCCTGGCGAGCGCATATTCCTGACAAATGCACCCGATGCAAGGCCGCGATCGGTTCGCGGTTTCCGCATCAGACCTGCCGAAGATTCGGCGCTGGTGTTAACTTACGTGGTAAGCGACGTGCTCGCAGACCTCTACGCTCTCGCCGAGCAGGCCTGTGCCGTCAGAAAATTATATTCTGATAATGGTGATTGCTGGTACTGCAGCGACTGATGCGCAGTTCCACCGGCTTTTTATCGAGGGTTAACGCAACTCGCTCGATTTCGAGCAGCGGCGTTCCGACATTCAGGTTCAGCATCGCGGCATCATGCTTCGAAGCGGCCACGGCGCGTAACTGCTCCTCGGCGCTGTGAATGGTTATTCCATACTGCTTCTCGTAGAGTTCGTAGAGCGTATTGGGCAGTTTGAGATCGCCATTACTTCCCAGGTCGGCGAAAGAATCGGCCGGTAAGGTGATGGTTTCGATCATGGTCGGTTTCGCGGAAAAATTTCTTACGCGCTCGATTCTGATCACCCTGGTACCGACTGCCAGGTTCAGTTTTGCGGCTTCCTTGCGCGTTGCCTGCTTGTGCCGGCAGCGCAGAACCCTGCTCTCCGGCAACACTTTGTGGCCCTGGTTATCGATTATATGAAAGAAATAAAACAGAGATCGCTGCGAGTCATGGGTCGAAACAAAGGTCCCGCGGCCCTGTTTTCGGGTCAATACGTTGTTTTCTACCAGCTCGGTAATCGCCTTGCGCACCGTACCCTGGCTAACACCGAGTTCCTGCGCCAGGTTGACTTCGCTGGGAATAATACTGCCCGGCAACCAGTCCCCGTTACCGATTTTCGTAACCAGGAGATCCTTGATCTGCATGTAGAGCGATATCGAGCCCTTGTCGGTTGAGAGCATCAAACCTGTAACCCCTGGTTTCCTGAAGCGTGAATAGATGAATCATGGACTCCCCGAGTCAACGGTAAGTCGCACACCCAGTCCATAACCGTATGATAAATCATTATAGTCTTATATAAGACTAATTGACAATAAGGGAAAACCCATATAGGATTCGAGCTCGGAAAATTTCCATCAAACATCAACAAGTCGAGATAAACAAATGATAGATTTCGTAGTACATGACGAAGGTGACAGCGTCGGCGTTGTTGTCGTCGAAGGCGTAAAGGCCGGGGAAGAAATCACCGGCTGGGTAATGGATCAGAACGTGGATATCAAGTTCAAGGCGGCCAGCAATATACCGATCGGGCACAAGCTGGCGATCAAGCCGATGCAACAAGGCGATACCGTGATCAAGTACGGTACGGATATCGGCAAAGTTGTCTCCGATATCGGTGTTGGCGAGCATGCACATGTTCACAACATCAAGACCAAGCGCTGGTAATCGATAACCGCAATTCAAACACCTACTCTCTCGGAGAACACAATCATGTCTCAAGATCTAAGTACAGCAACGTTTTCAGGATACCGGCGCGAAAATGGCCGGGTCGGCGTTCGCAACCACGTCATCATCCTGCCGGTCGATGACCTGTCGAATGCCGCCTGTGAAGCGGTTGCCAACAACATTCCAGACGCCATGGCGATACCCCATCCCTACGGCAGGCTTCAGTTCGGGGAAGACCTCGAGCTGCATTTCCGCACCCTGATCGGCACCGGCGCCAATCCCAACGTCGCCGCGGTGGTGGTAATCGGTATCGAAAATGGCTGGACCCAGAAAATTGTCGACGGCATCGCGGCTACCGGCAAGCCGGTAACCGGATTTGGCATCGAGCAGCATGGCGATCATGAAACCATCATGGAGGCTTCCAAGGTTGCCAAGGAATACGTCCAGTGGGCATCCGAACTGACGCGCGAAGCAGCGCCGTTGAGCGAACTCTGGGTCTCGACCAAGTGCGGCGAATCCGACACCACTTCCGGTTGCGGATCGAACCCGACGGTAGGTAACGCTTTCGATAAGCTTTACCCGCATGGCGCAACCCTGCTGTTTGGCGAAACTTCCGAGATCACCGGTGGCGAACACCTGGTTGCCGAGCGTTGCCGTAACGACGAAGTGCGTGAGCGCTTCATGTTCATGTTTAATCGTTACCAGGATCTGATCGAACGTTTCAAGACCTCGGATCTGTCCGATTCTCAGCCCACCAAGGGGAACATCGAGGGCGGTCTGACCACCATCGAGGAGAAAGCGCTCGGTAATATCCAGAAGATCGGCAAGGAATGCCTGGTCGACGGCGTGCTCGACAAAGCCGAGGCCCCGACCGGGCCAGGCCTGTGGTTTATGGACTCTTCATCTGCCGCCGCCGAGATGGTGACCCTGTCCGCCGCGGCTGGTTACGTCGTACATTTCTTCCCCACCGGGCAGGGAAATATCATCGGCAACCCGATTCTTCCGGTGATAAAAATTTGCGCTAACCCGCGGACCGTTCGCACCATGGGTGAACACGTCGACGTCGATGTCTCGGGTCTGCTACGCAGGGAAATGAGTCCGAGCGACGCTGGCGACAAGTTGCTTGAATCCATGTTCAGTACCGCCAATGGCCGCCTGACATCGGCCGAGGCCCTGGGCCACAGAGAGTTTGTTTTGACCAGGCTTTACGAAAGCGCCTAACACTGGCGCTGGCGTCGTTTGCTGGCAAGCCGTATTTGCATCGCTCAGAAAGGCATGATCGGTTCCCTCGTGAGACACACGGGGGAGCTGATCATCACGCCACTGATAGCGGGCAGCTAGAGCAAACGCGTCTCCTGGTAACCTGATCGCAACTTTGCCCGGTGGTTCACACCGGGCAATTCCCCGCAGCAATAAAGCCCAACTATCGATGCCTGACAGGCGCATGCAGTCGTATCGCACGGCAAGGTCAGGCAAAGGCTACGGCATGTCGAGCCGCTATCGGCGTTTGCATCGATGATTTAAAGTCCAGTCCCTTCCCCGGCAATACTTGTTAAGGGTTTAACTAAGGGTAGAATACACAAGGCTTAAAATAACGCCCGCCCGTTACATGCAGCCGGGCCAATCGACTCACCTATACGCAGCGAGGATAGAATAATGTCAAACGAAGGTTATCACGAACCCGTTAACGAGCTCACGGACGAGACCAGGGACATGCATCGAGCAATTACGTCGTTAATGGAAGAGCTCGAAGCGGTCGACTGGTATAACCAGCGCGTCGATGCGTGTAAAGACGACGAACTAAAGGCAATACTTGCCCACAACCGCGACGAAGAGAAGGAACATGCGGCGATGGTGCTCGAATGGATTCGTCGCAGAGATCCGGCCTTCGATCACGAACTGAAGGATTTCCTGTTTACCGATAAGCCTATTGCACACGAGTAGGCGCAGACCGGTAAATATGCGCCCCCGAGCGGGCAAAACCACAGTAATTAGTGCTCGAAGACGGCTTCCGACGCTGATTTCGAGCCTTAAAGGCATCGTATTCGGACTACAATCCGCTATAGAGTAATCCAGGGGGCACTACAATCCGGATCGATGCGAGGATAGTTGTTTGGCGAATACACTCCAGGAACACGCACTGCAGGCAGACGAAACCGACAGCCGCTGGGAAGTCATGTCCCGGCTGTATTACGAGAAACTGACCAAGCTGTTATCGACGCTGGATATCGGCGACGAGACAGGCGTGGAACTGACCGTAAAGCACTACTTCAACGGCGCGGCCGTCTATGCCAACGGCACCATCTGTGCCTCCTGGTCACCGGTGGGGCTGGCGTTCAAACTGCCGGCCGACGAAGCCGACGAGTTGATCGCGGGCGGTCAGGCCAAACCGCTCAAGTACTTCGCCAAACGCCCGATCAAAAAAGGCTACGCGCTGTTCGACAGCCCGGAATCGAAGCGGCAATCGGCGCTTAGAGGCTATTTTCTGAAAGCGGCGCGGCTGGCGCGTGCATCCCGGACCGAAAAACCGTGACTGACGTCGGCGAAAAACGAACCCACCGGACGCAGCGCTAATGGACTGGTCGCTGCTCATCTTCCTGGTCGTCATCCTGTTCTTCGCTTACCGCGGATTCAGGAAAGGCCTGCTCAAATCGATTGGCAGAATCCTGAGCGTGGTGGCGGGCTACGTTTGCGCCATTCTTTATACCGGGCAGGTTTCCGGCATCATCGAATCCGAGTTTCAACTGCAGGGCATACTTGCCCTGATCGCGGCGTCGATGCTGCTGTTCTTCGGCGCCAGCATCCTGGTCGGCCTGCTGTTCTGGCTGCTCGAAAAACTGCTGGCGGGAGATGGTAAGGTTTCGACCGCTTCGTCCATCGGTGGCGCGGTAGTTGGCCTCGGAACCGGGTTGCTACTCGCTATGGTAGTGGTCTGGGCGGTTGCCTTCGTACGTGACGCCCGCCCGCTCGAGAATCCGGACTCCAGCGCGTCCAAAGAACCGAGCAAGATCGAGACGCTGGCCAACCGGGCTGCCGGTAAGGCGGTGTCTTCGGCCATGTCCCTGGGATCGGCCAGCCCCGAGGTGACGAAAATAAGCGCGGCCCTGGCCGAGTCGCCGGCAGAGATCGTCCAGCGAGCCCAGCGACTGGCGCAAAGCGAGGATATGTCAGCGCTGCTGAACGATCCGCGCAGCCGGGTGGCGCTGGATAGCGGCGATCCCGAGGCAGTGCGCAAGCTGCCTGCGTTCCAGAAACTGATCGATAACGCCGACATGCAGGCGCTGGCGAGCGCGACCGGACTGATGGATGAAGCCGCCGCCGATAACCAGCCCATGGATGTCGTGCTAGCAACCCAGTTGACCGATATCTGGATCCGCGCGCAACGCGCAAAAAACGATCCACGGGTGCAGGCGATTCTCGCCGACGCCGAGTTTCAGCAAAGCATTCGCTCTGGCAATCCGCTGGACTTACTGGGGAATGAAAAACTGATCGAAATGGCGAATATTATTTTCTCCGACGAAGCCGATCCCGCGAGTGTCGAGCAAGGTACCACCCGCGGCCAGTCGGGTAATGCTCTGCAGCCGGCTGAAAACGTCAAGAAACTGTATAAATGGACAGATGACAGCGGGCGGACTTACTATTCCGACGTCAAACCCGATTCCTGATCGCAGATCCCTATCCTGGTACATAATGAGGTGACCTGAGCGGCCAGGTTCCCGCCCTAAAGGTCCGCGTCGCCCCTGATTTCCCTGACTTCGGGGAACACCTCGTGCAGCGTTTCGAAGAAAAGCTCCAGTTCTTCGCCGTGCGTGCCGTGCACGTCGACCAGTTGCAGTAATTTGCGCATGAAGGTCATGCGCACCGCCGGATTGCGTTTCAGATAGAAATTGATGGTATGCAAATCGCCATGCACATCCTCTGTCGATCCTTTCGCGGCGAGGTAGAGATGCTCGACCTGGTCGTCATCGAGATCGAACTCCTGTTTCAGAATCCGCTCGAACTCGTGCTTTTCCTTGCTGTCGACATGCTGGTCGGCGTTGATCACGTGATAAAGCACCGAGGCCAGCGCGCTGTGCAGGATCTCGTCCTCGCGATGTTCAAAAAGCTTGCTCTCCTCTTTCAGCGAGTCGAACCAGTGTTTCAGGGAATCAAACATGGTAATTCTTCCATTTTCGGGTTATTCGGGAAAAGTGTCTCACTTGATGTCGGGGAATTCTATATCTCTGGTCGAAAATCGCCTTTGATTTGCATCAACCCACCTAGAAAATCCCGCTGCGCTTGAGCGCCATGTACTCGTTGATCAGCGTCGAATGCATGTATGCCGGCGGCGTATCGGCGACGATGATATTGTTGCTGCGCAGCTGCGCGTACATCGCCGCCTGCTCCTGCAGATGGTGGCTGACCCCGCAGTAGCGCAGCGCATCGTCGATCGTAGCCACTTCCCCCGACAGGGTGTCGGTCAATACCTGCTGGCGCATCGACGCCACCATTACCAGGTGATGCCGCGACAGCAGCCCGGCGGCACTCGCCAGGTCGTCACGGTCCTGCGGTTCCAGCGACGAAATCAGGATGACCAGCGAGCGCCGTGGCTGGCGCGTCATCAGCTGCTGCGCGACGTCGAGATAGTCGCTGGTGGCGGGCGAACTGTCGAGGTCGTAAATCCGGTCCAGCAGATGGCTGATCTGGAATCTTCCCTTGATCGGTGCAACCCAGCGCGACTGGCCGGCAAAACTCAGTAACCCGACGCTGTCTCCCTGGCGCAGCGCAACGAAGGCCGAGATCAGCAAGGCATTGAGCGCATGGTCGAAATGACTGATCTCTCCGTCACGGGCGCGCATTCGTCTACCGCAATCCAGCAGGAATACCACCTGCTGGTCGCGCTCTTCCTGGTACTCGCGCGATATCGGCTTCTGGAACCTGGCGGTCGCGCGCCAGTCGACCTGGCGCAGCGAATCGCCGACACGAAAATCGCGTAACTGGTGAAAATCGGTGCCCTCGCCGCGACGTTGACGCAACTGCAGCCCCAGATCGGTGTAAAGCTGGTCGCTACCAACGAAAGACGAACGAAACAGCGGCTTGTAATTCGGGTAAATCTTCGATTGCTGGGCTTCGCCGTAGTAATAGTTCTTTTCCCAAAGGCGCCAGCCAGACAGCACGCGGCAACATACCTGGTCGAATTCGGCCAGGCCGCGTCGCAGCGGCGTAATCGAGTAGCGCACCCTGGCATGGGCTTCGGGTTCCAGCTCGAGCCTGACCGGCAAGCCCTCCAGCTGCAGCTGTGCCGGCGGAAAATCGGTCAGCCATAACTCCAGCTTGCGTGGCTCGTGATTTTCCAGACGAATCTCGACCTGCTGCCGCACGCCGAGCGCGAGATGCGGCTCCAGTGAGCGCGTCGCGACCAGGCGCGGCCGCCGCAGCGAGAATGCGTCGAGCAGAGCCAGCATCGCGCTCAACGCCAGCCAGCTCCAGAAAACCACCTTGATTTCAAATGCTCGCGGCCATTCCAGTATCGTCGCGAGCGCGGCCAGCAGGCCTAACAGCAGCCAGACCAGGAGCACCTGCAATGATAACCGGGAGGGTTTCATGAGCGCGGGGCGTCGACCTTTTCCAGCAGGTTAGCGAGTACCTGATCGACCCCGAGCCCGTCGATTTCCACCTCGGGTGCAAGTATCACGCGATGGCGCAGCACCGGCAACACCATCGCCTTGACGTCGTCCGGCGTAATAAAGCCGGCTCCGTTGATCAGGGCCAGCGCCTTGGCACAGCGTAACAGCGCAATGCTGGCGCGCGGTCCCGCGCCGTGGCGTAACAGCGTGCTGCCACGGGTAGCGCGCACCAGGTCAACCGCGTACGCGGCCACCTTGTCGTCGACTTCGATCGCGGCGCACTGCTGCTGGGCACTCTCGACGTCGAGCAGTTGCCGGGTATCCCCCTGGTCACCGCCAAAGGATTGCAGCGCATAGCGGGTGGCGATCAGAACTTCGTCCTGCGCCTGCGGGTAGTCGATATTGATCTTGATAATAAACCGATCGAGTTCGGCCTCCGGCAAGGCATAGGTGCCTTCCTGCTCGATCGGGTTTTGCGTGGCCAGCACCATGAACGGTTTGCCGACCTCCATCGATTTTCCGTCCAGCGTGACCTGCTGCTCCTGCATGACTTCGAGTAGCGCCGCCTGGGTCTTGGCCGGTGCGCGGTTGATTTCGTCGGCCAGCAGCAGGTTGGTAAATACCGGCCCGTGCTTGAGCACGAATTTGCCTTGCGACATATCGAACATGACGTGCCCGGTAACGTCGCCCGGCATCAGGTCGGGGGTAAACTGAATACGCTTGAATTTGCCGCCGATACCGGCTGCCAGCGCCTGCACCAGCAAAGTCTTGCCGAGGCCAGGTACGCCCTCGATCAATACATGGCCACCGGCAAGCATTGCGATCAATACCTGGTCGACCACTTGCGACTGCCCGATCAGGCGGCTGTTGATATGCCGACGCAAACTGTCGAGCGCCGCGGAAGTTGTACTGGTTGAATCATTCATAGTGATTGCTCGATACGTTTCAATAATCTTACCGTTTGCACGAAAGAAGCCTCGTTAAAATCAGAGTCGTCAAAGGCGCGCGCTATCGCCGCGGCATTCAGCTCACAGCGATCCGCCAGCAGCTGATACTGCTGTTGCTGATCGGCCTCAGAGAACCCGGCCAGCATCAGGCTGGCGCGGCGCTGCACCTGTTGACGCAGCGGAGCGATCAGGTACGCCGCGTGCCGGTGATGCCACAGGTAGTGCGAAACCGAAGAAAAAAACTCTCCCAGCGCGCGCGTGTGCGACAGGTCACGCGGCACCATGCGACCAAAACGATAACCCCTACGCCAGATCCAGAGCATTACCAACAGCCCTGTCGCCAGCAACAGCTCGCCGGCGTTACGCCGCAGCAGCACCCAGATCGAATCGCCCACAACCGATCTCAGAATCGCGAAATTTCCGTCCTGGGAACTCAGTAACCACAGCAGGTAGGCGTGGTCGTGGAGGTCTATCTGGTAAGAGGTCCAGACCTGCGGGTCGGAGATGATCGTCAGCAAGCCGCTGCCGACTTCGAACTGCATCATGTGTACGCCATAATCCGATGCAGACCAGCTAAAAGGGCTGTGCTCGCCAGCGTTGTACTCCGAATCCGCAATGTACGGGTGCAGCAGGATTCGGTCGTTATCGAAGGCAACTTCGATCTCACCGATATCGTCGCCAAACCTGATCCGGGTCAGCGAACCTTCTTCGTCAGCCAGGGAACTCGCGATTTCCTCTCTCGATTTACCCTGCCGCAGCTGGCGGTTGTATTCGCGCATGGTTTCGCTGAGCGGCCTGTCGTCACCGCCCTCTTCGTTTTCATAGTCGGCCCAGTCGACTTCTACCTCGAATTCAGCCAGCAGCAGATCGTCTTCGAAGGTGGTCGAGTTTGCGGCGTAGATGACATTGCCGCCCACGTCCAGCCAGTCCATCACCTGCTCCAGCTGCCGCGGCGACTGCACCTGGTTGGCGTCGCTGAAGAACAGCGTGCCAACCGCATTCAGCTCGTCGAGTCGCGCCAGGCTATCGACATCGGTAACCTCGACACCGCTGCGCGTCATGAACTGCTGGGCCGCGAGGTAGGGATTACGCAAGGCCTCGACACTCCAGCTCGACGTTTCGGTTTCCTCGAAAAACTCGATATTGGCATAGAGCAACCAGCCGATGAGGCCGAGCAACACCAGCGTCAGGGGCAGCTTGACAGAAACGCTAATGCGGCTCATCAGACAACTCCCTGCTCCAGCCATGGCATAGTTGCTGCACCCGTTCCTTCGCCGGTATCCGGTGACCGTAGGCGAGCTCACGCCAGACCCGAGTCAATTGCCAGAAATAGTCGCTCAGCGATTCGATGCCACGCGCTTTCACCAGCGACGCGCATTCCGCTTCGGTATGGCTGGCGCGAAACGCCAACTCGTACTTGTCGATCAGGCGCGACAGCGAGGCGCGGTAAAGCAGGCCCAGGGCTTCGCGATACGCGTCCTCGCCCCACAGGCGCATCACCTGCGCCGGCACGTCGGGCGGCAGGCTCTGCGGCGTAACATCGAGACCGAACAGGACCTCGGGTACCGCTGCTTCCGGAGATTTGCCGCCCAGCCGCGCCAACGGTCCGCGGTAGCGCCACAGCAGGTAGCCAGCGCAACCCAGGAACAGCAGCACCAGCAGCAGCTTGAGCCAGAAAGCGGCGCCACTGAAGTCGGTGGACCACTGGATGTTTTGTTCCCACCACTCGAGAAACTCGATCAACCATTCGGGGAAGGACTCTTCTTCCACTTCTTCGCTCCAGTCCTTGAAGCGCCATTTTCGTACCACCTTCTCCTGGCCGTAATCCTCGCCCTGCAAGACCTCGGCAATAAGGTCCGAGGCGCTGCTGCGATCATGCTCGAGCGCGGCCTCGGCGCCGCCCGAAGCAGCAAGGCCGACCAGTCCCGCCAGCAACACCGATGCCAGCAGGCCTGTCGATCGAGTTACATCGGAACGCTTACGCTGGACCAGGTTACGGAAACTGATCTCGATATCCCAGGCTTCGAGTTCGATTCTGCGATTCAGGTAAAGCGCGAAGCCGGCCATGCTGTGAAACGGCATCACCAGCGTCATCGCCAGCAGTGCCGACAGGGTGAACATCCATTCGCCAACCAGGGTCAGATCGCCATACCTGTCGTAAACCTTCAGGTCCAGGGATTCCGGGGTGAAAAAATCGAGCGTCAGGGCGATACCGAAGCAAACCAGCAGCTCGAAGCAGAAGCACACGAACTGGTTGCCGAGCGCGACGTCGCTGTACTTCCCGTGCAGCACGCGCAGCCGCTGGCGACGCTGGCCGCCCCTGAGTTCTTCCAGCACGGTCACCGGATTATCGAAGGCACGCTGCATCGAAAAACGGCGCCACAACAACCAGGGCAGAATGTCCTTCACCGGAAAAGACCTGAAGCTTTGCCATACGCCCGCATCCTCGTCGAACAGCTTGCGGCTGGCGATAAACAACGGCAGGCGCTCCCAGAAAGGTTTCAGCCACCAGGCGATTGCCAGTGCCCAGAACGGAGATTTCCAGAACAACAGCAACAATACCGCCGTCAACGGCAGCATTGCCATGACGCCCGCGAGGTATAGCGGCCGAAACCAGGCGCGCGCCATTTGAAAGCCGAGGTCCACCGCCTGCCAGCCGCTGCGGGTACAGGCATTGACCTGCAGCTTATCGAGATCCATAGCGGCGACCCGAAAACGAGTAAAGCAGTACCAGCACCCACAACAGGGCACCGACCGCGTATTTGACTTCGATCGACAACAGGGTGCTCGACGACCAGAAGGCTTCCAGAAAGGCGGCAATGACGAGCATCAGGAAGATACCGTAGAGCAACGGCACGACGTCGCGGCCGGCCTGCCGGAGCGAGTCGAGCCGGGTAAACTGGCCCGGGTTGATCAGCGCGTATCCGAGCCTGAGGCCGGCGGCGCCGCTAAATACGATCGCGGTCAATTCAAACGAGCCGTGCCCGACCACGAAGGGATAAAAGGTATCGACATAGTCGAGCCGCGTCAGGTGCCCGGCGATACTGCCGATAAACATGCCGTTGAAAAACAGCACCAGCAGAGTACCGATGCCGAGCACCATGCCCCCGGCAAAGCAGCGAAACGCCACGCTGATGTTGTTCTTGATGTAAAACCCGAACATGTAGATATCGGTATCCGCTTCGCGTTCCCGCCCCAGCTTGCGCGCTTCGGGATCGTACATGCGCTCTACCTGTCGCACCTGGGGCGCGTCGAGAATACTGTAAACCGCGGCTTCATCGAAAAAGGTCCAGGCGCCGGCAATCAATCCCGGCAGCACGAATACCAGGAAAGACAGCAGCACGAAATACCGATGACGATAAATCGCGAGCGGAAAATCGCGCTTGAAGAAGGCGTAAAAGTTGAGCCGGGTTTCCGCGCGATAGCGATAGAGTTCGCGGTAGAGCGCCAGCACCAGGTTGTTCAGCCGCTCCACCAGTGCCGCATCGTACAGCCGCTCCTTGGCAATCGCGAGATGCTGGCACAGCAGCAGGTAATTCTGCGCCAGGATTCGACTGTTGTCGCCCTGGGCGGGTTTTTCCAGCGAATCCTCGATCTGCCGCCAGGTCGACTGATGCAGTTCTTCGAAACTGTGCTGTTTCACCGCAGCCCCAGAAACCAGGCGCCGATGCGATGTAATTGCCGTACCCCGTCATCGCCCTTCTGGTGGGTCACTCCCTCGAGGATATCGGCCAGTTCTTGCTGGCGTGGCCCCGAAAGCTGGGGACTTCGCTGCAGGAAGTCGATGATCGAAGTCTGCTCCGTGCGCAACAGCGGGGTCGACGGCGCCAGCGGTTCGATGTCCGGCACCGGGGCGGCGCGGGCCGACTCGCGCACGCTGATGACCAGGGTGCCGGCGGCCAGGTCGCCGAGCCGCTGAAAATGGCGGTTGGATAACATCGTTACCAGCCCCGCCAGGTAAAACAGCGGCAGGAAGTCGACCGTGCGTAACAGGTTGCGCACCAGCGAGGTACCGAGGCTGACCGGGGTCAGGTCGTCATTGATCACCGAGATACCGAGTGCTTTCTTGCCCGGGGTCTGACCCCGCCAGAACACTTCGAACAACACCGGGTAAAGCCACTCGATGGCAAACAGGAGTATCAGGAAGAATCCCCCGCCGACCCCGAAGGTGCCGAACGGGATCGACATCAGCGACAATACGAAAATGATAACGCCACGAATACAAAGATCGATGGCGAAGGCAAAAAACCGCGGGATCGGTCCGACGACCTGGGCATCGAGGTTGATGCCACCGGGTATCTCAACCCGATAACGTGTATCCAGCAATAAACCCGTCCTTAATCTGCGAGGGTATGAGCTTCAACCCCGAAGATCTTTTGGTAGATTATCGAAAACGTAAGTATCGTCCACGGGATAGTCCAGATCCAGCCAATTAGCGTGACAAAGCCAAGCATGTTGATCAAACCTATCAGCAGCATCAGGCCAACCAGGCGAAACCATACCTTGGTGGTTGCCTTGCGCGAGGTTTCGAGAGCTCGCCAGGCACCCAGTTTCTTTTCGACAATCAGGGGCATCGAGTAAATATAGGCAAACATCAGGTAGATACCCGGCAACACCAGCAACACGAATCCGAGCATGATCATGATCGTCATGATGACGTAGGCCAGAAACAGCGTACCCATAACACCAAAGTGCCTGAAAATCTCGCCGGCCGAAACCGACTTGCTGTTCGCATGGCGCATTGCCATAACCATCACCGCTATGCTCATCGGCAAAGCGATCACGGTGATGACGATCTGGAAGACAAGGCTCAGAATACCCACCACACTCGGGTCGGCACCAGTATTGGAGACGATGCCCGCGAACACGCCGAAGGCAATACCCAGGCCGATGAACACGGCGATGTACAACCCCAGCGCAATATGGCATTTCAGTTTAAAACCCTTGAGCCCGCGCCAGGCCTCGCCCAGCGATTCGAGCATGTTGACCTCGAAGTTACCGGCAATCGCGTCATCGATGTTGCCGCCGGCACGATCCGATTCGACACGCTGCGCAAGATCGGCTTCGGGTGTAGCGTAGATATCAGCCATATCTGACCCCTTTTTTTTCTACCAATAGTGTCAGGGAGTATAGCAGGCTGTCACGGTTCCACCGGGCGCAGCGGCTGGCGCGTAGATCAGGCTCCAGAACTGGAAGATTGCGCGGATTCGGCCTCCTGCATGATCCAGTCGCGGAATATCCTGATTGCCGAGCCGGGCGCCGACTGTGTGGGGTAAACCAGGAAATACCCGTAGTCGTCCAGGCTGACCGGCCGGTACTGGTAAAGGCGGTCTGCGCTGACTTCAGCATCCACCAGGAAATCGTTTAGCGCGAAACCCTGCCCATCTATGACCGCCTGCACGCGTACGTTGGGATCGGGAATCACCAGGTCGTCCGAGCTGCCACTCCATTCGATACCGGCGGCGGTAAACCAGTCCAGCCATGCCTTGCTGCCATCACGATCGTGCAGTAACGGGTGCCGCGCGACGACGGCCTCGATACCCTCGCGCTCGATCTGGACACCGATTTCCCGGCTCGCCGTGAGCATCGCGGGACATGGAAAAATTATTTCGATCTCGAACTCCGGTTCTTGCCAGTCGCCTTTGCCCCAGCGCACCGCGAGGTCGAGTTCGTGCGAGCGCAAATCCATCAAATCGGTCAACGGCTGTATCCGCAGCCCGATTTCGGGATGATCGGTAATGAAATGCATCAACCGCGGGGACAGCCAGCGCGACGCAAAATAGGTCGCCATGCCAATCGTAATACGGTCCCGCTCACCCTGCCCCAGGCGCGAAATTTCGCGTTCGACACTATCGAACAGCGGTTTCGAAACCTCCAGCAGCTGTGCTCCCCTGTCAGTCAGCCTCAGGTTTCGCTGGGCTCGGGAAAACACTTCGAATCCGAGTTCGGATTCGAGCTGCTGGATCTGGTAGCTGACGGCGCCCTTGCTCAGGTTGAGCTCGCGCGCGGCATGCCCCATGTGCAAATGCCGCGCCACGATGGCAAAACTGCGTAAATTGTCATAGCCCCGGAAGCGCATTTCTTCTGTTTAAATTATTTTAACAAAAAGATCAAATCTTTAGATTGGATAAGTCTACTAATTGTAAATAATATTTGCCGATTATCGGGATTCATTTATGAATCCACGACCAAATAAATTGTACATTCAAACAGGATCAGGCATCCGGGGGAGCAATCAATGAGCGAACTTTCACGCAAGTCGGCGCTGGCATCGAGGCATACCGCGCTGGGATCGGGACTGGAAGACTGGAACGACATGGGGACCGCGTGGAGCTACAACAGCAATCCCAACGACGAACACGACGCGATCCGCGAAGCGGCCGGCACGTTCGACATGTCACCGCTTAAAAAGGTCTTCGTGCGCGGTCCGGATGCGGCTCGCGTCGTCGATCACGTCATCACGCGCGACATGACGTCGATCAACCCGGGGCAATCCGCCTATGGCTCGATCCTGACCGAACAGGGCGCCGTGTGCGACGATGCGATCATCGCCAACAACGGCGATAAAGAATGGATGCATTGTCATGGCTCGGGCGAGAGCATGGAGCGCTTACAGGAATCGGCCGCGGGCCTCGATGTCGATATCGAACTCGATGACGATTTGCACAATGTTTCGCTACAGGGCCCGAAGGCGTTGCAACTGCTGGATGCGCATACGTCGATCGACCTCGGCGCGATGCCGTATTTTCACCACCAGCCAACCGAACTGTTCGGACACCACTGCCGCATCTCACGCACCGGGTATTCCGGCGAGCGTGGCTACGAAATCTTTGCCGGCGCCGCCGTCGTCGGCGACATCTGGGATCAGATCCTGGGGCATGGCGCCGATCTCGGTGTCATGCCCTGCTCTTTCGCCTCGCTCGACAAGGTTCGCATCGAGGCGGCGCTTTTGTTCTTCGGCTATGACATGACCGCCGAACACACGCCTTGGGAAGTTGGGCTCGGTTTTACCGTAAACCGCAACAAGGGTAACTTTCGCGGCAAGCAGGCGGTACTCGAATCCGAGAGCAAGGAACGATTCCTCGCGGCCGGCATCGCCGTCGAACACGACGACGCGCTCGCGGGCGGAGAAACGCTGCATTTCGACGGTGAAGAGGTCGGCGTGATCAACAGCCCGTGCTGGTCGCATCGCATGAACAAATCTCTGGCGCTGGTTCACCTACGCCCCGACGCGACCGCTCCCGGAACCCGGCTGCAGGTGAAGAGCGAGGAATTTTCCGGAACCGCGGTTGTCGAGCGAATCCCGTTCTTCGATCCGGGCAAAGCCCGCACCCACGCCTGAAACAGGCGATGGCGGCGACGACCACAGCAAGGCGCAGGCGCAGAACCCGCGAATCGATATCGCCCGCAGCAGCGGCGCCGGCATACCTGACCCGCCGAATCCCGGCCTACGAGCTGCTCGACGAGGAAGCGCTGACGCGGCTCGAGAATCACGCGGAATGGCTGCTGTCGGAGGTCGGCATCGAAATTCGGGACGACCCGGTTGCGCTGGAACTGTTCCGCGAAGCCGGCGCCAGCGTCGATGGCGAGTTGCTGCGCTTCGACCGCGGCCACGCGCGCGCGCTATGTGCGACTGCGCCCGCAACCTACACCATGCATGCGCGCAACCCGCAAAAGAATATCGAATTCGGCGGCAACCACCTGGTATTCGGCTCGGCTTACGGATCGCCTTTCGTCACCGACCTCGAACGTGGCCGACGCTACGCTACGCTCGAGGATTTTCAGAACTTCGTCAAACTGACCTACCTGAGCCCGTGGCTGCACCACCAGAGCGGTACTATTTGCGAGCCGGTCGACATTGCGGTCAACAAGCGTCATCTCGATATGGTGTACGCACACCTGCGCTTCTCCGATCAGCCCTTCATGGGATCGGTAACCGCACCCGAACGCGCCGAGGATTCGCTGGCGATGGCGCGCATCGTCTTCGGCGAGGCCTTCATGCAGGAAAATCTCGTCATCCAGGGCAACATCAACGTCAACTCGCCGCTGGTATACGACAACACCATGACCGCGGCGCTGCGAGTCTATGCCGCGGCCAACCAGGGCAACGTGATCTCACCCTTTATCATGGCCGGTGCGATGAGTCCGGTGACGCAGCCCGCCCTGATCGCGCAGGCGCATGCCGAAGTCATGGTCGGGATCGCGCTGACGCAACTGGTGCGCCGCGGCGCCCCGGTGGTCTACGGCAGTTTTCTGACGACGATGGACCTGAAATCCGGCGCGCCTACCTTCGGCACCCCGGAGTCGACGCTGGCGACCCTGGCCATATCCCAGCTCAGCCGGCGCCTGGGCCTGCCGTTTCGCTGCGGCGGGCACCTGACCGCGTCCAAGCTGGCGGATGCGCAGGCGATGCAGGAATCGACCAACGCGATGAACCCGGCAATCATGGCGGGCGCGAATTTCATTTTCCAGGCGGCCGGTTGGCTCGAAAGCGGCCTGACTATCGGTTACGAGAAATTCGTCATGGACGCCGAGCAGTGCGGATCACTCGCACGAGTCATCCAGGGAATCGAGATCGATACCGACCAGCTTGCCGGCGACGCTTACCGCGAGGCCGGCGTCGGCACCAACTTTTTGGGTGTCAGCCATACGATGCAACATTATAGAAACGCCAACTATCGTGCGGATCTGTGCGACGCCAGCCCGTTCGAACAGTGGAGCGAAGCCGGTTGCAAGGACATGCAGCAACGAGCATACGATCGCTGGAAGCAGCTACTGCGCGAATATCAGGCACCGCCGATTGATCCGTCAATCGACGAAGCACTGCTGGATTTCATCGCCAGGAAAAAAGACTCGGTGGCAGACGCCTGGTATTGACCGGCACAGCAGCCCTGGTCAACCTCGCCGGGCAATGTTCGACCATACTACGTCACCGGGGAGAATAACTACTTGTCGTAAGACTGCCTGCCAAAACCCGGCGGCGTCGTGCGACCAACGATAGCCTCGAGCAGTTCGAGCTCGTCGTTGCTGTGATTAATCACCGGCGCGGGCCGGATTCGAGTCCCCTTTTGCGACTGGCTGGTAATGTATCGCGGCTCGTCATGACTCTTGCTGACGATTAGCTCGCTATCATCGGGATCGTCGTTGGCGCTCACGGCCACCTGGCCGTAACAGGTGCATAAATAAGTGAGTTCGGGTTCGACTTCGAGGTAAACGCCGGAGCCCCGAATGCCGATGGTCGCGGTGGAAGCGCTCATGCTGAGGCGCTGGCCCGAATCGCGTTTGGCGAATACCGATAACAATCTCCCGGCCAGTATCCTCAGGCTATCGATGAAAAAATCCGCGCCGCCAATTTCGAGCTCACTGCCGCCGCGCAGGATAAACGAATCGCCCCCAACCGCAAAAATGACGTGCCCGCTGTCACCCGTACGCACCGTATCGCCGCCACGAATGCGGGTATTCATATTGGCGCGTCGACCGTTGACCAGGACTTCGTCCTCGAGTTTGTAAATCGACCTGCCGGCCTCGAGCCTTCTCGCCGCGCCGACGAACAGGCGTGCATAGGCAGGGTTCAATGACGACATCCCCAGCGCGCCGCAACACAGTAGCTGCATCACGCGAGCGCGCTTCCTCGGATCTTCCAGCGACAATCCATCTTCCGCCAGGGTTTCGTAACCGGGTTTCATGCGACGATGCTAAGGATAAAGCGATCGCTTTACCAGTTTAATGTTACTCGGGGATACCGTGCCTCGACACCACCAGCGCGTCGACAATGGTAACCTCCGCCTGGTTGACGATGACCGGATTCAAATCAATCTCGCCGATCGAATCGGCAAAAGCAACCGCCAGCGCCGAAAACCTGGTTATCAGTTCGACCAGGGCGTCGCGATTCACCGCGGCCTGACCCCTTACCCCGGCCAGCAACCTGGCCAGCCTGAGTTCATCGAGCATGGCTTCAGCCTGCCGCGCATCGACCGGCGCCAGCCGAAAGGCTCGTTCGGCCAGCAATTCGATCAATACGCCACCACAGGCAACAATTACCATCGGCCCATACTGCGCGTCGTTTTTCATCCCCAGTGAAACCTCGACCCCAGGCTCGACCATCGGCATGACCAGGGCGCGCGGCCCGAGGCGCGATTCCATCTCCCGGTAAGCCGACTCGAGCTCGATCTCATTCTCGAGGCCCAACCTGACCCCATCTTGATCGGATTTATGCGCGATCCCCGGTTGCGCGGTTTTGAGCACCACGGGCCAACCACAGGATGTGGCCGCGGACCGCAACTGCTGGTGATTTTCGACAACGCTGTAGTTAACAACCGGCAGTCCGAAATCGGCCATCAGCTCGAGCGAGGTAACCTCGTCGAGCGTTCCCGCAGACCCGATTCGTCGCGCCCAGGCCGCTACCGCTGTGGCGTCGAAGCCTGGTTCTGCCTCGGGCGCATGCGCGACCTGTCGAGGGCGATAGTTCACCAGGTTACGCAGCGCGCGCAAGCCCACGTCGATGCCGTTGATGACCGGGATGCCCTGCCAGGTCATTTCGGCAGCCGTCTGGTTTAGCGAGGTATAGGTGCAGCTATTGACCAGGATCACGGGTTTTTCGCTGTAATCGGCGAGCTGTCGCGCCACGTCGAATAGTTCCGGGTAGTGCGAAAAACCGTCGCGAAACTCGAACTCGAAGCTCAACAGCCCGGTATCCGCGTCATCGAGCAGCGCCTTGCCGCATTCGAGGTAGGTCTGCCCCGTGTTTCTGCCGAGCGCACCCATGCCATCCATCGGGTTGATCGCCTCCAGGCCGGATTCAAGATGGGCTCGCAGCACGCCAGTGGTTGCATCCGATATCCGGGCGAAATCGAGGCCGTAATCCTGCGCCAGGTCGATCATCTGTTCGCGCATGCCACCCGAGTCGAGCATGCTGGCGAGTCCGCCACCAGCGACGCGTAAACCCGCGGCAAACAGCATCGCGGTAACAATCATTTCGTCGACATCGCGACACAGTATCGCATCGTAACGCCGACACAACGCGATGAACGCATCGTGATCGCCAACGATCGCGCCAGAATGACTCAGCGCCAGTTGCGCCGATTTTTCGGTGCGCCCGAGACGGGTAATCACCACCGGAATCGAGCGCGCCCGCGCCTGTTCCAATGCCGCGACAAACGTCGGCACATCGCGCACCGTTTCCATGAATACGGCGATAACGCGCGTCGATTCCTGCTGCAGCAGGTAGTCCATGTAATCGCCCACGGTGGCATTGGTTTCCTGGGCGCTGGCAATGACATAGTTGAAACAGAAGCGCGCATCGTTATTGGCCAGGTAAGTCATGCCAGAGCCGGAATGCAGGATCAGCCCGATATGCCCCGGAGGGCGGTTCGCCGGCGGGCAATCGAAACTGACCAGAACCTGGTCGTCGTAGTTGTAAAAGCCCATCGAGTTGCCACCGCAGACCGGTATGCCGGCTTCGCGGGCTTTTTGCCTGAGACGCTCGGTGAGCCGCGGCTCGTGGTCGTTCTCGATGTAGTTGGCGGCATAGATAACAACCCCGCCTACCCCCAGCGCCATCGCCTGCTCGAAGCTTTGCTCCAGCGCCAATCCGCTGATTGCGTATACCACCAGGTCGGGCACCTGCGGCAGATAATCGAGAGCGGCATAGCAGGTTACACCATGCAACGAGTCGTAACGCGGATTGACGGAATAAATCACGCCGGGGTAACCGCTGTCGATCAATTGGCGGTGCGTGATCGCCGCGAGGCTACCGTTGCGCTCGGAAGCACCGACGATGGCAATCGAGCGCGGGGACAATAAGCGTTGTAACCAGTGTGCCATGGCGATAAATGAGTCGATGAACGCGGCGCGATTTTGACATATATTGGCGAAACTGGCACAAGGAATCTTCCAAAAGGAAGAGACTCCAATAAATTTTCAGGGGCAGAGATGAACGCAGGCGTAACAGTAGAAATCCACGATAAAGTTCTCGAAATCACCATCGACCGGCCACCGGCAAACGCGATTAATCCCGCTGTTTCAAACGCCATCTACGCGGCCCTGTCGACACTGCAAAACGACGACGGATTGCGTGTCGGCATCATCACCGGTAGCGGCGACCGGATCTTCAGCGCCGGCTGGGACCTGAAAGAGATCGCCGCCCTGGACAGCAACGAGGAAGCCGTCAACAGCGCTTTCGAATGCCCGGGAGGATTTGCCGGCATCTCTGAATTCTGGGGCCTGAAGAAACCGGTGATAAGCGCGATCAACGGTATGGCTGTCGGCGGCGGTTTCGAGATCGCGCTGGCCACCGACCTGATCGTCGCCGCCGATCACACCGAGTTCTTCCTGCCCGAAATGCAGCGTGGATTCCTGCCTGACGTGGGCGCGGTACAGATTCTGCCGCGACGTGTACCCTACAACGTGGCGATGGATTTACTCTATACCGGGCGCCGCATGAGCGCGCAGGAGGCCCTGCACTGGGGCCTGGTCAACCGGGTCTGCCCGCTGCCGGAGCTGATGGAAAATGTGCGCGGCCTGGCACGGGAGATTGCACGCGGGGCTCCGCTGGCGCTGCAGGCACTGAAAGAAGTTACTCCGGCTATTTATAACCTGCCCCTGGAACAGGCCTTTGCGGCCACCAAACCCGGTAACCAGGCATTGCCGATTTACCAGAAAATGCTGATGTCTGAAGATTTCATGGAAGGTCCGCGCGCCTTTGCCGAGAAGCGCGAACCGGTATGGCAGGGAAAGTGACGGCCGCGCCGGACCGTGATAACTAGAAACTGGATCGCAGTCCCACCAAAAGTGAACCGATATCATCCCGATCGATATACCTCAGTACAAACTGGAATCCGTCACGCGAACCGCTGACGACGCCGAAGTTATAACCGGATTCGGCATCGCCGAATATATCGACCCGGTTTAATCCAATGGAAATCTCGGTTTGCGGACTGGTCATGTTGCGGATTTCCAGGCTGAACCAGTTACCGGTGTCGTCGGTAGAGTTACCAGCAGCCGGGTCCACCTCGGTTTCGAGATAGGCAAGCCCGAGTACGATATCGCCGGTAGTGGAGTATGGCTTATGGTAAAGAAATCCCAGGCTTGTCTGGTTGCCATCGGCATCATCGTCGAACTCGAGGTCCTGGTAAGCGGCAACCAGCGCCAGGGTGTCGCCAACATCGAGCGAAGCGTTCAGCTCGTAACCGTCTCCATCATCGTCGATATCCGGGTAATCCCAGTCCGCCTCTACATAGCCCAATTCGAAATAGCTATAGTTGATATTGCTCGCCAACGATGCGTTCGCGTAAATTAGCCCTGTCCAGATAACAAGTGCCAGATACTTCCTCATTTCGGAGTCTCCCCGCTAGTTAACTGCGCGCTAGGCCCGCGCGGCTTCATCGCCCGCCGACTGATTCGGTTTCAGCCGGGTATGAATCGAAACGCAATATAACAGAATAAACAACGCGAACAGGTTTTCTTTCATTTCACCGGTATTGATGAATTCGACTTCGAACAGCGACAATACCGGCCTGATCAAAATAACCAGCAGCCCGATAGTGACACAATCGAGGGTTGGCCACTGCCAGTAGAA
>CAMYON010000019.1 GCA_947260025.1 uncultured Gammaproteobacteria bacterium
TACTGCGAGAGGGTCGACTGGTCGGGCAGATCAGCCGCCACGACATCATGCGCGCGCTCGACGACCAGTATCTGCGCAACGCGACCTGATTTTCGTACTGCTCCTGGCGTGCGTCACCGACAGGCTGGCAGGCTCGCGGTGGTATCGTTACTCGGGTTTTTTCGGCAGCGTGAATTCAATCGTACAGCCCTGTCGTTCGCCGTCCGATTCCACGCGAACGGTTCCACCATGGGCTTCAATAATGCGCTGCACCAGCGATAATCCGATTCCGGTACCGTCTATTTCGGTGTTTAGACGCTCGAACAGGTTAAAGATACGCTCGTGATACATCGGGTCTATGCCGATACCGTTGTCCTCGACCCGGCAGACGATTTCATCGCCGTTCTCGACCGCGCTTATCCTGATGCGCGGTGAAGGTTGATCGCCCATAAACTTGATCGCGTTTTCCAGCAGGTTTTGAAGCACCTCGAGCAGGCGCAGCCGGTCTCCCCAGTACTGTGGCATGCTTTCGTCTGTTTCGAGCTCGATGCCGCAGGAAACTATTTTCTCGCGAACACTATCGACGGCGTTACGCACCAGGTAGCTTAGTGATCCGGCCTCCGGTGGATTGACGATACGGCCGATCCGGCTGAGTTCAAGTAATCCTTCGAGCAGCTCTCCCATGTTTTCGGCTGCCTTTGCAATCTGGTTCAGGTCGTTTTTTATTCTATCGCTGTCATTTGATTCTATCGCCTGCTGGAGCATGCCGATATAGCCGGTAATCGTCACCAGCGGTGACTTGAGATCGTGCGAGACGGTATACACGAAGCGCTCCAGTTCGGCATTCTTGGCTTCGAGTTCTTCGGTCAAGACTTCCTGTTGCCTGCGAACGACTTCTTCTACGGTAACATCGCGTACGATGCAAATCACTTCGTCATCGCCGTACTTGATGATGCGGGCTTCGTAAGATTCGTCCCTGTTGGGTAGATCGAATCCATAAACAGAAATCCGGGCAGTTTCCAGCTCGGTTGCAATGGCATTCGATAATCCCTGCTTCACGGCCTCCGGAATCGGCATCTCGATCAGCGATTTGCCGACGATGTCGTTACCTGTCGAGGTCATAATCGTTTGCCGGCCCCAGGATTCGAGGACTCTGCCATCAGCGCTTAGGCGCATTACCGAATCAGGGAGTGCCTTGAGCAAGTTATTCAGTTGCCGCTGGCTGCGCAGCAATTCCCGCTCGGACAAGTGCTGTCGCTTTAGAGAGAGATTGATCAGCCCCTGTGCCCACTGAATCAAGAAATAACCCAGCAGCGCCAGCAGCAGCAGAAAAACCACCAGGTTTCTGTTATCGCGACGGATAGTCGAGTCCAGGTTTTGCGTCAGTTTCTGGTACTCGAGATCATGCAGCCGCTCCAGTTGCTCCGCGCTCAATAGCAGGCTTTGCAATTGTATTCGCATGCGGTTTGCGGCGCTTTTATCAGCGGGATCTGTTTCGAAACCAGAAGAAAACAGAATATTCAACTGCGATCCCAGCTTGTCGGTAACCGAATTGAGCGAGCCGGTTTTTACCTGCAATGCCTGGATTGAATCGAGCAGGAACTGGAGTGAGTAGCCGGTAACAGTCGGGTTATATTCGCCGCCGTACAAATCCCTGGTGCCTTGCCGTGAATCTGTCATCGTCGATGAAACCTGCATCAAATGAAGTTGCATATTAGCCAACTCTTCCTTCATTTTTACGCTGTAAACAATAATCTGTTTGTGGTCGGCGGCATTCATGGAGATCGCGCGCTGTTTATTCTCCTGCCACAAAACCAGGCTGATACCGATGGCCAGCACCAGGAGCATGATTCCCAGGAACAGCATTTGCTGTCTGGTGGATCTCGAAAAAATCTGCACGCTGTAATCCTAGTTCAGTTTGTCAGCTGTAAGCATCGCGTCGGTTTCCTGCGCAATATTTGCCAGCGACAGAAATTCGTCGGGATTGGCGGGTATGTAACCTATCGCGTTCAGGTTTTCTAAAATCCTGCTGTGGTCGGCATTGCTGGGTGAAAGCTGCAGAAAGGCATCACGAATGCTCGTATTGAAACCCTCGGCAAACTGCGGACGAATCGCCCAGACATAGTCGGCATACGGCGGCGTTTCCCAGAGAATCCTGATTTCATTCGGCTTGATCAGGCCTTTTTCCAGCATCGAGCGAACCGTTGTAGCATTGGCCGCACCGACATCGACCTTGCCGTCTCGTACCCAGTAGGCGGTCTTGTCGTGAGCTCCCGAGTACAGGACCGAGCTGAAGAACGATTCCGGGGTAATACTTTTTTGTTGCAAAAAGTGCCTGGGCATCAGGTGGCCGGAAGTCGACAGACTCGAACCGAAGGCGATACTCCTGTTTTCGAGGCTTTCCAGGGTTTGTGCCGGATTGTCGGCTTTCACGATAAACAGGCTGGTGAATCGGGTATCGATGCGGCGCATCACCAACGGAATCGCGCCATCCCGTTGTCTTGCCTTGACGTAGCTGTAACCGCCAAAGTAAGCGAGATCGACCTTTTGGTCATGAAAAAGCCGCAGTAAATCCGGGTAGGATTTGGGTACGATCAATTCACAGCTTAGTTGCAACTTCTCGGACAGGTAGTCCAGTACCGGTTCGAAGCGCTTTTTGAGCGTTTCAGGGTCCTGGTCGGGTAATACGCCGATCCGTAATGTCTTGGTTGACTCGATACTACTGGTTTCAGGCGGTGTTTCGTTGTTTGTAAAAAACAACACGACGAGAATCAGGAAGACGACGCTGGCCAGGGCCAGCCTGTATCCGTGTTTTAGCATTTCGCGAGGTTTGTTTGTCGACATTTCTGATAATCAAGTAAGAATGAAAACATACGCCAGGAATATGAGCGCATATCTTAAATCTAGCAGCCGATCAATATAATGTGATTGATGCCGCTCGGGTTTAGCGCAGATCTTAAGCATTTTTGCGTTTTTCGGATTCCCGGGACGCGCTAGATTGCTCGACTGAACGCTCAATCCAGGGCCTGGTAAACCGCGTTGCGAAAATCCCGCCTGCCGGGGTGGTGCAGCGACGGCAGGTATTGCTGCATCAGGATTGCCACCAGCCGTTGTGCGGGATCGATCCAGCAATAGGTGTCGGCCATGCCGCCCCAGCCGAAGTCGCCGCGCGAGCCCGCCGCCGCGGTATTGGCCGGATCCATGTTGATGCAGTAGCCGAGACCGAAGCCGTAACCGCTGAAATCTCCCCTGGCGACTCCGTTGAAATCGAGCGGCAGCAAGTTTTCGGGTAAATGATTACGCGTCATCAACGCCACGGTTTCGGGTTGTATGATGCGGCGCCCATCGAGTTCGCCGCGATTCAGCATCATCTGCGCAAAACGCCAGTAATCGCCCGCGGTCGAGGTCAGTCCGCCACCGCCCGAATGCAGCCGCACCGGGATTCCCGAAATTGCCGAAATGAATGGTGAGCTGTCGTTGCGCTCGAGCTGCGCCAGCGGATCGTCCTCGCGGCAGCCGTAGAGCGTGGCGAAGCGGTCGATTTTATCCGCGCTGACTTCGAAAGCGGTATCGACCATGCCGAGCGGATCGAAAATAAACTGTTGCAAGTAATCGGCGAACGGCATGCCGCTGATCAGTTCGACCAGGTAACCGCAAATGTCGGTTGCGATGCTGTAGTGCCAAAGCGTTCCGGGCTGCGCCACCAGTGGGAACTCGAGCAGGGTTTGCAGCAACTGTTCCATGCTCTGGTCGTGGATGCGTTCGCGCCAGATTTTGGCGTACAGCTGGTCGACCGGGTACTTGTCCGGTTCGAAGCCGTAGCTGAATCCGGCGGTGTGGGTCAGCAATTGGCGAATCGTGATATCCGATTCGATCTTACCCTGCTGGTAAACCTCGAGCTCCGCCAGCGCCGGTATCCAGCGTTTGGCGGTATCGTCCAGCTGAAAATGTCCCCGTTCCATCAGGGTCATCAGCGCCACGCTGGTAATCGGCTTGGTCATCGAGTAAATGCGGAAGATCGTATCTTCGCGGATCGGGGTCTGGCTTTCGATATCGGCCTGGCCGTAGCAGGACAGGTGCGCTATCTGCCCGTGGCGGCTTACCAGGGTCAGCATGCCAGCCGATTTTCCTGCGTCCACGTAGTCCCGCATCATGCGGTCGATACCGCCCTGGCTGAATCCACATGAGAGGCCGCTTTGGGTAGCTGTCATATTTGCAGCTGCGCCAGGGCAGTGTCGATGGCGGCAATCGCCCGGTCGGCGTCGGATCTGGAGAAGGGCAGCGGTGGGCGCAGCTTCAGGATCTGCCCGTAGCGTCCCGACGTGCCGGTTATCACGCCCTGTTCGGCAATCAGGCTGCCCAGGTGTCGCATCTGTTGCGCGTTAAACCCTTCCCTGGATTCGCGATCCAGAACCATGTCGAGGCCCCAGAACAGGCCGAAGCCCTGGACGTCGCCGATCGTTTCATGGCGCGTTGCCAGTTCGCGCAGCCCCGCCTCCAGGTAAGTCCCGCTGTCGTGCGCATTCTGCAGCAGACCCTCGCTTTCGATGACCTCGATCACCGCCTTGCCGACCGCGGCCGATACCGGATTGCCGCCAAAGGTGTTGAAATAATGGTACTTGC
Organism: uncultured Gammaproteobacteria bacterium; assembly: GCA_947260025.1. GTDB lineage: Bacteria > Pseudomonadota > Gammaproteobacteria. The sequence goes on from CAMYON010000019.1 coordinate 4,603, forward strand.
GCGAGTAGTTTTCGATGATGTCACGGGTGGTCGACATCAGCGACAGTGGATGCCCGGCGCCCATCGGTTTGCCGCAGGTCAGGATATCGGGCTGCAGTCCGTAATTGTCGCTATGCCACCAGTTTTGCCCGCTGCGACAGTAGCCCGCCTGCACTTCGTCGGCAATCACCAGCCCGCCGCGCTTGCGCACCTCGGCGGCGAGCCCGAGCAGGTATTCCCGGGGCACGGCCAGCGGGCCGTTGGAATCCCAGGCCAGGTCGATCACGACCGCCGCGGGTTTGTGCCCGCGCCGCTCCAGCGCGTCGAGTTGCTGGCACGCCAGCTCCAGGTATTTCTGGCCCGCTTCCGGGTCGTCGCGGCGATAAGGGCCGCGATAGAGGTTGGGCGGTTCGATCACGCCCAGCCATTCGGGTCGATCCGCGGCGGGATAGCTATCGGTCGAGAGGTGGCGCGTCAGCTCGGACACCCCGTGGTAGGAGGCTTCGGTGACAATTACGCCCTGGTTGCCGGTGACGTGGCGTGCGATTTGTACCGCGAGGTCATTGGCTTCGCTGCCGGTACAGGTGAAGATGCAGATCTCGAGATCGCCGGGCAGTCTCTCCACCAGCATCTCACCGAGCTCGACCACAGTTTGGTGCAGGTAGCGCGTATGCGTATTGAGCGTCGCGGCCTGGTTACACAACGCCTCGACCACGTGCGGATGGCAGTGCCCGACCGAGACCACGTTGTTGTAACAATCGAGATATTCCCGGCCGCCAGCGTCCCACAGCGATGTGCCCGAGCCGCGAACCAGGTGCAGCGGTTCATCGAAGAAACTCTGATAGGTCGGGCCGAGCGTTTTCATGCGTCGCGCGATCAGTTCCTGCTTGTTCATAGATAGTGGTTCGATTTAATCGTGGCTAATTGATGCTGACACGGGTTTCGCCGCCCAGCACCGGCTTGTGCAAACTGATCGTCATGCCTTCGGCCGCGCAGACGCTGCGCGTCGGCGTACGGTTAGACCTGAGATAGATTTCGTTTTCGAGCTGTATTTCGTCGAGTTCGGAATCGCTGCGATCGGGATCGTGGTGAAACATCACCAGCGTCCCGACTTCGGCATCGGTAGCCAGCTGCCTTACCTGGGAAATCAGGCTATGGCCCCAGCCGTGTTTGTGCGGCATGTCGTCCTCGGTGTACTGCGCATCGTGGATCAGTACGTCGACGCCGTGCAGGTAATTAACCCACTGATCGTAGTTGGTGACAGGCGTGTTCGGTGGATCGAGTTCGTTATCGGTGACGTAGGCGCAGCTGGCGCCGTTTTCGTTGATCTTGAAGGCAACGCCGCCGCCCGGATGATTCAATTGTTGCTTGACGACCTGGATACCCTCGCGCTCGTAAAGCTCGCTTTCGATTCCCTTGAATTTCGAAAAGCTATTCGATGGCAGGTCACTCGCCCTGACCGGGAAATGGGTTCCATCCATTTGGTCGAACAGCTTGCTTAGCAGCTTGCGACCGGACTCGATGCTGATGTAGACGTGAATATCGCGGTCTGGCTGGTAAATCGGCTCGAAAAACGGGTAACCCTGGATATGATCCCAGTGCCCGTGTGACAGCAGGATATTGGTGGGTGTCGACTTTTTCGCCAGCTCGCGTCCGAGCAGCCGGATACCGGTGCCCGCGTCGAGGATCAGGTCGTGACCGGTTTCCAGCTCGATATGAATGCATGACGTGTTACCGCCGTACTTCGCTGTCAGCGGTCCGGGAGCCGCGGTCGAGCCGCGCACACCGTAAAAGGTAATAATCATTTCAACCCGCGGCTACGAGATTGATTCGGTCGTCGCGGCTGCATTGATTTCATTGGCTTCATCCCCGTTATCCGGATTGACCAGTAGTAATCCGAGCAACATCACGATCACCGATATCCAGACCCAGAGGGTATGTTGCTCCGAAAAAATCATGATACCCCAGATCACACCCGAAATCGTCACGACATAGGCGCACTGGCTGGCAAAAACCGGGCCCGAACTCTTGATCGTATAGAAAAACATCGCGTATGCGAGGCTGCTGCCAACCGCGATGCCGCCGATCGCGAGGCCGGCATCGCTTGCCAGCCAGGTCCAGGATTCGTCGAGGTCGAGGTAGATGGCCAGCGGAAACTGTATCAGACTGGCGACTACGTTGGAGGCGAAAAGCAGTTCGCGAATGTCGATTAGCGGTGGAATGCCGCGGCTGATGTAGACGTTTTCGATCGCGTAAAGCACCGAACACAACACCACCAGCAGGATCCAGAAACTGGCGTCGTCGCTGCTCAGGCCCTGGTCGGGAATCACCAGTAACAGGATTGCAATCATGCCGAGCACGATGCCGACCAGGCGCCGCGCGATAACCGATTCGAAGCGCAGCACCAGCATGATGGCGTAGGTGAACAAAGGTACGGTCGAGACCGTAATCGCCAGGATTCCCGCCGACAGGTGCGGCGCGGCGTAGTAGTAAAACAGGTTGGGGGCGGTGATGCCGACCAGCGCCAGTACCACGTAGTGGCGCAGGTTCTTGAAGTCGAACAGGGTAATCCGCCCGAGCAGACAAATGACCAGCATAATCGCGGCGGTCAACAACACGTGCCAGGCCGACAGGCCCAGCGGATGCGCGCCCCCGGCGGTGGCAATCAGGGCCAGCGAAAATGTTGCACCCCAGATGCCGCCGGAGGCGAGAATCAGCAGGTAGGGGAAGAGTCGATGTTCGGTCATGTAACCGTTATGATTCGATATGCGCTCCGGAAAGCGTCGATTATAGTGATCAATGCGGCGTCTCGATATGTATTTTTTGGCGCCAGTCGACGACAATCGGCTCCAGGCGAACGCAAACGAGGGTGACATGAGCTACCAAACCGTGGAGTACGACGTCAGCGACCAGGTCGCGACTATTCGCCTGAACCGCCCCGAATGCCTGAACGCGATGAACCGGCAACTGGTCGACGACGTTGCGCGGGCGTTTCACCAGGCCAATCGTGACGCGCAGGCGCGGACGATCCTGTTTTGTGGCGCCGGCCGCGCGTTTTGCGCCGGCGACGACCGCCGTACGCACCAGCATTTTGTCGACGAGGCCAGCGCGCGCGAATTCGTCGACGCGATCCAGCAGGCGACGCGTGAGATTCTGTTCGGGGAAAAAATCGTGGTCGGCGCGATCCAGGGCTGGGCCGTTGGCGGCGGTTTCGAATGGGCGCTCAACTGCGATTTTTCGGTCTGGGGCCAGGGCGCCAGGGCGTTTTTTCCCGAGGTTTCGCTGAACCTGTTGGTAACCGGTGGCATCACGTCGCTGCTGCCGGCGATGGTGGGGCTCAGCAAGGCGCGTGAAATGTTGCTGCTGGGAGAACGTTACGACGCCGCGGCGCTGCAGGATATGGGTATCGCCTGGCGCGTGGTCGACGATGATGCGCTGCTGACGGAGGCGCGGGCGCTGGCGTCGCGACTGGCAATGTTACCGCTGCATTCGTCGCGCGCAATCAAGCGGGTCCTGAACCAGGTGGCGACACAGTCTATCGAGACCGCGTTGCAACTCGAGACCGAGGCCACGGTGACCGGTTTTCTGGATCCGGAAACCACGCGCTTATTGCAGGATTTTTGAGAATTTACTTGCACAAAAATGCGCTTCGCGGCACATTTCACCTTCTGTAATACTCACCCTTTTCCTGGATCGGATTAGCATGGATTACCTAAAGTTTTTTATCGATGGCGAATGGGTCGACCCGTTGACCCCCGCGACCATCGACGTTATCAATCCCGCCACTGAGAAACCCTGCGCCCAGATCAGCGCCGGTAGCCCGGAGGATGTCGATCGCGCCGTGTCCGCCGCGCGCGATGCGTTCACCAGTTACTCGCAGTGGAGCGTGCAGCAGCGACTCGAACTGCTGGAGAAAATTCGCGCGACCTACAAAGACTACTTCGACGACATCGCGCAGGCGATCTCCGATGAAATGGGCGCCCCAATCGATCTCGCGCGCGGATCGCAGGCCAAGCTAGGCCATGGCCACATCAAGAGTGCAATCAAGGCCCTGCTGAATTTTCCCTTCGAAACGGTCGAAGACGACATGATTCTGCGTTACGAGCCAATTGGCGTCTGCGGCATGATCACGCCATGGAACTGGCCGATGAACCAGGTCGCGGTCAAGGTGATGCCGGCGCTGGCCGCCGGTTGCACCATGGTGCTGAAACCCAGTGAAGAGTCACCGCTCGATGCGATGATCTTCACCGAGGTGCTGCGTCAGGCCGGCGTGCCCGCGGGCGTATTCAACCTGGTCAACGGCTACGGCCCGGTGGTCGGCGAGGCCATGTCGAAGCACCCGGGCATCGATATGATGTCTTTTACCGGTTCTACCCGTGGCGGCATCGCGGTCGCGAAGGCGGCTGCGGATACGGTCAAGCGTGTTGGCCAGGAACTCGGCGGCAAATCGGCCAATATTATTTTGAGGGATGCCGACATCGTCGCGGCGGTTACCGAGGGCGTGCAATACATGATGGGAAACAGCGGCCAGTCCTGCAACGCGCCGACGCGCATGCTGGTGCCTAACGCAGACATGGAGCAGGCGATCGAGGCGGCGCGTGCCGCGGCCGAAAGCATCGGCGTCGATGATCCCGCCAGGCAAGGCAATCATATCGGGCCGGTGGTTAACCAGGCCCAGTTCGACAAGATCCAGGGCTTGATCCAGCAGGGGATCGACGAGGGTGCGACCCTGGTTACCGGCGGTACCGGTCGCCCGGAGCATTTACCGACGGGTTATTACGTCAAGCCAACCGTTTTTGCCAACGTCGATAACAACATGACGATCGCGCGCGAGGAAATCTTCGGGCCGGTACTCGCGATTCTGGGTTATGACAGCGAGGATGAAGCGGTGGCTATTGCCAACGATACCGTTTACGGCCTTTCGGCCTATGTCTACTCGACCGAAATGGAGCGTGCCAAGGTGGTTGCCCGGCGGTTGCGCGCCGGACAGGTAGCAATCAACTACGTCGGCGGCACCTCCGATACGCCGTTTGGTGGCTACAAGCAGTCCGGTAACGGGCGCGAAAAAGGCAGGTGGGGACTCGAAGAGTTCCTCGAACTAAAGGCGATTACCGGAGCCATGGTGGGCTAGGAAAAATGGGCAAGGCCTCGATCCGGTTCAACTTTAAAAAGCAGCGCGTGCTGATCACCGGCGGTACCTCGGGTATGGGCGCGGCGAGCGCGCTGGCCTTCGTCGAGGCGGGCGCCAGGGTCGTGATTACCGGTCGTAACCAGGAGCGTGCCCGGGACGTCATGAAGCGTTGCCAGGGCGAACGCGGCAGCATCGCTTTTGTCGCCGGCAATATCGGCAAGCGCAAGAAGTGCGACACAATCGTAAGCGAGGCCGTCGGCATCCTCGGTGGCCTCGATATCGTCGTCAATAGCGCCGGTGTCATTTACCACGCGACCGCCGAGGAAACTACCGACGAGCAGTGGCTGGAAACAATGAAGGTCAACGTCAACGGCATGTTTTACATTTGCCGGGCGGCGTTGCCGCATTTACGTGAAACCAGGGGAACGATCGTCAATATCGCTTCGGATGCGGCCTTGAGCGGCAGTTATCACCTGACTGCCTATTGCGCCAGCAAGGGTGCGGTGCTGCAAATGACACGCGCGATGGCGCTCGACTACGCGCCCGCGGGCATCCGCATCGTGCCCATTTGCCCGGGCGACGTCGATACCCCGATGCTGCGCGGGGAGTTTCGCGATCGCGGGCTCGACGCCGAGGCCGGGCTCAGGGAATCCGCCGAGGGGGTGCCGCTCAACCGGGTCTGCAGTGCCGAGGAAGTCGCGGACATGGTGCTCTACGCCTGCAGCGATTCGGCGCGTTTCATCACCGGTTATCCGCTGGTGCTGGACGGCGGCAGTCGCGCCTGAGACGCGGTCGCTAGAATTCGATTTCCTCGCTGAGTAAAGCCATCACCTGGCGCCAGTGTCTCTCTGCCGCCGGACCCGCCTGTTTGAAAATGTGACCGAAGCGCCGCCGCTGAACTTCGCTCAGTTCGAACTCCAGTTTCCTGCCTTTTGCCGAAAGCCGCAGGCGCCTGATGCGTCGATCGGCGATATCGGTTTCTTGCTTAACGTAACCCAGGTCGAGCAGCTTCTTCAGCGGCTTGTGCAGGTATTGCTTGGTAATGCGCATGATTTGCAGTAAGTCGTTGATACTGCAATCCGGATTGCGACCAATGAAGTAGAGCAGGCGGTGGTGAACGCGGGCCAGCCCCAGTTTGGCCAGGCGTTGGTCGGGTTGGTAAACCATGGCGCGGAAGCCGAAGTGCATCGATTCCAGCGCCTGGTTTAATTCCTGTTGTCTTTTCGGCATGGCGGTTATTTATGTCAATAGTGTTGACATTATAAATTCTTTTGCTAGATTATTAAAGGTCATCAATATTGACCTATAACGATATGGCTAGCAACGCACTCTGCTGGATCGACGATTCGATCATTCCCGCCGACCAGGCCTCGGTCTCGGTTTTCGATCATGGCTTGCTCTACGGCGATGGCGTATTCGAGGGCTTGCGTTTCTATCACGGCACGACCTTCATGCTCGAGGCGCACCTCGAGCGACTGCAGCAATCGGCCGAGGCTATCGGCCTGGTGCTCCCCCACAGCAGTCGCCAGATAACGACAGCAATCGAGTCACTGATCGAAGCCTATCCCACGGATTCGGGCTACCTGCGCCTGGTGGTAACGCGGGGACCGGGTTCGCTCGGCATCGACCCGCGATCCTGCAGCCGGCCGGTCATGTTCATCATAGCCGACGAGCTCAGGGTCATGAATGTCATCGACCCGAGCGAAGGCGTTGGTCTGCATGTCGCGCGTACGCGACGGCTACCCGCGGCGTGCCTGAATCCGGAAATCAAGAGCCTCAACTACCTGAACAATATTCTTGCGCGCATCGAAGCCAATCGCGCCGGCATGGATGAAGCCCTGATGCTGAATCTCGACGGTTTTGTCAGCGAGGGCAGCGTCGATAACCTGTTTGTCGTGACCGACGGCGTTCTGAGGACGCCGCCGATTAGCGACGGACTGCTTGCCGGCATTACTCGCGCGGTGGTCATCGAAGTCGCTATCGAGGCCGGTATCGCCTGCGCAGAAACCAGCCTGAAACTCGAAGACCTGCTGCAGGCGCAGGAATGTTTCCTGACCGGTACCGGCGCCGAGTTGATCCCGGTGAGGCAGATCGATGAGCGGATTTTCACAGCGACCGATAATCCACTGACCCCGATCATCATGCAGGGCTTCCGCGAGCGCATAGCAAAGGAATGTTTAAAAGGATAACATTGCGGCTCTAACTGCCCGGGGAGGCTGCATGAAAATTATCGTAGTTGGCGCTGGCGGCGCCGTCGGAAAAACCGCGGTCGACGCACTGGCGCCGCGCCACGAAATCATCAAGGTCGGTCGCAGCAGTGGAGACGTCCAGGCCGATATCGAGGATATCGAGAGCATTCGCGCGATGTACCAGCAGGTCGGCAAGGTCGACGCCGTGGTCAGCGCGGTCGGGCACGGTCATTTCGGTGCGGTCGCTGAGATGACCAGCGAGCAATTCATGAAGGGCATCAATCACAAGGTTTTACCGCAGGTTAACCTCGTACTCGAAGGTTTCGCCTACATCAACGACGGCGGTTCGTTTACGCTCACCAGCGGCGTATTGAACCGCGATCCGATTGCCGGCGGCTCCTGTGCCGCAGCGGCCAACGGCGCGCTCGACGGTTTCGTACTCGGCGCCGCGGTCGATATGCCGCGCGGCATTCGCATCAACTGCGTCAGCCCTGAAGTGCTCGAAGTTTCGCGGGCCAAATACGACGGTTTTTTTCGCGGCCACGTCCATGTCTCGGACGAGGCCGTCGGCCTGGCCTACAGCAAGGCGGTCGAAGGCTGCCTCAGCGGGCAGGTATTCATCGTCGATTAAATCCTTCCGACCGCGAGATTCGCTACATCCCAGCCGGCAAGGATTGTCGCTGATCCTTATCATTGCCGGCGGGGTGATCCACGATTTGTCACGATTCGTATAGAATTCAAAGACCTGACCGGACAAGGACTATAAATGAAATCACAGATGATGAATCGCGGACGCCTGCTACCGGCGCTGGGCCTGATGCTGACATTTGCGCTGCAGATGCCCATAGCTGACGCCGCCGACGGCTACAAACCACAGTTCAAGCGGGTTCCGACTCAATACATCGCGGCCCTGGGCGATCTCGATGCGACTTCGGGCAACAACGCGCAGACCTGGGGTCTGTGGACCGTGGATCCAGGCCCGAGAGGCGTGCGCTTGAGCAGCTTCGAACAGCTGCAGGACGCTGGCGGGGTAGCCCCGGCGAAGTGGCAATTCGACAGCCAGGACTGGTGGCTGGAGGAAAACGGTTTGATCATGGAGCCGCCGGAATTTCCGCTGCCGCCCGGGAAGTATATCGTCACCGGCTATCGTGAGAAGTCGGCGGTGTTGACGGTCTATCCCTCGGACGAAGATGGCAATCGACGCTGGGATCTCAACAGGGACGCTAATCTGTATGACGTGACTCACCTGGGTTGCCGTTCGGCACGCTATACCCCGGCGGCAGGCGAAAACTCCTGCTCGCCCGCGCAAGCGCCGCAATCCGCTTTCCGCGTGGCCGCGGGAGCTCCGATGCCACCGGTATCGGGCTGCAACAAGCAGGACTACCTGGTGTTGGTCGTAGTGGCCGTAGCGGAAGATAGTTAAGAGGAATCCTCAGGCGGTCAGGCCATCGAGGCTCGCCGGGTCCGATAGGCGTAGTGGGCCAGTGCCGAGGTGACGAAGATATAAGCCGCGGCGGCGAGAGCGAGGGTTTCCATTCTGGTGCCGAGGTCGATCTGCCAGCCGATCAGGATCGGCGACAGCGCGGTACAGAAAACCATCGCCGCGGCGCCGAGCGACTTGATCGAGCCGAGATGCCTGTTGCCGTACATCTCGGACCAGAAAGGCGCGGTGGTCGTCGACTGGTAGCCGACCGTGATGCCAGTCAGCACCAGGAACAGGGCTCCCCCCACCAGGCTGCTCGAGTAAGCCAGGACGATCAGGCCGACACCCATCGGCAAAGCCACCAGCGGGACCATGCGAATCGCGCCGTAGCGATCGATCAGCAGGCCCGACACGAGCTTGGTGCCGACCGATACCAGGGCGTATACCGAAAACAGCGCGGCCCAGCCGATCAATGGCCAACCCTTGGATTCGACCAGGTGTACCTGGTGGAAAATAAAACCGGTGAACATCAATGGCTGCGACATCAGGCCGGGAGCGAACAGGTAAAAATACCGGTCGCGCAGGACTTCCGCGCGCGTCCACTGGCGACGCCGGATAACCTTGACCGAGTCGTCGCTCTCCTGCGTCAGCTCTCCCAGGTAACGTTCGTGCCTTTGCGCATGGCCGCGCAGCAGGTAAAAAATAGCCGGCAGCATGAACGCCAGCAGCAGCAACCCGGCTATCTGCCAGCTATGTCGCCAGCCCACCCACATCAGCAACGCCACCAGCAGGCTCGGCATGATCGCCTCGGCGACCGCGTAACCCATACTGGCAAGCGCGGAAGCCTTGCCCTTGTGCTCGTCGAGATAGCGCACCATCGCCGTCGAACTGACGATAAACATCAGCCCCTGGCCCAGTTGGCGCAGCAGGAACAGGCTTATCAGCAGCGTGATAACGTTGTAGCTGAACGACATCATGCCGCAGCTAATCGCGAGACCGAGCACGATCGCGAGCGACAGTCGTTTCAGGTCGAGTCGATCGACCAGCGAGCCGCTCCAGATCATGACGATCGCGCTCAGCAGCGTCGCCAGCGAATATATGCCTGCGAACTCGCCGTCGCTAAGCCCGAGGTCGGCGCGCAGCTCCCCGCTGAACAGCGAAATCAGGAAGGTTTGTCCCGGCGACGACCAGAAGGTCATCAGGAATCCGAACAGCAGTAACTGCCACTCGGAACGAATCAACTTTAACACGAGGAGTCGGGCTTTTTACGCAGTATCAATGCATCCACGGCAAGCGCCTGGTCCGGGTTTACCAGAACCGGGTTCAGGTCGATTTCGGCAATGCAGTCTTGCAGTTCAAAGGCGATTTGCGACAAGCGAACGATAGCGTCGATCAACGCCTGCCGGTTAGCCGCCGGCTGGCCCCTGGGACCGAGCAGCAGGCGATTCGCCTTGAGCGACGCGAGCATCCGGTCGGCTTCCCTGGGATCGATCGGGCACATCGCGACCGCGCGGTCCGACAGCAATTCGACCAGCACGCCGCCCGCGGCAACCATGACGATCGGCCCGAACTGCGGGTCGTTTACCGTGCCCAGGCCGATTTCGACACCGCCATCGATCATTTGCGAAAGCAGGGCGGCGGGGCCGAGCCGGGTGCACAGGTCGTCATAGCGTTGCAGCAACTCGGGCTCGGATTGAACATTGACGAACACGCCCTGGCTGTCGCTTTTATGGTTTATCCCGGGTTGCGCGGTTTTAAGCACCAGCGGGTAGCCGATGGCGTTAGCCGCCGCCAGCAGTTCTGCCCGGGTCGAAACCGGTTGGTTTTTGACGACCGGCATCTCGAAATCCCGCAGCAGTCGCAGCGCCTCGACTTCACCCAGCGATGCGTCGGCATGCCCGGAGATTATTTGCCGCCAGCCTGCGACGCGTTGCGGATCCAGCTCGATCGCGCTCGCGAGCTGCGATCGGTTTCTCCTGTAGCGGTGATATTCGAACAGGTGGCGGAAGGCGAGCAGCGTCTCCCGGGCGCCGTCGATCAGCGGAATTCCCGCCTCGTGCGCGCGCCGGCAAATCTCGACGTTGGCGAGGTCGGCATAGCAGGTTGCCAGCGCGATCGGCTTGGCGGTCTTGCGACTCACCGCCGCGACCACCCGGTAAATCGCTTCCGACAGGTAATAACCGTCGCGCAAGTTACTGATAAAAGCGCCCGCGGCAACGTTCGGATCCTGCATCATCAATTCCATGCAGGCCTCGAAGCGCTCCTCGAAGCGGTCATGCGAACCCCAGGCGTCGAGTGGATTCTCCGCCTTGAGGCCGGCATCGAGATGCGGTTTCAGCGCCTCGATGGTGCTGTCTTCGAGTGTCGCGAATCTGATTCCCATTTCGTGGGCCTCGTCCGTGATCAATTCGCGGAAGCCGCCGGACTCGAAGACCGCGGCAAAGCCGCCATCGGCCGCCTCGCGGCCGGACTGCAGCAGCATCAGGATCGCCGCCATTTCGTCGAAGTCCTTGACCTCGATCACGCCGTGGCGTCGGAACAGCGCCTCGAAGGCGGCGTGATTGCCGGCTATCGCGCCGGTATGGGTTACCGCCATTGCGGCGCTCAGCGGGGATTTGCCGATTTTTAATACGACAACCGGGATGCCTTTGTCATTCGCCTTCTCGAGCGCCGCGACGAAAGCTTGTGGCTCGCGCACGGTCTCGAGGAACAGGCCGATGACGCTGGTATCGGGCTGCTCCAGGCACCAGTCCATGTAATCGGCGACGCCGGTGGCAATTTCGTTACCGGCGGAGACGCACAGGTTGAAGCCCAGCCGGCAACCGTTGTGGCATAGCGTCGTAAACGCCGATCCCGACTGCGCGATGTAGCTGATCTGGCCCTTGATGATTTCAGGCGCGCGCGGAAAGATGCCGGCATACAAATCCTGCCGGACGTTGTAGAAACCCATGCCGTTTACACCGCAGACCATCACGCCGGCGTCCTGCGCCATGGCGGCGAGGCGTTGCATCAGCCGGGGTTCGGGGTCCTGCTCGAGCACGCCGCTGGAGTAGATGGTCACGGCCCGGGTGCCATGATCGATGGCGGCCTGCAGCGCGCTCTCGAGATGTTGATTGCCGAGCGCGATGATGACGTGATCGACGGTCACGGGGAGCGACTCCAGGTAGGGATAGCAGGTCTGGCCGAGTATTTCGGAATAACCCGGATTCACCGGGTAAGCGTCGCCGGCGTAATCTGATTCGATCACCATTCTGGCCAGCACTTGCCCGGGGCTGTCAGGTCTGTCGGAAGCGCCGACCAGCGCGATGCTTTCGGGATTCAGTAGTGGATCGAGAGGATGTTCAGGCATCCTGGTCCAGCCGCGCCTCGCGCCATGCCAACGCGGCCTTCATGCCCTCGCTCCGCAGGATCTGGTTGAAACGCCCGCGCAGCTCGGTTTCGAGGGTTTCGATTTTGACCGAGGTATCGGCGCCCATGCGCAGCGCCTTGCCCAGCCCCATGATTTCATAGGTCTGGTTGATCGCCTGCTTGGTCATCCTGACCGAATCCGGATCCATTAGTGCGACCTCGCGCGCCAGCGATACACCGCGCTCCAGGGCGTTACCCTCGGCTACTACTTCGTTGACGATGCCGTGCCGCAGGGCCTCCTCGGTATCCATGCGATCCTGCCCGCTGAGCAGCATTTTCTTGGCACGCTTGGGATTGACGTACCACGGCAACAGCAGCGCCACGATACTGCTACCGAAGCGCAGCTCGGGTTCGCCAAACAGGCTGGTCGCATCGCAGACCGTCATGTCACAGGCCAGCGCGATCTCGAAGCCGCCGGCCAGCACGTAACCGTGGACCGCGGCCACGGTGGGCTTGGGGGAATGCCAGAAACGCATGATCAGGTCGAGATCGGCATCTATGGCCGCGCGCCATTCGGCCTCGGTGCTGCGATTGGCCTCCAGCCCCGCCTGCAAATCGAAACCCGCGCTGAATGCGCGGCCGTTACCGTAAACCACGATCGCGTGAATCGCATCGTCGGCTTCGATCTCGTCCAGCGCGCGGTTAATCTCGGCGATCATCGTCGCGTTGATCGCGTTGAGCTTGTCGGGTCGATTCAGGCCGAGCAGGGCAACCGGGCCCTGGTGGCTTAACTCGATGGTTTCGAAAGGCATGCAATCTCCGGGCATTGCAGAATGCAGCGATTATAAGCAGCTTTAGGCTGGAGCAAAATCTATTCTTGCCGGTTACCCGATAACGCCGTTTTCAGGTCGCATTCAGGACTTTACCGGGGCTGCGGCAAGAGGCTAGAATCGAGCGACCGCTCTAGTTGCAGGATTTCTGCGATGGCATCAACTCCGTACAACCCAACCGGCCAGTACCAGCCCGAGTCGACCATCGGTTTGCCGGAACTTTATGCCTGGCCGCCACGCCCGCTGGCGGCGTTGAAATACCTGTTGTTCGGTATGCTGTTCCCCTGGGGGCATTTCTATATCGGGCTGGCCTTTGTTACCTGGTATTACCTGACGCCGTCGCTGGCGGCCATGGCCGAATTCGAACCCGGCTGGATTGCGCTGATCTGGTTGCGCAACGCGGCTTTGCTGACGCTGGTCGCCGGTGGTCTTCACTGGTGGTTATACATGCGCCGCGGTCAGGAACGTAAATACAAGTACCACGACAAGTGGCCGGCGACCGATAACCGGCTGTTCCTGTGGGGCAACCAGGTCTGGGATAACGTGTTCTGGAGTATCGCTTCCGGGGTCACCATATGCACCGGGTACGAGGTAATCACTTACTGGATTTACGCCAACGGCTACCTGTCCGTGCCGTCGATCGGCGAGCACCCGGTTTATTTCGGCTTTATGATCCTGTTCGTATTTTTCTGGGGTACCTTTCATTTTTACTGGGTGCATCGTTTCATGCACTGGCAACCGGTATACAAGATCGTGCACGAGCTGCACCATCGCAACGTCAATACCGGGCCCTGGAGCGGTATCTCGATGCATCCGCTCGAGCACATGCTGTATTTCAGCGTTTTTATCCTGTTCTGGTTTCTACCGGTGCATCCGGTCATCATCGTTTTGCTGAGCCTGTTTATGGCTATCGGTCCTGCGCCTTCGCATTCGGGCTTCAACTTTGTCGAGATCGGGGGTAAGCGTTTTTTCAGCGGCGACTGGTACCACCAGCTGCATCATCAGTACTTCAATTTCAACTACGGTAATACCACCGCGCCGCTGGACAAGGTATTCGGCAGCTGGCACGACGGCAGTAAGGATTCGCTACAGGCGCAGAAACAGCGCAAACGGCAACGACGCCGACAAACCACCTGAGCCGGAGACGCATGCCCAATACCGATAACGGCGGTCGCGCCAATCGTTCACGTCGCCGCCAGCGCGCCGGATCTTCGCGTTCGCAGAGCGGCGCGCCGCGCTTGAGCGGTATCGTCGGCGGTCGCTACCAGCCGTTGAACCCGGCGGATCTGCCGCGGCTCGACCAGGCGGTACGCAAGATTCTGCAGGACGTCGGCATGTCGGAGGCCCCCGATGTTGTGGTCGAGCGCGTTACCGCAGCCGGCGGCAGCCTGGATGACGACGGGCGTCTGCACTTCTCGGCCGACCTGATCGAACGAGCGCTCGCAGGCATGCCGCGAGACTTCAGCCTCTGCGGACAGCGTCCCGAACACGACCTGCAACTCGGGGGCGGCCGCGTGCATGTCGGTTCCGGCGGCGCCGCGCCGATGGTGCTGGATTTCGAAACCGGCCGCTACCGCGAATCGAATCTGCGTGACCTTTACGCCGCCGCGCGGCTGGTCGACAGCCTCGAAAATATCCATTTCTTCAGTCGCTCGCTGGTGGCGCGCGACATGCCCGACACGCACAGTCTCGATCTCAACACCGCCTATGCCTGTCTGGCGGGCACCAGCAAGCACGTGTTCTCCTCGGTGTCGCTAGCCGCTCATGTCGAGGAAGTCGCCGAGATGTGTTTCGCAATTGCGGGCTCGCGAGAGGCGTTCCTGGAACGGCCCTTTCTGTCGCTGAACATCAATCCACCGGTGCCGCCGCTGCGTTTCGATCCCGATTCCTGCGAAGTGATGGCCGAAGCGGCGCGGCTGGGTATTCCGCTGCATTCCAATACCTTCGGGCAAATGGGCGCTTCGAGCCCGGTGACGATGGCGGGCACCATCGCCCAGACCATCGCCGAAACCCTGTCCGGCATGATCTTCGCGTGGCTGATCAACCCGCAGGCCAGGATCATTTTCGGTACCCGCCCGATGCTGACCGACCTGCGCACCGGCGCGATGAGCGGCGGCAGCCCCGAGGGCGCGATCGCGATGGCGGCCAGCGCGCAGATGGCGAGTTATTACGGCTTGCCGAGTTCGACCATTGCCGGCGCCACCGACAGCAAGATCGCCGATGCGCAGAGCGGCTACGAGAAAAGCCTGGCAATAACCCTGGCGGCGCAGGCCGGTTCCAACCTGATTACACAGGCCGCCGGTATGCAGGCGAGCCTGATGGGCTGCGCGCTGGAGAGTTACGTTATCGATAACGACATGCTCGGCGGCGTCATGAAATCGCTGAGCGCAATCGAGGTCAGCGACGAAACGCTCGCGCTCGACGCCATCGACGAAGTGGTGCACGGCGAGGGTCATTTTCTCGGGCGCCCGGAAACGCTGCAACGCATGCAGACCGACTTCGTTTATCCGGATATCGGTGACCGTCGCACGATCGACGAATGGCAGGCGGACGGTGGCCGGGATATTCGCGAAGTCGCGCTGGAACGCACCCGGGATATCCTGCAACGGCATTACCCACACCACATATCGGTCGAGCTCGATAACGATTTGCGCGAACGATTCGATATTCGCCTGCCGAGATCGGCAATGGAGGCAATGTGAAAATCGCTATTTTTGGCGTCGGCGCGATGGGTTCGGTATATGCGGGCCTGATGGCCGAGGCCGGGCATGAAGTCTGGGCGGTCGATATCTGGCAGGACCATGTGGACGCGATCAATCGCAGCGGTCTGCGCGTGGAGGGCGCCAGTGGCGATCGCGTGGTTCAAGGCATCAGGGCGACGACCAGTGCCGCCGCCGTCGGCGCCTGCGATCTCTACGTGCTGGCTACCAAGGCCGCCGGCGTCGGCCCCGCGGCGGAATCGATTGCGCCATTAATGGGGCCAGAGTCGATAGTCATCACGATTCAAAACGGCCTCGGGGCCGGCGAAAGGATCGCGCAGTACATGACGACCGATCGAGTGTTGCTCGGCGTTGCCGACGGCTTCGGTGCTTCGATGAAGGGCCCTGGCCACGTGCATCACAATGCGATGAACCTGATCCGCGTCGGCGAGATGAACGGCGGCATGAGCGAACGTCTCGAGCGCATTACCGGGGTCTGGCAGCAGGCCGGGTTCAACGCGCGGGCCTTCGAGGACATCGACCAGTTGATCTGGGGCAAGTATATCTGCAACGTCACCTTCAGCGGGCCCTGCACCGTGTTCGACTACACCCTCGGCGAGCTGATGGCCGACCCCGCCGCCTGGGTGATCGCGCAGGGTTGCGCGCTCGAGGTCTACGCGCTCGGCAAGGCGAAGCATATTAACTTCACTTTTGACGATCCGATCGATTACGTTAGCGCCTTCGGTTGCAAGATGCCGGACGCGCGACCGTCGATGCTGCTCGATCACCACGCCGGACGTCCCTCCGAAATCGATGCCATCAACGGCATGGTGGTCGAGCTGGGCAGGCAACTCGATATCCCAACGCCGTATAACGAAGTGCTGAGCGTTATCATTCGCCACCGCGAAGCCGGCTTCCGGGCTTAATCGGGCCGGCTTCTCGTTGGCGGCCTGTATCCCCTAAAACAGCTAGCGGGAGTCCCTGCGGCTGTTATCTCGAACTAGATCCGGCTAAATTCCTGATGAAAACAACCGGATAATCGCTACAAGTAAAACGGGGAGAAGTAGAAAATTTACCTTGTATTATTTTCATTGGCTGATAACTACTAGTTATCGGGGTTCCTTAAGCATCGGTTGAGTAAATGGTTATGAACCTTTTTACCTCCGCAATGTTATGCGTTCGGGAACACCGCGATACGATTTTTAAATTTAATCGGGGCAGATATCAGTCATGTTTAGATTGCTCGTAGTACCAGTATCTATCGGGATACTGGCTTTTTTATTTACCTGGTTTATAGCGCCCGTAATTGTTCCCGAGCCGGGCGTGGTCTCTTATGTCGCCGAGTTATCTCTATACCTGTCAAACGCGTATTTCGAGACGATGCCGCCGATTATCGCCAGTTACATAGCCCATTTGAATCTGCCAATGGCCGCCTTGACGGTGGGTTTGCTTTTAATGCTGGCGATTCAACTGCTCGTGATAACCGGAAGCACGGTTATCTGGATAACGAAATGGATAATATTACGCCTGCAAAGAAACAGGGGAGAAGAGGTTGAGCAGGATTTGTCACCGATCGATATGGACCCGAGGTATATGGGTTCAGCGCCAGGGAAAGAAATCCTCGGACGCGGAATCGATTCGATTGACAGAGAATGACGGACTCAAGATGCGTCAATAGCAACTTTGTTTTAACACAAGACATTCATTGCACTTCTCGACAATTGGCGACTGCGCTTACTCAGTGCCCAGCAATATCGTTAATGCGTTTTACCAGCGACCTGGACTAGAAAACAAATTGTCCACCCAGACTTAAAACCGATACTGATTCGTCATTTGCAAAATCTTCCACATCAAAAAAATTGTAGGCTTCAGCCCTGAGGCCAAAATGTCGATTGAGCATAATCTCGATCCCTGCAGCAAGCAGAAATCCATTGCTATCCTCGCTCACACTATCAAATGGCCCGGATAAAGTAGAATCAGCGAAGTAAATCCCACCTTTGCCAAAAAAGTTTAGCGTTGATTCTCTATTTCTCGAACTATTAACCGTTAGTAAAAAGTTGATTGTTTCAACTTCAAATTCTATATCGGTCAAACTCGTTACTTCCGACTCCCCTGAATTGAAAAATGACAGCTCATAACCCAGGCGGCTATTCTCGGGTCGATACCCAAAATGAAAAATCGATGCATCACCGTCTTCGATATCATCGTAATCGAATTCAGACTTTCCTATGGCAATGCCAAGGTTGATATGACCGCTTAAACCGGAGCGTCCCGAACGAGTTGAACTTCTGTAGTGTGCGGAGGGGGTTGGATACACTGGTTCATAAAAGGGATCGCGGTAGTGGTCATGGTGGTCATAGTGGTCATGGCGATCATCATCGTCTTTATCTGCTTTTGGCGTAGTGATCTTTTCATATTCCGGTGTGTTCTTTATGATGTCTCCGTACTCAGAATCACTTCCAGAGTAGGATGCCAGACTCGATACTGATAATACGAAGAACATTAAAAAGCGGATGGCGACAGGTTTCATGTAATTGACTTATCCCTTACAGGGCATCCGCTTTAAATGCATTATTCGATCTTTAGTGACATCCCGGTAATCAAATCATGAGTTCTGATTTGGCATACTGATGCGAATCAATATTTATAGTAAGAGTCTGTCGTGAGTCGCCTGTCGCCGTTGACTTACTAATTCTGAGGGTCAGTTTTCTGGTAAGCAGGCCCTCATTCAGCATTAGTGTTCGGCTTCATAGTTGTCTCCTGGCCCCGTGCAATTCGTCGCGGAATTCTCACCTGCAATTAACTTCATCACGAGGCGTTCAGCTGAGATGTTCCTGTATCTCCTCGCTAAGATTCGATAACTCGGCGAGGGGCTAATGCCCGCCTGGAGAGGGTAATCTTTCAGTCATCGATCGCCTCGAGCACCATTTGCAAATGCGGCTCGTCGTCCCACTCTCGCTTTCCGACGATCTTGTGCACCACGAATCCGTCGCGGTTAACGACGAAGGTCATCGGCATGCCAATGACTTGCCAGCTTTGGCTGACGCGACCGCTCTGATCCAGCAAAACCGTAAAATCGATCGGATAATCGGCAGTAAACGCCGCGACCGCTGCGCGGTCCTCGCCGACGTTGATCGCAAGCCAGGCTACTGGCTGCTCGAGCAACTTTCTCGCGGCGCGGTTCATCGACGGAAGTTCCTCGCGGCAGGGGACGCACCAGCTGGCCCAGAAGTTCACCACCAGAACCTTGCCGGCATAATCCGAGAGTCGATGCTCGTTGCGCTCGAGATCGGGCAATGCAAATGGCGGCGCTTCGGACAGCGATTCGCCCGCATCGACGGCAAGAGCATCGAAAGCCAGCAGCATCGGGAGCAGGCAGCTCAGGCAAAACCTCGATACAGGGCCCGGCTTCACGTCGGAATTACCCGCCGGCTGCAATCATATCGCGCAGCAGGTTTTCAATATGCGCCGCGGGGAATCCGAACGGCACGATGGTGCTTAGTTTGCCGTTCTGGTCGATCACGAACAGGTTCGCCGTGTGGTCCATCGTGTACTGGTTGCTGGAGCGCGAATTTTTCTGGTAAACGACGCGAAACATTTTTGCAACTTCTGCTATTTGCTGCCGGGTGCCGGTAAGACCCACCAACGCGTTATCGAAATAACTGACGTATTGCGCCAGTACCTCGGGCGTATCGTGGTCGGGATCGACCGTGACGAACAGGCCGCGCACACGAGTCGAATCCTGGCCCAGGCGTTTCAGTGCCGTGGACATGTGCTGCACCTCGATCGGGCAGACGTCGGGGCAGAGCGTGTAACCGAAAAAAACCAGCACGATCTTGCCGCGTTGGTCCTGCAAACGAAAGGTCTTGCCGTGATGGTCGGTCAGCGAAAAATCGATTTCGAGATTGCTCGCACTCGCCGGTACCGGCACGATCGAAATCGACAACGCTAGTACTACCGAGGCAAATGCGACTCGCAGTAACGGAGGCATTTACTGCACCTCGACGTCGCTACCGTGTACCCAGGTCGGATCCCCTTTTTTGATATCGCCGATCGGCGCGGCGAAGGCATCGGCCACCAGCGTATCGACATTGCTGCCGGTCAGGGACTCCAGAAACTGTACCAGGTCATCTTTTTCCCGGGTATCCAGGTCGAGTGGCCTGATCAGCGGCGAGAGTCCCTCGTTGGGCACGCCGCCGGCGTCATAGAACTCGACCACGTCCAGCAGCCTGCTCAGCGAGCCGTTGTGCATGTAGGGTGCGGTCAGCTCGACGTTGCGCAATCCCGGGGTCTTGTACTTCCAGCGGTCATGAGGATTCTGCGTCACCTCGTAGAGTCCGACATCGGCTGGGGCAGGCTCGCCGACGCGGTCGATAATGTCGCGATCGATCTCGAGGACAACCCCGGGCGCAACCTGTACCAGCTGTTTTTCCGGGCGTATACCCATCGATTCGCGGTAACCGAGGCCGGTGTTGTGCAGCTGGTTATCCATGAACAGCGCGCTGTCCTTGCCAACCAGGTGGCAGGCAGAGCAGGCCGCCTTGCCGGTGAACAGTTCGAAACCCCGCTGCGCCGATTTCGATAACGCGTCAGGGTCGCTACCGTAATACCAACGATCGAAAGCCGAGTCGCCCGATACCAGGGCGCGCTGGTAACTGGCGAGCGCGCTGCCGAGGGTCGCCATGGAAACATCGCGGCCATCGAAGGCGGCTTCGAATAGGCCGTCATAGTCTTCGATCTGGCGTATCTTGTTGAGCACGTAACCGATCGACGGATTACCCATTTCGTTGTGCGCCAGCAGCGGACCCCAGATCTGCTGCTCGAGCCGATCTTCGCGACCGTCGTGAAACAGCAGTTCGGCGTAGGCAACGTTATAGATGGTCGGTGAATTGCGTCGCACGCTGCGGCCCTCGATACCGACCGCCGTGGCGATTTCGTTGCTGGTAAATCCCTGGTCGGGCACGTGGCACATCGCACAGGAAAAGGTATCGTTCAGCGACAGCCGTCGGTCGAAAAAGAGCTTGCGGCCAAGCTCGATTTTAGCTGGGTCGGTAGCCTTGGCGCCCGGCACCGCAGGCAGGCCCAGCGGCGGTGTCTCGACGAACTCGAGCAAATCCGCCGGTTTGCCCCGGCGCAGTTCCAGCGCGCGCGAGCGGGTGGTGTAATCCTCGCTGTCGTAGCCGCTCTTGTCGTCGCCGGGCCCGGTCAGCGGTACTGCCGTCTGGCTCGCCGCAACCTGCAGTTTGATTCCCCGGGATTCCTGTAACAGGGTTTTGAAGTCGTTTAGTATCAGGTCCTGGTGCAGGAAGGCGACACTGTATATGTTGCGAATCTTCTTTGCCGGATCGATCAGAAAAACCCTGAGCAGGTGGGAATAGGCACCGCTGTAGCGACCCTCAGCGGTGTATTCGCGCTGGATATCCTGGCTGTAGGAATCGAGTATCGGTGCCAGCTGTTGCTCCGACGCGGTGGTGACGAATCGCCATTCGCCCTGGTCGCCGGCATACTTAAAATTATTGCCGTAGAGTCTCATGATCTCGGGAGTATCGGTCTCGGGATCGAAACTGAGGCTGATCAGCTTGAGATGCTGCGCGATCTCGGCATCGCGTTTCATCGCCGCCTTGATCTGGTAAAACACGTGCGACGTCAGCGGGCAACCGTTGACGTCGCTGCAGGTACTGTAGATGAAGGCCAGCAGCACGTGGCTGTCGCCGAACAGCTCGTAGAGCCGGCGGGGTTTGCCGTCGCTATCCAGAACCTCGCCGTCGGCGGCATGTCCGAGCGGCGGCAGCGCGTAGCTGCCCGCGGTGGGCGGTTCGTAACCCAGGTCGCCGTATCCGGGCGCCAGCGCTACCGTTGCCGGCGCCTCGGATTGCGCATGGAGTGGCGCCTGGCACAGCAGCAAAAACAGAAAAACCGTTAAACGGATACTCATATCGATCGGCAAAAATGAATCCGGGTCTGGATTATACCGCCCACGAGGCTGCAGGTGGCCAGAGCGGTTGAAAAACCGCCCTGGCTACCGCGGTTCGATTACTGCAGTACGGATTGCGTCCCGCTGGTCGTGCTCGCCAGTTTCTTCGCCTCGGGCGACTTGCCGCTGTAGAGCGAGTAGGCGCCAAAACGCATCTGGTGAGGACGACCGAGCTTCATCTCGGTGAAGTCGAGCGCGAACTGCTGTACCAGCTCCTTGCCGTTCCAGACGTAGCTTTTGAAGTACTGCTCGTTGTCTTCGCCTTTTTTATCCCAGTTGGCGAGCAGCGAGGAGGTGTAATAAACGCGCTTGCCGTCCCAGCTGGACGAGGCCATGTTGACCTGCTTACCGATGACTTTTTCGTAAACCTGCTTGGGGTTATGCGGGTCGGTCAGGTCGAAGCGGCGAGTCTTGCCGTCCATGAAAGTATTGACCCAGAGGTAGCTGTCGTCGGCGCCGATCGAGATATCGACCGGTAGCGGTACCTGGGAGGCATCGCCGACATCGGCGACCGGCTTGGTCTGCCATTCACCCTGGTCATCCTCGTAGGCGAGCCAGATCTTCGAGGTTAGCGCGGTCGTGGTCAGGCACCAGTTGTTATGCGGCTGCCAGGCGCACCGGATTTCGAGCGGCGCGCCGGGTACGTCGAAAACTTTTTTCGGCTTCTTGCTGTGCAGGTTCCACAGCACCATGGTATTACCGAAACGTTTCATCGCCTCGGCATCCTGCAGCATCTTGCCGAAGTCCATCATGTAATTGGACCAGCCGGTAAAAGAAGACGTCAGCATGATGTTGCGTCGCGGCAGCACCCGCACGTCGTAGTTGTAGCCATCGGCGATTTTACCGCTCTTGACGGCACCCTGCAGGTTATCGTCGGTCGGCATCCAGTGGGTTGCAATATACTCGCCCTCGTTGGTGTATTCGACCATCGCGGTGCGCCCGCCATTGTCCTGGTTGTTGGACAGGCCGGTAATCAGCATGCGGCCGGGCAGGGCGTAAGTCGTATGCGGGCCGACTACGCCGCCACTCTTCTCGACGAAGTCGGTAATGACCCGGTGCAGCGTCGGCTTGGCCGGGTCGGTCGATACGTCGAAGATGAAAATCTTGTTGGTATCGAGGCCGCCGGCCCAGAGATACTTGCGATCGTCGGTCAGGCCGGAGTGATGCGCTTCGTTGCGACCACCGACCGATAGCGTCTGCACCACCTGCCCGTAGTTCGACGAATTCGGATTGACATCGACCGTGACCAGCTTGTCCTGGCCGTCGCCCAGGCCCTCGACGCCGAGCGTCCAGATGTAAACGAAGTCCTCCTGGCCGACGATCTTGGCCATGTAGGGTGACATGCAGGTCTCGTCAGCCTGTGCGATCGGCAGCAGGCCGGTAAACGCGGTTAATACCGCGATGGCGAAAGTGTGCAAGCCAAATCCGGCTCGCCTGGCTATTGTAGGTTTCATCGATTTCTCCTCCGGTGTAACATTTTTTTAATAATAAATCGTATAATGATCGTTCCAAACGAACTCGATCCTGATCCCCGTCTACGATGTTGCAATGGATCATGCCGTCTGACAGTCTGACCTGCCGTGGCAAAATACGGGCATCCGGGTTCTTCGTCGATCGATTACGGCAGTATATTTATAACGTCGGGCAATTTCATTTCGTTTACTACCAATTAATCAAATAGAATTGGCATTTTCTGCTAATATTCTGCGTTTATGGATAAAATCGACCAAAAGATTATCTCCGAGCTGCAGCGTGACGGGCGCCTGACCAACCACGAACTCAGCGAACGAGTGTCGCTATCGCCGTCGCCGTGCCTGCGCCGCCTGCGTCAACTCGAGCGAGATGGCGTGATCGAGGGTTATACGGCGCTGGTAAACCAGGAAGCCTGTGGCCTGCATATCACCGCCTTCGTTTCGATCCGGCTGGAAAAGCAAAATGACAAAACCATCCAGGCCTTTGAAAACGGAATCCGCAACCTCGACGAAATCGTCGCCTGCTACCTGATGTCCGGTTCATCCGATTACCTGTTGCATGTGCTGAGCGCTTCACTAAAGGATTATGAAATCTTTATTCGCGACAAGCTGTCCCGTACGCCGGGGATCGGTACGCTCGAAACGCACTTCGCCTTCGGCCAGGTCAAACGCAGTACGGTTTTTCCGGGTTTCGATTGAACGATCCCGTTTTTTCCTGTCGTCGGATTCGACGCAGGCGATCGATTTGCCGGCGGAGCGCGCAACTTCTGAAACACCGCGGCTGGCATCGCCCGCCCGGGGATGACAATATCGTATTTACAAGGGATAACTTTGAGCCTGTGCTGTTGAATTATTGACCAAATGGTCATAAACTAGCCTAAAATACGACTACAGGGTAGTACCTCGGAACTGGAAGATGGCAAGACCCAGACAATTTGACGAAGCCAGGGTTATCGAAAGCCTGATGAACGTGTTTTGGGAAAAAGGCTACGAGGCAACCTCGATGCGGGACCTGGTGGCCGCGTCGGGTCTGCTCAAGGGCAGTCTCTACGGCGCCTTTGGCGATAAACATACCATGTATGTCGCCGCGTTGAAGCATTATGATCGCACCCGTATCCAGGCCGGAATCGATATTCTCAATGGCGAAGGCAGCGCGCGCCAGAAAATTGCGCGCCTGTTCGACAATGTCATCGAATCGACCAAGCGCGGCTTGTTTGCCGGTGGCTGCCTGTTGTGCAACGCGAGCCTGGAGATGGCGGCCACAGACCCGGAGGTGAAGGCCGAGGTCAAGACCACGATCCGACGGCTCAAGGTCGCGATCATGGAAGCGCTCTCTCCCCGCATCGCCAACGAGGACCAGGCGGCCGCGCTGGCGGCCTTTATCGTCAGCGCCTATTTCGGATCGCGTGTACTCGCCAAGGGTGGTGCGCCGGCCGCGATGATCGGGGATACGCGAGATCATTGCCTGCAGCTGGTGCCCTGAAATCCTGGCGCGAACGATTTGACGCTGCGACATAAACGGCGGCTTCGATCCCGGCGCGGGTACATAAATCTGTCTCACTTTCCAGACAGTTGGGTTAGATTACCCCGATTCCCAACCAAACCTGGACTTTTGTATGTCCGAAACCAGCAGTAACGGAACCGTCTACGAGATTAGCGGACCGATCGATGCGCCAGTCCTGGTATTCGTTCATGGACTGGGCTTGAATCGACGGGTCTGGGAGCGCTATGCCTCCCGCTTTGCGCAGCGCTACCGGGTATTAAACTACGATTTGTTTGGTCATGGTGAAAGCCCGGCACCGCCAGGCATGCCGTCGTTGACCATGTTTTCCGAACAGCTGCTGGCGTTGCTGAACGAACTCGCGATAGATCGATGCTCGATTATCGGGTTTTCCCTGGGTGGCATGATCAATCGTCGCTTTGCGATGGATCATGGCACGCGTTTGCAATCCCTGGTGATACTCAACTCCCCGCACGAGCGAGAACCCGAGGCGCAGCAACTGGTGGAGCAGCGCGCGCTCGATTCGGCTGCCGGCGGACCCGGCGCAACCCTCGACGCCACGATCGAACGCTGGTTTACGCCAGATTTCATAGCTGCCAATCCCGACTACATCACCCGGGTGCGCAACTGGGTGCTGGCGAATGATCCGGACAGTTACGCCAGCTGCCGCAAGGTGCTGGCCTTCGGTGTAATCGAGCTGATCCGACCGCAGCCGCCAATCCAGCATCCGACCCTGATCATCACCTGCGAAAAAGACAGCGGCAGTACCCCGGCTATGAGCCAGGCAATCGCCGGCGAGATCGCGGGAGGGCAGGTCGTCGTCGTGCCACAGCTTCAGCATATGGGCCTGGTGGAGAATCCTTCGTTTTTTATCAACGCCATCGCTGAATTTCTGGAGGATAATTTACGCTGACAACCGTCGACGCTGAATCGAGAAAATGTCCTCAGGCCAGCGTTACGCACAAGGTGGGGATGCAAACCATTCGCTCGGTCACGGTTAATCATTGCTGCAGCCTCGTAATCCCGATATTGCCGGATTAAGTATCGAAATTTGAAGAATAGGATTAATATTTGCGGCATCACAAAGCCGTTGAGCACGGAAAACAGCATTAGAAGGTGAGCAAGATGAAATTTCAGTTAGCAATCAATCTCGAGCGCATGGACGACAGCAAGGATATGAACGACGTCGCCAGGCATACGCTGGGAATGGTGCAGATGGCCGACCAGGCCGGCTTCAAGATTGCCTGGGCCGCGGAACATCATGCGCTGGAAATGACCATAGCGCCGAACCCGTTTCAGATTCTGACCTGGTGGGCTGGCCATACCGATAACATTCGCCTGGGGACCGCGGTTGCGGTAGCGGCGTACTGGCATCCGATCAACCTCGCGGGCGAGGCTGCGATGACCGACCTTATCAGCGGCGGCCGCCTCGAATTCGGCATCGGTTCCGGTGCCTATCAGCGCGAGTTCGATCGCATGCATCCGGGGCTCAAGCAATCCGATGCCTACAAACACATGCACGAAATGTTGCCAGCACTGAAGGCGCTGTGGGCCGGGGACTACGAGCACAACGGCGAGTTCTGGTCGTTTCCGACCGCGACCTCGGTGCCGAAACCGGTGCAGAAGCCGCACCCGCCGATCTGGATCGCGGCGCGCTCTCCGATCACCTTCGATTACGCGATCGAGAATAATTGCCATGTCATGTCGTGGCCGTTGACGCGCCCTTTTGCCGAGGCCGAGCTGTACAAATCCCAACTCGACGAGGCGATTGCGGCTCATCCGGGTGCCGATCGTCCCACATTTGCGCTGATGCGCCATACCGCGCTGTACGAAGACGCCGCCGGACGAGACGCCGCGATCAGGTCGATCCAGACGGTCCTGGGTCAGTTCGAAAACCTGTTTCGCAACCTCGGTGACGTCAATAACGGATTCCCGCGGCAAATTCCGCTGGAAGAGCTCACCGACCGGGAACAGTACAACGCAGAAATGCTCGAGGAAAACCTGATGTTCGGTTCGCCTGACGAGGTGATCGCGAAGCTGAAACGCTACGAGGCCCTGGGCGTCGATGAATTCATCTATTACGCCAGCATGGGGCTCGGACAGGCAGAGCAGAAACGTTCGCTGGAGCTATTCTGTTCAGAGGTTATGCCAGCGTTTGCCTGAAGCGATATTTGTCGCGACCGGATTTCCGCAATAAACTAGACCATTCGTCCTCGTACCGGGTCAGGCCGGTTCGGGGCGATCGTCTGACCGAGGGGTTCGCAACATGACACAATATTCCGCTAGTCACCCGGATCCGATGTTTCGCAAAACCCTGCGCTCGATCAGGGGCAGAGATTACGAACAGGGCTTTTCCCTTCCCGGGACATTTTATACCGACCCGACCTGGACGCAGACCGAATGCGATGAACTTTTCCTGCGAGACTGGTTCTGCGTCGGACGCGTCGAAGAGGTCGGCAAGCCGGGCGACTTTTTCAGTTTCGACCATGTCGGCCAACCGATACTGGTGGTTCACGGCCACGACGGTGTGATTCGCGCACTCGCTAACGTCTGCCGGCACCGCGGCACCGTAGTGGCCTCCGGCAGTGGCAATACCCGGAAATTTCTCTGTCCTTATCACCACTGGGCCTACGACACCACGGGGCAGTTGCTGAACGCCCCGCACATGGAGTCTCACCAGGCCTTCGACATCAAAAACTGCCGGCTCAAGGAATTAAGCAGCGAGACCTGGCAAGGATTCATATTCGTCAATCTGAATCCGCGGCCGGCGAACCTTAAAAAGGAACTGGCGCCGTTGGAAAAAATAATACGGAATTATCACCTCGAGGAGATGTCGCTGCGCTATCTGGCGGACGAAGTTTGGGATACCAACTGGAAGTGTCTGCTGGAAAATTTCATGGAAGGTTATCACTTGACTCCGCTGCACCGGGACACCCTGCACAAGGTCAATCCGAGCCGCCTGTGTAGCCACCTGAAACCGGGTAAGCGCCATTTCGGCTACAGCGTGGGTTTTACCTCGCGGCTGCCCGACGATCGTATCGGCCATCCGGACCTGTCCGAGCAAGAGATGGATACCTGCGTCATGTTCGCCATGCCGCCCGGGCTCACCGTTGGCATCGGCAGCGATTACAGCTCTTTCCTTTGCCTGCGCCCGTTGTCTCCGTCCCGGGTCAGCGTCAAGCTGGGCCTGATCTTTCATGGCGATCACTGGTCGCAGCAGGAGGTCGATAACGCAATCGAGCTATTCCAGCACACCATGGAAGAAGACAAGCAGGTTCTATTGCGGGTGCAGCAGGGGCTGGGTTCGCGGTTTCACCAGCCGGGACCGCTGGCGTCACGCGATCTCGAAGGCACTATCTGGGACTTTTACCAGTACCTGAGCCGCAACCTGGGTGCGGTTAAGAAGGTGGTGAAAAGTTGAAATCGGAAACCGGGGAACAGCGCTGCGAATGCTCGATCAGAAAACATGTCGTTCAGAAACTAGCGGGCTGCCGGTCAAGCGCTGCATCGCGATAATTTCGTTACAGCGTGTCTGTGAGTTATAAAACGAAATTACTCGAGCAGCTGCCTGAGCTCCGCGACCTGTGTCTCCAGGTCGCTTACACGCTGTTCCAGTTCAGCAAGGCTCGAGCGGGCGGGGGTCTTCGCGGCCTGGCTGGACTCGGCCTGTTCCGCGTAGGCCGCGAGATCGACCGGGCCGCCGAACAGGTGCATGTACTCGGAATCCTTGCGCCCCGGCGTACGCGGTAATTGCACCACCAGCGGGTCGCTGAGCAATTCGTTTAACGCGTCGAGCGTCTCGGCCACTTCATTGTTGTCGGCAAATTCATGCAACCGCCCGCTGCGCGCGCGCAGCTCGCCCGGCGTTTGCGGGCCGCGCAGCAACAGCAGGCAGACGACAGCGTATTGTGCTGGGTCGAACTGCAGCTCGCTGAACGAGGTGTTGCAGAAGCGCTGCGAGTATTTCTCCACCCCGCGCTTGAAGTTATCTTCCATGCGCAGCAGGTGCTTCTCCTCCAGCTCGCGCACCGTGTGCTGCACCGCGCCCTGGCTTAGCGACATCACCGGTTCGCGCGAAGACTTCTGATTACAGGCGTTGGTGAGCGCATTCAGGGTCAGCGGGTACTGATCCGGGGTGGTCACTGATTTTTCCATCAGGCAGCCGATAACCCGGATTTCGTTAGCAGTTAAATTCTGGGGCAACATGTCAGTCTCTTCGTATTTGGGATTTGCCTTCGTAAGGGCAATTACGGATTGTAGCCTAAACCGGTTCGCGCACCGCGTTATCGTTTAACTGATCGAGGCGGGATTGTCATGGTGAATTCCTCCGAATCCCGGTTGCTGCGGATGTAATCTGTTTGGTGAAACGAATCGTAAGGTAATAAAAGCGCTCCTGTTGACGGCCTGAAACGATACCCGGCTGTTAGAAACAGGAGTCGAACACTGTTAGCATTAAACGATTGTCCCAGCCAGGAGTGATAAACATGAGACCGATAGCGATTCTGCCGAAGATAATGTTGGGCCTGGCCCTGATTTTTCCGGTTATCGGCCACGGCGATCAATCCGATCAGCGCCTGGGATCGCTGTTCGAAACGCTGCAAACCAGTCAGGATGAAACGGTATTGACAGAGACCGAGGCTGCAATCTGGGAACTCTGGTATGACAGCGGCCAGGAAGAAATCGACGAGTCGATGCTGCAGGCCGCGGAACTGGTGCGAGCCGGCCAGCTTGCCGCCGCCGAAAAGATTTATTCCGAGGTCATCGCCGCGCTGCCGGAATTTTCCGAGGGCTGGAACCGGCGCGCCACGGTGCGTTTTTATCAACGCGATTACGAGGGTTCGCTGGCGGATATCGAGCAAACCCTGCGACTCGAGCCACGGCATTTCGGTGCCATCTGGGGCCTGGGTATGATTCTCGGTTCGCAACGGGATTTCGAACGCGCCATCCTGGCGTTTGAGCGCCTGCTCGAAATCAAGCCCAATTCTCCCGATATCGCCCCGCGAATAGAATTGTTAAAGCAGGAACTGGCGAAACAGTCGGTCTGATCGGGTCCGCTATGACCGGAATTAGG
The DNA here is from genome assembly GCA_947260025.1 of uncultured Gammaproteobacteria bacterium. Lineage (GTDB taxonomy): Bacteria > Pseudomonadota > Gammaproteobacteria. Next base: position 34,220 of record CAMYON010000019.1, read on the forward strand.
GCCAGGTCTTTATTCGTTTACCGCCTCGGGCTGAGGAACGGTCTGCTCTTCCATGGAGTGCGGCAACGTAAAGCAGAAGCGGGTGCCCTCGCTGCCGGCGGGTGAATCGATCCAGATCTCTCCGCCGTGGGTCTCGATAATCCGCTTGACCAGGGCCAGTCCAATGCCGGTCCCGCTAATGCTGGAATCCAGTCGTTCGAACAGCTTGAATACCTTCCGCATAAATTTTTACTCGCGGCGGTCTGTCATCGGCGGCGAACTTGATGGCATTCTCCAGCAAGTTTTGAATCACTTCCCTGATTCGATCGCGATCGGCATGCACCTGCGGCATCACAGGCATCAATGTTACTGCCGCCTGACGCTGCTGGATCGGTCCCTGCAGCAAGTCCACGACTTCGCTGCAGAGTTCCGTCATCGGAAACAGGGTGGATGGGTTGACAACCCGGCCTACCCGCGACAGTTCCAGTAAATCGGTGAGCAAGGTACCCATGGTATCGGTCGCGTCTTTCAGGAACTCGATATCCTTTTCGATAGCTTTTCTATCGCCAGACTCAATATCCTTTTCCAGCATGCCCAGGAATCCTTTAACCGTCACCAGCGGGGATTTGAGATCGTGCGACACGGTATAGGTGAAACGTTCGAGCTCGGTGTTTTTCTGCTCCAGCTCTGCGATAAACTCCTGCTGCAGCTGCTTGTTGGCCTCGAGCTGCTGAGCCATGGAATTGAACGACCTTTGCAGCCTGCCGATCTCATCACCCCGGCCGGTATCGGGCGCCTGCGAGTAATCGCCCTTGCTGATATTTTCGGTTGCTATCGATAGGCTGGACAGCGGCCTGGTAATACCACGCACCACCATCCCTCCCAGTATCAGTACGAGAAGCGCAACGCCTAGCAGGCTGGCCCAGATATAGGTCTCGGTTCGCGCGATTGATTGATTGAGTTGGGCTGCTACTTCCTGGTGCTCGCTCGTCTCGTGAGCAAGGGCGGCATCCAGCGCGCTCAAGAAAGCCTGTTCGTTTTCTTCGAAACGTTCCCTGGCTGCCAGCAGCGCAGGTATGTCGACTGCCTCTGGTCGCATGCTTATCAACTCGAGGCTTTGCTGCGCCAGGAAATTACTGCTTGCTTCGACCGCTTCCAGAAGCCCGAGTTCGTCGGGAAAATAGGCGGTCACGAGATTGCGGTAACTTGCCGTTAATTGCTCCAGCTCCTGGGTGGCAGTCAGAATTTCCTGGTTTTCCTGCGGCAAGCTTTCTTCTTTATACTGTTCCAGGGAGTCAGTTACATGGCGGGAGGCAGAAGCGAGCAACAGGTATTCACTGGTTGAAGAAACAACGCGTAATCCGTTGGAACGAATTTTTTCCAGCAGACTCGTGATCTCCAGGTTGCGATCGTGTAAAGCCTCGAACTCGGTCTTGGTCGAAACTACGGTGCGCGACAGGGTCAATGCGACGACGATGACGGCACCAGCCATCAACAGGTTAGTTAGCGCGAGTTTCTTACCAACGTTCAATGTAAACGATCTTTACTCTCGTTAGTTTGCATCGAGTTTAGCCCAGTTTGCCTGCTTCGCCATCGGGGGAAAAGCAACGAGTTCGGGTCAGAGGTGGGTTTTCTCGAGCAATCCGGCTCCCTGCTCATCGATGATCTGGCGCGCCTTGGCGAGCGAATGGTCGATCGCCGCCTGCAGGTCGCTGTTCTGGTCGGCACGAATAAACTGAACCCGCTT
>CAMYON010000020.1:0-5150 GCA_947260025.1 uncultured Gammaproteobacteria bacterium
CCGGGGTAGCTGGTATCGGAGACGATGATGCGGTCATGGGCCTGAGCATCGGCATCGGCCTGCTTGACCGAGGCGTCGTAGTTACCATCGATGCGGATTACCTCGGCGCCAAACGACTCCATCGCCTGCTTGCGTCCTTCCGACACGTCGCGGTGGATGTAAATAATGCAGCCGCAGCCGAACATCTGGCAACCCCAGGCTACCGAGCGACCGTGATTGCCGTCGGTGGCGCAGCTGATAACGATATTTTCAACGATTGACGGGTACCGACGCTGCAGCAGATCCTCGATCGAGGCCGAATTCCCCGTTTCCTGCAGAATTCGCTGCTGCAGCTGGCGCGCGACCGCGAAGGCGCCGCCGAGCGCCTTGAAGCTCTTCAAATGGAAACGCTGCGATTCGTCCTTGTAAAAGATCCCCTTGACTCCAATTTGTCGGGCGATGCTGTCGAGCCGGTAAAGCGGGGTCGCGTGGTAGTCCGGCCAGCGTGAAATCTCGGACCGGGCCGTAGCGGCCTGTTCGAGGCTGGCGATTTCGAGCAGTTCGTCGGGGTAGGGCGAATGCGGGCTAACCGCGGGATTGCCGACATGGCTCAGCTGAGCAGAGAGTGTTGTCATACTGTTAGATAAGGCTTGAAAACCCGCAGTCTACCGATTTAAGCGCGGGAGCGAAACGTATAATAATCATGCTAATCCAGCGTGATTTACCGTGAGATCCGGCTGGACTTATCGCTCGGAAAACCTAGACTTAGGGTCAGTACCAAATAATAACCGACAGTAACCAAAAACAAATATGAAAAGCCAATCGGCAACCAGGCAGGACGCGCTGCAGCTAGAATCGAGTCAAGGCGTTTCCACCGGTGCGACAAGCAGTCAGCGAATCCTCGATGGCGGGCAGGTGCTGGGGCGTTTCAGCGACGTCGCCATCCTGGCCGCCGACTGGTTCTGGGAGATGGATGCGGATCTACGGTTTACTTACCAGTCCAGCAGATTCGAGGAAATTACCGGAATAGCGATCGCCGACGTCATCGGCAAAACCCGCGAACAGGCGTTTGCAGGACGCATCGATGACCTCGACAAGTGGAGCAGCCTGGGCGAAGCGCTACTGCAGCGTGACGAGTATTCGATGGTCTGGTCCTTGCGCCGCCCCGATGGTGAAGTCCGGGTATTACGCACGCGCGGCAGGCCATTTTTTGACGATGCCGGCGCGTTCATGGGATACCGCGGTGTGGGCAGCGACGTGTCCGAAGCGGTTACCACCCGACAGCAACTGCTCGAAAGCGAAAACCGGTTTCGTAATGTCGTCGAGCATGTTACCGACATCGTTTGCATCGTTAACGCCGAGGGTCAGATCGAGTTTATGAACAACGCGGTCGAGAAGTTGCTCGGGTATCGCGTCGGCGAGCTGCAATCGGGCCAGGCCGGCGAGCACGCGATCCCGGAAGACCGGATTCGCATCCAGCAGGCGATAGCTGAAGTGCTGGAACATCCTGACCGGGTGGTATCCGGTACCTATCGTTACCGCCACAAGAACGGCTCGATCAAAGTGCTGGAAGTAACGCGTCAGCAAATTCGGCATTGCGACCCGACGCAGGATTCGAGCATCATCGTGCACGCGCGGGATATTACCGATCAAAACCTGGCCGAACGGGCGCTCAAGGAAAGCGAGGAACGGTTGCGCGATTTTGCCGAAATCGGGGCAGACTGGTTCTGGGAGCAGGATGCGGAACTCCGTTTCACCTACCTTTCCGGTAATTACCCGGGGTCCGACCACCTGGCGAATGACGATGTTATTGGCAAAACACGCGAGGAAATCGCCAAAAACAATAACTTCAAATCCGAAAAATGGAAGCGGTTGGCGGACAGGCTGGAAAATCGTGAGCCATTCTACAATTTCGAATACACCTACACTCGGCCTGACGGTCATGAAGTGGTGGTGCGCATCAGCGGCAAACCGCTGTTCGATGGCGAGGGTAACTTTGCCGGATATCGCGGTACCGGAATCGATATAACCGAGTCTTACCGACTGTCGCAACAGCTCAATTACCAGGCATCTCACGATCCGTTGACGGGATTGGTGAATCGACGCGAGTTCGAGCTGCGCCTGTCGCGCGTGATCAAGGATTGCCGCAGTAACGATAGCGAGCACGCCCTGTGTTATATCGATCTCGACCAGTTCAAGGTGGTCAATGACACCTGCGGTCATGATGCCGGCGACGAACTGCTGCGCCAGATAGGTGCGCTGTTGGAGGACAAGGTTAGAAAGCGCGATACTATCGCGCGCCTCGGCGGCGACGAATTCGGGCTGTTACTCGAGCGTTGCACCATGAACCAGGCGAACCGGGTGGCCGAGACCGTGCGTGAGGCAATCGACAGTTTCCGATTCACCTGGGCGGGTCGTAATTTCCGCCTGGGTGCGAGTATTGGCGTGATTCCTATCAATTTCAGCAGCGGTAATATCGCCAAGGTTATGCGCTCCGCCGATGCCGCCTGTTATACCGCCAAGGATGCGGGTCGCAACCGCGTCCACGTTTACAGCGAAGATAGCTTCGAGGTGGCGCAGCGACACCAGGAGATGCAGCGTATCGTCGAGCTCAATCACGCCTTCGACGAGGGTCGCTTCGTACTGTACCAGCAACCGATCCAGTCGCTGAACCCGGAAAAAAACGGCCATGAACACTTTTGTGAAGTGCTGGTGCGTATGCTGGACGAAGACGGTTTTCCGGTGCTGCCCGCCAATTTTCTGCCGACCGCCGAACGCTACAACCTGGCCACCCAGCTCGATACCTGGGTTGTCAACAATACGCTCGACTGGATGGCCTCGGACCCGGAGGTACGCTGCACCATCAACCTGTCGGGTACGTCGATCGCCGACGAGAGCTTTCTGGGTTTCATGCTCCATGTGATCGACGAGAAGGAGGTCGACGCGGACCGAATTTGTCTTGAGATAACCGAAACCGCGGCGATTCAGAACCTCAGCAAGGCGAATCACTTTATCAACCAGCTGCGCGATCGCGGCTGTGTTTTCGCGCTGGATGATTTCGGCAGCGGCCTTTCGTCCTTCGCCTACCTGAAGACCCTGCCGGTCGATTACCTGAAAATCGACGGTTTCTTCGTACGCGACATGGTCGAAGATCGGATCAATTTCGAGCTGGTCAAGTCGATCAACGATGTCGGGCATGTCATGGGCAAGAAAACCATCGCCGAGTTCGTCGAAAATGCCGCTACCCTGCAAGCCTTACGGGAAATCGGCCTCGACTACGCCCAGGGTTTCCACATCGCAAAGCCGAAGCCGATCAAGGCCTGATCTGCGACAGGTTGAACCAGGTTTTTACCGGATTCTCCAGCCCGCGATTTAACTGTTTTTGCCGTAGCGCGCTAGCTGCTCGGGATCTTCTTCCCTGGGCTTTGACAGTACCCGACGCAGGATCGGTTCAAAGAATTCCAGCGGTTCCGAATCGTAGTCCGGATCGAAACAGTTTTGATCGTAGTTGTGGCAAAAATCGATCGCGTCCTGGTACCAGGGGCTATCCTTGAACATTTCCCGGCTGTTGCGGTCGCCGCCGCAGTGGTGCGCGTAGTAGTACATCTGGAACACGCCGTGGTGCTTGACGATCCAGTAGAGTTTCTCGGAAACGAACGGGCGCAGGATGGCCGCCGCCATTTCGCTATGCGAGTAGGGCGCCAGGTCGTCACCGATGTCGTGCAGCAAAACCGCGACGATCATTTCGTCCGATTCGCCGGCGCGGTAGGCGCGGGTCGCGCCCTGCAGGCAGTGCTGCAGGCGGTTGATGCGGTAACCGGAGAGGCTGTTTTCGAGCTTGCGCATGCTATCCATGATGCGTTCCGGCAAACCGGCCGTGTACTCTTGTTCGAGACGATCGAGAAATTCGTACTCTTCGCGGGTGCCGTCTTCCATGCGGATAAAGTCAACTTGTTGCATAGCGGTCTCCGGTTGCAATCAGGTCACGAACCATGATCGAGGCAGTGTAGCGCAAGCCCTAGCTGCGCAGCAATTCGTTGCCTGGATCGTAGGCCGCATCCATTTCGATATGCGCCTTGCGACTGCCGACCGAGGTATCGATCGTCACGTCGAGCCCGGCGCTGATCACCGCGGGCTTCAGGTAAGCGAAGGCGGTGCTCTTGCCGACCCTGTGGCCGTAGCCGCCACCGGTGGTTAACCCGATGAGCTTGCCGTTGTGGTACACGCCCTCGTTGCCGTAACACTCGCAGGGGATATCGTCGTCGAACACCAGGTAAGCGAGTTCGATGGCGTAACCGTCCTGCTGGCGCTGTTTCAGGTTCTCACAGCCGATGAAATCTCGGCTGGTGTCGATGAAACGGCCCATACCGGCTTCGAAACCGCTGATTTCCTCGGTAAATTCATTGCCGTAAGCGCGGTACATTTTCTCCATGCGCATCGAATTGAAAGCGTAGCCACCGAAGTCGCGCATTCCCAACGGTTCACCCCGGCGCCACATCGAATCGTAGATCGACAGCAGCTGGTAAGTCGGCATATGCAGTTCGTATCCCAGTTCGCCGGCATAGGAAACCCTGAGCACACGCACCATCGCGCTATCGATCTGTACTTCGCGCGCGCACAGCCAGGGAAAGGCCTCGTTGGACAGGTCTTCTTCGGTCATTTGCTGCAGGATTTCGCGCGATTTAGGGCCCGTAATCAGCATCGAGGAAACGTCTTCGGTGACGTTGACGATGTCGACGTCGAAGTCATCGGCGTTGGCCTGCATCCAGTGCAGGTCCTTGTGCTCGGAGCCGATCGCGGACACCAGGTAGAAATGGTTTTCGTCGAAGCGCGTGATCGACATCTCGCACATGATGCCGCCGTTCGGTGCATGGAACAGCGACAGGCCGATGCGACCGATACGCGGTAGCTTGTTGCACGACAGCCGATCGAGAAAGGCCGCCGCGTCGGGGCCGCTGATTTCGTACTTGGAAGCACCGGAGATGTCGATCACGCCGGCAGCTTGCTGCACTGCCATGCATTCCTCGGCCACCACCGCGTGCGCCTCGCTGTGCGACCAGCTCAGCGATTCGCTGCGCACCGCGTCGGTCTGGAACCACAGCGGCTTCTCGTAGCCCTGTACCGCGCCGTGTACCGCGCCGTGCTGCAGCAGACGGGTAAAAAGCGGGCTG
>CAMYON010000020.1:5162-38972 GCA_947260025.1 uncultured Gammaproteobacteria bacterium
GCCCAGTCGCCGAAGCGGCGCGTATCCAGCGGCGCCATGTTGATCTCGGTCTGGCCGTATTTCATCCACTGCGCCATGTACTTGCCGATACCGCCCTGGGCGATGCCGATGCTGGCGCCGCACAGGTTCCAGAAGTTGCGCAGGCCGGCGACCGGGCCGGCGAGGATGTTGTCGTCCGGGGTATGGGTGATCGGGCCGTTGACCACCGATTTGACGCCGACTTCCTCGAACTTGGGCGTCAGCTCGAAACAGCGTTCCAGGAAAGGCATCAGTACTTCGAGATTGGGTTCGAACAGTTCGCGGTCGAAAGCCCAGTCCATGCCGTCCAGCGCCCACGGGCGCGAGCCCCACATTTCGTAGGGTCCGACCAGGAAGCCCAGGCCTTCCTGTCGGATATACGCCGAGCTGTAAGAATCGCGGCAAACCGGCAGCTCGAAGTCGAGCGCTTCGATATCGGGGTGCTTCTCGGTCACCAGGTACTGGTGCTCGAGATTGATCAGCGGCACGTTGACGCCGACCATGGCGCCGACCTCGCGCGCGAAACAGCCGGCGGCGTTGACCACGTGCTCGGCCACGATCGTACCCTTGTCGGTGACGACTTCCCATTCACCGTTGCGCTGTTCGTTGATCTCGGTGACGCGCGTATTGCGGTAAATTTCGGCGCCGTTGTTACGCGCCAGTTTCGACAGCGGCATCACCACCGAGGTCGGGTCGACGTGGCCGTCGTTGGGCGTGCTCACGATAACGCGCGCCCTGTCGAAATTCATCAACGGGTTCAGCTGCTGCGCTTCCTCCTTCGACACGATATTGAATTCGAAACCGACATTTTTCGAGCGGCTCTCGAGGTTCTTGAACCATTCCTCTTCGACCCGGGTAAAACCCTGGCGGATACTGCCGGTCTGATGGAATACCGACTTTTCGCCAGTCTCCTGCGGCAGGATTTCGTTGTACAGCTTGATCGTGTAGTTGTGGATTTGCGAGACGGTGTGGTTACCGATGAAGTTCGAGCACAGGCCCGCGGCGTGCCAGGTCGAGCCGCTGGTCAGTTCGCCTTTTTCGACCAGCACCACGTCGCTCCAGCCTTCTTTGGTCAAGTGGTAAAGCAGGTTTACCCCGAGTGAACCGCCCCCGATGATTACGACTCTGGCATGACTTTTCATCTGTTTATCCTGTTACTGAATATTACGTGGTTTAATCGCTTCGGCCGAAGGCAGAACGAGGCAGAAATATATCGAACTGCGCGCGGATCTGTTTATCGACCTCGTCGCTGACGTGATCCGGGAAATAGCTACCGAGGATTTCTCGCTTGCGCGCGATGGCCTTGTCTAGCAGTACCGGTTTATCCTGTTCCACCCATTCGTTCGGGCTCAGGCGGTCGCCGAGTTCGGGGTAGATATACTCGGTTTGCATCACCTCGAGCGTTTGCCCGGCCCCGAGATAATGCCCCTTGTTGCCGAGGCAGACGTCTTTCAACACGTCGAAGCTCAGGGTTTGCTCGTTGACCTCGATGCCGCGGGTAATCCGCATCGCGGCGCCCAGTACGTCGTTATCGATCAACAGCGATTCGGGGCAGGTGCCGAGCAGGCTGGCGTACATGCCGGCCGATTCATAGATGATATTGGCGCCCGAAGTGGCCGCGCAGGACAGCGTGTAGGCGCGCTCGGCGCCGCCCTGAAAATCCGGAAACTTGGAATCGGTCATGCCGCAGGCAGTGCCGGTGGGCAGGTTGTAGTAATTGCCCATTTGCGCGCAGGCCGACGACAGAATCGCCTGCTCGGGCGAGCCGCCGCTCATCGCGCCGGTACGCAGGTCCGAGACGAAGGGCCAGGTGCCGATGATGGCCGGTGCGCCCGGCTTGATAGCGTTGACGTAGACCAGGCCGCCGAGGCACTCGGCCCAGGCCTGGGCTACCGCACCCGCGAGGCAGGCCGGCGCGGTGGCCCCGGACTGGCCGGCGGAGAGCAGCAATACCGGCATGCCGCCCTCGACCGCGACCTTGATACAGCTCAACGCTTCGTCGGTAAACTTCATTGGCGGCACGACGTGGCAGCAGGAGATGCTCATGAAGGGCCGCTCACGCCACTTGTCCTCGCCGCCGGCGATCAGGTGCAGCATCTTCAACGACTCTTCGAGATGGTGCGCCTCGGTCCAGCTCGAGCCGATATGCTTGGTCGTGCCCATCACCGCGTTGTAGGCGGTGTTGATATCCATCGCCTTGTTATCGCTGATATCGCGCAATACGCAGGTGCGCTGAAACATGTGGATGTGTTCGCACTGATCGGCGATGCGCGCCATGTCGTACAGGTCCTGCGCGCCCGATTCGCGGTACTCGTTATTGGCAGGGTCGGCAATCATGACCGCGGCGCCGGCGGTCGAGAAATGAACCCGGCTGCCGTTCAACTGCATGTCGTGTTTCGGATCCTGGCCGTAGAGGGTCAGTTCGCGCTGGCACTTGTTGAGCGCGTCTTCGACCACCGAGCGCGGAAAACGCAGGCGCTTGTCCTCGCCATAGGTGGCGCCGACCGCAAGACAGGTTTCGATACAGTACTCGTTGGCATCGGCAAAACCGACTTCCTCGAGGATGCGATAAACGGTTGCATCTACTTGCGCGATATCGGATTCCGACAGTGGCTTGTACTGCCCGCCGGATTCCCCGGCGTGCACCGGCTTGAGGTCTTCGGCGAGCGCGGCCTTGCGCAATGCAATTTTAGCCTGACGGGCGTTGGAACGTCTTGCCATGGTGATTATCCTCGGTTGCCAGAATTAACGGGAAATGGCACAACAACACGGCATTTTCGAATCAGAATTAAATGGATTCAAACTATTATTTTTTATAGTATGCATTAGTTTTAGTAATCTATGGGTATACCCGATGGGCCGTCGTTTACCCCCGCTTAACAGTCTCAAGTGCTTCGAGGCGGCCGGGCGTCTGTTAAGCTTTACCGGCGCGGCGCGAGAACTCAACGTGACCCAGGCGGCGATCAGTCATCAGATCAAGGTGATCGAGGAATATCTGGGCGTTGCGCTGTTTGAGCGCTATCCCAGGCGCCTGGCCCTGACCGAGCAGGGCAAGGCCCTGTTGCCCGAGGTTATCGAGGCATTCGACCGGGTTTCGGCCGCAATCGGAATGCTCAGCAAGGATCATTACTCCAACATGATCAGCGTGCGCCTGGCGCCGTCGTTTGCCGCCAAGTGGCTGTCGCCTCGCCTGAAATACTTCTGGCTGCAGTATCCGGAAATCGACCTGTGCCTGTTCCACGCCCATTCCGCGGTGGACTTCGAGCGCGAAGAAATCGATATCGCGGTTACCTACGGCAAGGGCGACTGGCCGGGTGTGGTTGCGGACAAGCTATTGAGTCTCGATTTTTTTCCGGTCTGCTCGCCGGCTTTCCTGCACAACGACAAGCCTTTGACCAACATCGACAACCTCCACTATTACACCTTGCTGCACGACGCTAACTACGAATGCTGGCGCGACTGGCTGAAGCTTGCCGGATTGACCGACATCCAGGCCGACAAGGGAACTATCATCGATGACACCAACGTGTTGATCCAGGCCGCGATCGACGGGCAGGGGATTGCGCTGGGTTCGACCACCTTCGTCGAAGATCATCTCGAGTCGGGCAGGCTGGTGAGGCCCTTTGACGTGATCCTGGAAAACGAATTCAGCTACTACGTGGTTTGCCCCGAGTCGCGCCTGAAAAATCCGGCGGTGCTGGCGTTCAAGGAATGGCTACTCAGCCTGGTTGATTGACAGTATCATGCGCGGCTAGTCCAGGCTGGAGTAATCGATGGAATCTCACGACGAATTGAGACAGCGTAATCGCGCGCGGCGGGCCGCGCTGGATGAGGACGCGCTCGTACTTGCGGCCAGCGGGCTGGCGCAGCGCGTGCTGGACCTGCCCGAGTATCAGCAGGCGGGGAGCATTGCCGCTTATTTTGCGGTCAACGGCGAAATCGGTCTGAATCCGGTGATCGATCATGCCCTGTCCCGGGGTAAACAGGTTTTTCTGCCGAACCTGGATCAACAGTCGCTGCGTTTTGCGCCGTATTTTCACGGACAAAAGATGCGCAACAACAAGTTTCGTCTGCCGGAACCCGACGTCGATTCCGCTGACATGCTGGCGCCCGATGCGCTGGAACTGGTGCTGGTACCGCTGGTGGTGTTTGACGCCGACTGCAATCGGATCGGGATGGGAGGAGGCTTCTACGATCGTAGCTTCGCTTTTCGCAAGGATCCCGCGAATTCAAAGCCTGCATTGATCGGGGTAGCGCACGAGCTGCAGAAGGTCGAACGCATCGTACCGCAGGACTGGGACGTCAGGCTCGACATGATAGTTACCGAGCAGTCGATTTACCGCTAGTTACGGTCCCAGATCCCTTCGAGGGGGTCAGAGCAAAATTACCGGGCGATTTTTCGAGTTGTAGAATAACCTTTGCCGGTAATTTTGGTCTGACCCCAGGCTTCTCGATATCGGGACATCCGGGGTCAGACCAAAAATTTCGTCACCTTTTATCAAATGACTCGATATCGAAGAAATTTTTGCTCTGACCCCTTCGAAGGGATCCGGGACCTCCTCCTCGAAGCGACCTGAAACTTTATATAAATTTCCCCATATCCTTAAAAACCACACAAATAGCGAAATCCGCGCTGTGTAACTAAAAGTCGTACTTGCCGGCAGAGTAGAGTTTGGCCGCCTTTTCCCAGACCGGGCCCGGGTTGCCATCGCCAACCGGTTTGCCATCCAGCCGGACCACGGGAACGACTTCCTTGCTCGAGCTCGAGATCCAGATTTCGTCGGCATCCCAGACTTCATCCATCTTGATCACGCGTTCCTCGACCGGGATGCTGCCGTCGGCACGCAACACGCTGAGTAGCAGGTGGCGCGTTATGCCTGGAAGGATCTGGTGGTCCAGCGGCGGCGTCGAGACGACACCGTCGTTGACGACATAGGCGTTGCAGGCGCCGCATTCGGTGAGTTCGTTGTTTTCGTTGTACAACAGGATTTCAGCGTCGCCCTTGCTATGGCCCTGCTGGTAATGCATGACGTTACCGAGCAGCGAAATCGACTTGATATTGCAGCGGTCCCAACGCATGTCGCGGCCCGTGGAGCAGGTGTAAGGCTTGATATGTTCCCGGTCCGGTATCGGCGGTGCGGGAATTTCGAAGGCATAGCCGAACAGGGTCGGTTCGACGCCCTCGGGATAGGCGTGATGGCGTTTGCTGTCGGCGCCACGGGTGACGTGCAGGTAAATGCCGAGATTGCCGTTACCGTTCTTTTCCAGCAGCGCGGTGCAGAGGTCACGCCATTGTTCATCGCTCCAGCCGAATTTGATTTCGATCGCGTCCAGGCCGTCTCGCATCCGTGAAATATGCGGTCTGAAACCAACCATTTTGCCACCGTAGGCGGGAATCACTTCGTATATGCCGTCGCCAAACAGGAACCCACGGTCCATCGGCGATATGCGGGCTTCCTCCAGGGGCAGGAACTCACCGTTTAAATATGCAATCGTCATACTCAGTGCCTCTGATGTTTCGGTAGTACTCAAAATGGCCCGCAAGTTAAGCAGAAACCCGACTTTGCGGAATAGAGCCACTGTGCGGAAACAGTGGTGCCAGAGCAGAGGGCAATCGCGAAAATGGACGTCAGGTGAAGCCGCAAACCTGTCGCAGTTCGCGTAAAACCTTTTCACCTTCGCTGGCGTCCAGCCCGTCTTCGGTCAACTGGTTGACGCGGGTGACGCCATCGACGCTACCGAGCCCGGAGATATAACGCAGGATGTCGAGCGGCACGATTTCGTCGAGCAGGTCGCGTCCGTTCCACAGCGACAGAAACGAGATAATCCCGTAGGCGCCCCAGTTGGAAACGTCGGCGACGATAAGTTCGTCGCAACTCGTGGTTGCGGGTACGATATTCAGCTCCTGTAGCGCTGTCGCAACCTTGCCCATGCCGATTTCGTTACCGCCGTCGCCGATGGCAATGGTAGGGCATTGACTCGCGGTCATGAAGGTATCGAAACAGGCCGTGTTTTCGCTGATACTCTCGCCGCGCATGTTGTAGTAGCCGCCGTCGGCCGCCAGACCAGGGCGTTCGATCGATATGATCGCCTCTGGCTGGAAGTGATCGAGCGCTTCCTGAGCCTCCTGTTCGCGCTTGTCGTGATCGCCAACCTCGATTTCGTGTACCCGGTACTTTTCGCAAAGCGCCTGTGAAATCGGGCGCCCGCAAACGATGGTCGGGGTAGCGCCGAGTTTTTCGAAGGTCTGGTACATGGCGATGGCGCCGACCGGCCCGTCGGTTTCGAAAGTCTTGACTACCGGGAAGCCGGTGCCGATCAGGATATTACCGCGACAGCCGTTCAGGAACCGCGCTGCGCGCAGGCAATAGCCGGGCTCGAGATGCGGTTGCAGCGATTTCATTCCGCGCAGGTTACGCGCTACCAGGATATCTTCGATGGCGCGGCTAACAGCCAGTTCTTCGGCCTGGTTCATGATTTTATACTCAACAGGCCTGCAGGCTGCAGCGTTGGAAACGTGCCTGCTCGAGACAGTGAATGTTATGCGCCTGCTCGATGCTGATTGCTTCGAAGCGCAGCTTTGAACCGGCCGTTAACTGGGCCAGCTTCGACGTATCGAGCGGGATTACCGAGCCTATTTTGGGATAGCCGCCAATGGTCTGGCGATCGTTCATCAGGACAATCGGTTGCCCGTCGGCTGGAATCTGGATGGCGCCATGGCAAATGCCCTCGGACAGCATGCCGACCATGTTCGAATGCACGGTTTCGCCTTCGAGGCGAAAACCCATGCGGTCGCAGCGCTCGGTGAGGCTGTACTCGGAGTTGTAAAAACGCCACTGCTGCGTCGGGTCGAAGGCTGATTGCTGGTAGCCAGGCACCACGCGCAGGCGGGCGAAGTCACCGTAATGCGGTCGGTCCCCCGCGGCCAGGCGGCGCTTGTCGGTGGTCGTACCACCGCTGCAGGGAAGCCGATCGCCGGCCTGCAGCTTGTCGCCGTGCAGGCCGCCGATTTTTTCACGCACCACTGTGGCAGTGCTGCCAAAGCTTGGGGCGATGTCGAATCCGCCCTTTACCGCGAGGTAAGCGCGCGTGCCATAAGTGGCGAAGCCGATCTCGAGACGGTCGCCAGCCTGGATATCCAGGGTTTGCCACTGCGGTATGGCATCGCCGTTGAGCTTGCAGGGGGCCTCGGCGCCGGTAATGACGAAGCTGCAGTCGATTTCAGCGTCGAGTGCGAGACCGCCAAAGCTAATCTCGAGACAGGTGGCGTTGGCATCGTTGCCCAGCAGGCGATTAGCCCAGTCGAAGGCGACGAAATCGAGCGGGCCACCGGTAGTCAGGCCGAGGTTATGCGCACCGTAGCGGCCGCGATCGAGCAGCAGGCTCAGCAATCCGGGCTGCTGCACCAGGAACCCGCTCATAGTTCACCGCCCTGGGCGAGAAACTCGTCGCGACTAATGGCTTCGAAACGTATCCGGTCACCGACCGCGACCGGCATGCTGGGCGTTCGATCAGGGTCGAACATGCGCGTCGGGCACAGACCGATCAGGTTCCAGCCACCCGGTGAAACCGCCGGGTATACCGCGGTTTGCCGGTCGGCGATGGCGACCGCACCGCGCGGTACCTTTTGCCGCGGAGTCGCCAGCCGCGGCGCCGCAATGCGCTCGTCGACTTCGCCGAGGTAGGCAAATCCGGGAGCGAAGCCGATGGCATAGACGCGATATTCCTGCTGCTGATGGATTTCGATAACCTGCTCGATGCTCAAGCCCGCCCGCTCCGCGATGATTTCGAGATCGGGACCCGCTTCGACGCTATAGTAGACCGGCAGCGTGACGAGTTCGCCGGCGCTCGAGTCGACGCCGTCGAGATTGTTAAGTGCAGCGCGCAATTGTTTTCTGATCGCGAAATGGTCGCTGCGATCGAGGTCGAAGATGACCAGTAACGACGCGTAAGACGGTACCAGGTCGATAATGCTGTCACCCATCGTGGCGATTATATTCGCCACCGCCGCCTGGATTTGAGCGGAAACCGCCGCGCTGGTTTGTTCGGCAAAATACACGATAAACGAATTTTGCCCGGCGATTTCAATCTTCATCGGATTGTCAGGAGTGGATTATCTTGCGAATTTCTTTAATCGCCGCTACGCCTTCGTCGTTATCGCCGTGCACGCACAGCGTATCGGGTTTCAACTCGAGGGTATGGCCGCTGACCGAAGTGACCGTGCCTTCACGACATATCTGTTCGACCTGGGCCAGCATCTTGTCACGGCTGTGCACCGCTCCAGGCCTGGCACGGGACAGCAGCTTGCCGTCGTCGTCGTAACAGCGGTCGGCAAAGGCCTCGAACCAGAGTTCTATGCCATGGGAGGCGGCCTCGCTGCGATGCAGCTCGGCCTCGGGCGTGGCCTGCAGCATCAGCCGCACCGGTTTATGAAAATCGGCGATCGCTTTGAGAATCGGCGCCCGCACCGATTCGCGCGCCATCATGTCGTTATACAGCGCGCCATGGGGTTTAACGTAGGCGAGCTCCAGGCCCTGGATCTTGGCCATGCCTTCGAGCGCGGCAATCTGGTAGTGCATGAACGCCGAAATCTCCTCGGGCGAACAGTGCATCGGACGACGACCGAAACCGACCAGGTCGGGGTAGGCAGGATGGGCACCGACCATGACGTTGTTTTGCTTCGCCATCGCCAGGGTGCGCTCCATCACCAGCGGATCACCGCCATGAAAGCCGCAGGCGATGTTGGCCTGGTCGATATGCGGCATGACTTCGTCGTCACGCCCCATTTTCCAGGAACCGTAGCTTTCGCCGAGATCGCAATTGAGCATTAACATGGTTGCCTCCACCTACATGACCGCCAGGTGACTATTGGGCTGGTCCGTTACCAGCATGCAGCCCGGCGAATGGGTAATGCAAAACGGCGGCCTGGCCTGTTCGACCGCAACCTGCGGCGTTACGCCGCAGGCCCAGAAAACCGGAACTTCGTCGTCGCGAATGGTGACGGCGTCGCCGAACTCGGGCCGGTTTATATCGCGCACACCGATCCTGGCGGGATCGCCGAAATGAACCGGAGCGCCGTGTACCGAGGGAAAGCGGGTGCAGATCTGGATCGCGCGAATCGCATCGGACGGAATCATCGGGCGCATGCTGACCACCATCTTGCTAGCGAAGCGGCCTGCCGCGTTGCAATCGATGTCGGTGCGATACATCGGTACGTTGACGCCCTCGGTAACGTTGCGGATTTCGAGGCCGTCGTCGATCAACGCCTCCTCGAAGGAAAACGAGCAACCCAGCACGAACGACACCAGGTCGTCGCGCCACAGATCGCTGATATCCGGCACCTCGTCGACCAGTTCGCCGTTTTCGAACACCCTGTAGCTTGGCACATCGGTGCGGAGGTCGAGATCTTCGCCGAGCTTCGGGATGCGATAGTCACCCGGGCTCGTGGCCATGCCGATCAGCGGGCAGGGCTTCGGATTGGACTGACAAAATTGCAGAAATTCACCGGCGTAATCGGCCGGCAAAATGCAAAGATTGCCCTGCACGAAACCGCGCGAATAGCCGGAGGTATTGCTGGTGAACTCTCCGCTGCGAATCCTGTACCGCAGTTCGAGAGGTGAAATATCCTGATTCATGTTAGGCAAAAGAAGTAAGGTTAAACCCGGGTTTTACAACTCTTTCGCGCGTTCGCGCAATACATTTTTCTGAATCTTGCCGGTTGCGGTCTTGGGCAGTTCCCCGAAAACGACTTTCTTGGGGCGTTTGAACCGCGCCATGTTGTCCGCGCAAAAATCGATGAGATCCTGTTCGCTGGCCTCGGCCTGCGCCTTGAGTTCAACAAAAGCGCAGGGCACCTCGCCCCATTTTTCATCGGCCAGCGCCACTACCGCGGCCTCGCCGACCGCGGGGTGCTTGTAGAGTACGCCCTCGACCTCGACCGACGAAATGTTTTCCCCGCCTGAGATAATCACGTCCTTGGCGCGATCTCGCACCTGGATATAACCGTCTGGATACACCACCGCAATATCGCCGCTGTAAAACCAGCCGTCCTTGAAGACTTCGGCGGTCGCTTTCGAATCCTTGAGGTAGCCCTTCATCACGGTATTGCCGCTAATCACGATCTCGCCCATGGTTTCGGCATCCCAGGGTACCGACTCGCCGGATTCGGGATCGATGACGTCTACCGCTTCGGTCATCGCAAATCTTACGCCCTGCCGCGCTTTCAGTTCCGCCTGCTTTTCGATCGACTGCTGGTACCAGTCGTCCTGTGGCGCCGAGTGCAGGATATGACCATAAGTCTCGGTAAGTCCGTAAACGTGCATGACCTCGAAATTGAACTGCGCCATGCTTTCGAGCACCTTGGCCGGGGGCGGCGCACCTGCGGTCATGGCGTAAATCTTGTGGTCGAATTTTTTCTGCTCTTCGGCCGGTGCGTTGGCGAGCATGTTTAACACGATCGGCGCACCGCCAAAATGGGTGATCTCGTGCTCCGCGGCTAGTTCGAAGAACAGCTTGGGTATGAACGCGCGGATGCAGACCACGGTTGCCGCCAGCGCGGTCATGGTCCAGGCATGACCCCAGCCGTTGCAGTGAAACATCGGCACCGTGTAGAGGTAGCGCGGATGCGGCGGCAGGGCCCAGGAAATAACCGTGCCCATGGTCATCAGGTAAGAGCCGCGATGGTGATAAACCACGCCCTTGGGGAGACCGGTAGTGCCCGAGGTATAGTTCAACGTCAACGCCTGCCATTCGTCTTCGGGCGGGCGCCACTGGTAGGCGTCGTCGCCGCGATCCACCAGGTCCTCGTAGAAACTGAACTCGATATTGTCGGGAAGCGCGGGCTTCTCGCTCGCGTCTACATCGTCAATGATGACGATTTCGGGGCGCTGCTCGCAATGCTGCAGGGCCTGTTCCAGCACCGGCCACAGCTGGCGGTCGCAGATAAACAGGCGAGACTCGCCGTGATCGATGATGTAACCGACGGTGGCCGCGTCGAGACGGGTGTTGATCGTGTTCAGCACCGCGCCGGCCATCGGCACCGAAAAGTGGCTCTCGAACATTTCCGGCGTATTGAACGCGAATACCGACACCGTATCGTTTTTGCCGATGCCGCGCGCCGCCAGGCTGGAAGCGATACGCAGGCAGCGGTTGCGGGTTTGCGCCCAGGTATAGCGGCGCTGGTTATAAATCAGGGACTCGCGTTGCGGATAAATATCGGCGGTTCGATGCAGAAAGGACAGCGGCGTCAACGGCACGAAATTGGCGGCGTTGGCTTCCAGTTGATCGTATTCAATAGTCATGTTTACACCCGTGTCAGTTTCGTACCGGAGATCCGGCATCGAGCATGCTGTTAATGCGCTCGCGCGTTGCGTCGGTCGTAACCAGGCTCAGGAACGAACGTCGCTCGGCATCGTAGAAATCCTGTTCGCTCCAGACCGTTCCCGGGTCGACATCGCCACCGGTGACGATGCGGGCCATTTCGGTGCCGACGTTGACGTCGTGTGGCATGAACATGCCCTTGTCACGCGAGGTTTCCAGCCATTTGATCATTTCTTCGAACACCGGTCTACCGGGCAGCGTCAGGGCAGGGCGTTCGAATGCGACCTGGCCGGCAGGATCGTCGATGGCTTTGATCGCCTCGCCGAGGATGCGGTCACGGTTGATGACGAAGCGATCGTTGGGACGCAGCATGGCCTGCTTCTTGGCGATGATCGGCGAAGTCGCGGTCTTGCCGTAACCGAGATTCATGAAAGCTTTCCAGCAGGCTTCGGTAATATCGTCGCCGCACTGGAGTAACTCGATCCAGCGATACAGGGTCTCCTTGCAGCCGCCGCCGCCGGGCACGACGCCGACCAGCGACTCGACCAGCCCGGTAACCGAGTTGGCGTGACATACGACCTGCCTGGCGTGCAGCACGACTTCGAAACCACCACCGATCGACATGCCTACCGGCGCCGCTACTACCGGGAACGACGCGGTTTCCATGCGGTGCACGGTGTCCTGGAAATCCTTGAGGAATCGATCCAGGCCGTCCATGTCGTCGCGCCGGAAAAATTCGCGCACTGCCTGCAGGTTCACGCCACAGGAAAAATGCTGCGCGTCGTTATGCACGATAAGGCCGCGCATGCCATCCGGCTCGACATGGCTCAACGCGTCGTCGAGTATTTGCATCGAATCCGCGTCGAGCGCGTTCGCCTTACTGTGAAACTCGACCAGCGCGATACCGTCGAGCTCGTACCAGCTGGCCACGGCGCAGCGGTTGCGCGGCTGCATCGTTTGCCGTTTCTCAGTGAAGCGAATCACGCCCTCGGGGCGCTCTATGACTTGCCAGGTGTCGCCAAAGTGGCGCGCCTGCAGCTTGCCGTCGCTGACCCGGTAGAAACTGGAGCCGGCAGCCTCGGCGAGGAAAGCGGGTAACGGCATGTCGTCCGCTTCGAGACGCCTGATGAATTCATCTACGCCGATTTCGTCGATCAGTTCGAACGGGCCCTTGATCCAGTTGTAACCGAGCTTCATCGCATCGTCGATACCGACCGGATCATCTCCGACCTCGGGAATCAGGGAGGCCGCGTAGCTCAGGGTGCGCGACAAGATGCGCCAGGCATAACGACCGTGCAGGCTGTCATCCTGCAGCAGCTTGTTCACACCCTCGCGCTCGGCCAGCTCGGCCAGCGACAGGTTGAGCCGCGGTGCATCCTGGTATTGGGAGTTTTCCAGGTTCAACACTTCGCGCCCCGATGCGGTATCGCGATAAAAGCCCTGACCCTGCTTGTTGCCGGTTTGCCCGTTGGCGATCATCTGCGTCATCAGCGGGATTTTCGCCGCCTCGGCGTGAAACGCGTCGCTCCCGGGCAGGATGTTAACCAGGCTTTGCACCACGTCGGACATCAGGTCGATGCCGATCAGGTCGTACAGGCCGAAGACGCCGGTCTTGGGTATGCCCATCGGGCGGCCGAAGATCGCGTCGGCTTCGAGCGGCGTCAACCCGAGGTCGAAGGCCGCATGCAGCGCGCACTGAATCGCGAACACCCCGACGCGGTTGCCGAGAAAGCCGGGGGTATCGAGGCAGGGCACGACGCCCTTGCCGAGCTGTTGTTCGCAGAAATCGCCCAGCAATTCGATGATCGCGGGATCGGTATCTTCACCGCGCACCAGCTCGAGCAGGCGCATGAAGCGCACCGGATTGAAAAAATGGGTAATCGCGAAACGGCGTCGAAAGGATTGCGGCATATTCTCGACCAGCAGCCGGATCGGGATGGTCGAGGTATTCGACGTGACGATCGCGTCAGGCTTGCAGACCGCGTCGAGACGCTGGTAAAGATCCTGCTTGATGTCCAGCCGCTCGACCACGGCTTCGGCGATCCAGTCGCAATCGGCCAGCTGGTCGAAATCGTCGCGCGTGTTACCGAGGTGAATCAGGCTTTCGGCCTGCTTGCTGATCAGTCCCGGTTGATTCGGATCCTGCAGGCGCTCTAACCCGCGTTCCGCCAGCGCATTGGGGTTGTCGTCGGAAGGCAGGTCCAGCAGCCAGACTTCGATACCCGCGTTGGCAACCTGGCCGGCAATGCCCGAACCCATGGTGCCGGCGCCGATTACGGCAACTTTCTTAATGCTCATGCTATTTCCTCTCGCTGCTGTACTCGAGCCCACCGATCAGTTCACGCAGCTTCTGCAACGTTTGGCGTGGGGCCTCTATCGGTAACATATGTCCGTAGCGTTCGATAATCGTGACGCCGGCGTTCAATTCTTCGGCAAAGGCCATGCCTGCCTTGACCGGGGTCAGCAGGTCCTTGCGCGCCAGGATCAACTGTGACGGCAGGTCGATGCCTTGCGCGACTTCGCTGCCGTTCTGGTATTCGTTGCAGGCGACCAGGTCTTCGTATAAAGGATTGCGCGCCATGATCTGGCGCCCGATCGCAATCGGTTGCATCCCGGGCACCGCGCTGATTCCGTATTGCGCATCGGGGCCGAAACCCCACATCAACAGCATTTCCGCGGCGGCGCCGGCGTTGTCGGCGGCCGCATCGATCAATGCCGGATTGACCGGAATCGCGCCCGCCGTGCCGATGCCGGTGATAGATTTCAGTAACTCCGGGGCCTGGCGTGCCAGCTCGAGCACGTCAAGAAAGCCCTGCGAATGCCCGACCGCGTGCACTCTATCGGCGCCGGCGGCGCGAATGAATTCAGCCAGCCAGGTGCCCATATCCTCGATAGTTTCGAGCGGCTTACCGTCAGACAGGCTATGGCCCGGCAGATCTGGCGCCAGCACCGAGTAACCGTTATAGGCGAACCAGCGGGTTTGCAGCGCCCAGCTGCGGTGGTCGAGCCCGCTGCCGTGCACGAACATGACGGTCGGCAGGCTGGTGTCGAATTCCTTGCCGCCGGTCGCGGCGTAGGTTTTGTTTCCGCGTACGTCGAGGTACATCAGGCTGCTCCCGCGACGCGCTGCGCGGCCTTGAAACCGCGTTTGAAATCGGCCTTGATATCGGCGATATCCTCGATTCCGACCGAGACCCGGATCATGTCTTCACTGATGCCGGCAGCTTTCATATCGTCGACGGTAAGCCTGGAATGCGTTGTGCTGGCGGGATGCAGCACCAGCGTGCGCGCGTCTCCGACGTTGGCCAGATTGGACGCCAGCTGCAGCGAGTCGATGAATGCCGCACCACCGGCGCGGCCGCCAGCAACTCCGAAGCAGAGCATGGATCCGGCGCCATGCGGAAACAGGGTCGCCGCCAGGGCGTGGCTGGGATTCGATTCCATGTCGGGATAGTTGGTCCAGGTGACGGATTCCTGCTGCTGCAGCCATTCGAGCAGCTGCAAGGCATTGGCGACGTGCTGTTTCATGCGCAGGTTCAGGGTTTCGATACCCTGCAGGATCAGAAACGCGTTGTGCGGACTCATCGCCGCACCGACGTCGCGCATCGATTCGGCGCGCATTTTCATTGCCAGCGCCGAGGGTCCGAACTCTTCCCAGAAGCGGATGCCGTGGAACGGCGCATAGGGCTCGGTCAACTCCGGGAACCGTCCGCTTTGCTCCCAGTCGAAGCGCCCGCCGTCGACGATAGCGCCCCCGATCGCGACACCGTGGCCGCCCATCCACTTGGTTACCGAATGCACCACGATATCGGCGCCGTGATCGATCGGTCGGCACAGGGTGGGCGTGGCGAAGGTCGCGTCGACCACCAGCGGTATACCGGCCTCGTGCGCGATCGCGCTGATTGCGGGGATATTGGCGATTTCGAGACCCGGGTTACCGATCGACTCGCAAAACACCATCTTGGTGTTGGGCTGGATCGCGTCGCGCAGCGCCTGTTCGTCATTGATCGGGATGAAACTGCATTCGATGCCGAGGCGCTTGATGGTGTGTTTCAGCAGGGTCGCAGTCGAGCCGTAGATCTGCGTCGCCGAAACCAGGTGATCGCCGGCCGAGCACAGCGTGATAAACGCGGTGAACAGCGCACTCATTCCCGATGCGGTACAAATCGCGCCGCTGCCGCCCTCGAGCGCGGCGATGCGCTGTTCCAGTACCGCTACCGTGGGATTGGTGATGCGGCTGTAGATATGGCCGCCCTGTTCGACGTTGAACAGCGACGAGCCGTCGCTGACGCTTTCGAATACGTAGGAGGTGGTCTGGTAAACCGGTACCGCGCGCGAGCCGTGATCGCTCTCCGGCACGTAACCGGTATGCAGCGCCACCGTGTCTGGTTTGAGGTACGAAGATCGGCTCATCATGGTCTCCCGGGTTAGCAAATCGCGTCGAAATCGAAAGGCAAATCGACTATTTTACCGATTTTTTCGTCTACCGTTACGCTTTGGCTGGTTGCGAGGAAATCCCGTTTCATCATCGCCATCGCCAGGTACTTCTGGTAGCGCGGCGACCACACCTGCGAGCGCACGTCGCCGACCACGCGATCATCCGCGATTACCTTGAAATCGTCGAATTCCACCGGCTGGTCGAATACCAGTCCAACCAGTTGATGCACGTGCTTGCCCCGAATCCTGCGCAGCGCCGGCAGGCTCATGGATTCGATATCGGCGTCGATATCGGTAAAGGCGTCGAGGCCGCATTCGAACGGGTTATGCGTGAAATTCATGTCATTGCCATAAGACAGCAATCCACTCTCGATACGTTCGATCAGGTTTGGGCCCCCGGGCCGCACGTTGAGATCCTGACCCTTGTCGAACAGCTCGTCCCACAGCGGTTCGGCCAGATCGGGGTCATTCAGGTAAATCTCGAAACCGCCCTGTTTGCTGTAACCGGAGCGCATCACCATCATCGCCTTGCCCCGGAACTCCAGCATCCTGGAGCGAAAGAAACGAATACCCGGAACCTCGTCGCCAAATACCCGGGTAACCAGTTCTTCAGCTTTCGGACCCTGCACCGCAAGCGGCCAGACTGCCGCTTCTCGAATCTGGACGTCGAGGCCGGAGCCGTACGCGAGGCCGCGTGCCCATAAACGAACATCGCTATCCGCAATCGAAATCCACCAGTCGTTTTTGGCGAACTTGATCAACACCGGATCGTTTACCAGGCCGCCAAACTCATCGCATAGCGGCGCATACATACCCTGGCCGATGACGGCCTTGGAGATATCGCGCGGTGTCATCAACTGGATCAAACGTTCGCTATCGGGGCCCGAGACTTCGATCTGCCGTTCGCAGGAAACATCCCACACCTGGACGTCCTGGCAAAGGCTCCAGTAATCGGCCTCGTTGCTTTCGAAGAAAGTGGGTAGCAGCATGTGGTTATAGACCGTGTAACCCTTGACGCCGGCCGCCTCGACGCGAGGGGTGAACGGGGTTTTGCGCGTGCGCCGCGAAATGCTCAGGATCTTGTCAGCCAAAACGGGACTCCACCGTGGTTAATCAGTTTGCAGGTTAAAAAAGGCGCAGCAATGCTAGTCGTTTTTGATTTGTCTGACAAATAAGAAGTTACCTGCATACCCCTTGTTTTTACCTGATCACGAC
This sequence comes from uncultured Gammaproteobacteria bacterium, assembly GCA_947260025.1. Classification (GTDB taxonomy): domain Bacteria; phylum Pseudomonadota; class Gammaproteobacteria. The sequence goes on from CAMYON010000020.1 coordinate 22,152, forward strand.
TCAGGCCGGGTAGCGCGGTGCGTGGGCCTCGATTTCAGCCACTCTCGGTCCATAGTGTAAAATGCTCGATTCGATACTGCCGTAAAGGTCGGGGCGGGTGGAATAGCCGAGAATTGCCTGGATGCGCTGGCGTTTGCCTGCCACTGGCGTGACTCGATGCAGCGAATAATGACCGCGAAACAATGACAGGGTTCCGGCCTGCAGACGATTCTGCAGCACGCCGTCGTGAAGACCATCTAGTACTGACTCTACCGCCTCGAAATTCTCGTTTTCCTCGGAGCGAATGGCGGGTACGTATTCGAAAACTCCGCCGGACTCGGGCGCCTGCAGCAGCAAGGTTGTTACCAGGTTACCGCTATCGAAATGCCACTGCTGACACCCGCCAGTGCCCATGACCGAGATATTGAGCGATTGATAGGGATCCTGATTGAGATAAACAGGCAGGCCAGTAACGGCGCCGAGGAAGTCGAGCATCAGCTCGCTGCGGTAAAGTCGGCTGAGCAGAAATTCTTCGGGTATCAGGTCGGCGGCAACCTGTGCCAGATTGCGTTTGCCCTTGCGTCGCAGCGGGTGCGACGCAGGCAGATCCTCACCCTCACCGAGTCGGTAATTGAAAAAGTAGGGTGACGCTTCGATCGGCCCGGGGTGGGCGAGATGAGCAATGCTGCGCGCCTGCGACGCCATTTGCTCGAGCGCCTCGGGGTCGATGAATTCAGGGAACAGGCAGGAACCGTCCTGTTCGAGATTGTCGCGCACCTCGTCGAGCCACTCCCGTCCACGCGCCGAACTCAGGTTTTCGAGCGGATAACGCTCGAGGTTGATAATTGACGCCCGCATCGGGGCAAAATTACAGGATTTATCGTATGATGCAAGCCCGTTACACTTGTGTCATGCTGCGTTGATAATTTAAGCCTGCTGTTACCATGCTCCATCAACTTCCCGTGCAATATATCGAGCCGCTGTTTCGCCCGCCGAGCGAGGCGCGGTCGCTCATTTTCCAGGTTACCAATGGTTGCAGCTGGAACCGCTGCAGTTACTGTGAAATGTACACCGATCCGCAAAAGAAATTCAGGGCGCGACCCGAATCGGAAGTGCTGGCCGAGATCCGAAACTGCGCCGAACAGGGCCTTACGCCGCGCCGCGTGTTTCTCGCCGATGGCGATGCGCTGGTTTTGCCGATGCGGCGCCTGCGCAATATTCTCGAGGAAATCAGGATTTCGCTGCCGACGGTGAGCAGGGTATCTTCCTACTGCCTGCCGGCAAACCTGAAGCGCAAGAGTAACGACGATCTGGCCGAGCTCGAGGCGTTGGGATTGAAGATTATTTATGTGGGCGCCGAAAGCGGTAACGACGAGGTGTTGCAAAGGATCGACAAGGGAGAGACCCACGCGACTACCGCGGAGGCGCTGCTGCGCGCCCGGGCCGCCGGCATCAAAACTTCGGTAATGATATTGAACGGTCTCGGGGGCAGGTTATTGAGTCGGCAACACGCGCTGGAGTCGGCGCGGCTGGCGAACGAGACGCAACCCGATTACCTGGCGACGCTGGTGCTAACCTTTTACAAGGGACGCGAGCGATTCGAGGCAGGATTCGATAACCGGTTCGAGGAACTCGCTACGGTGGGTTTATGCGAGGAAATGCAGACCTTTATCGGTGCGCTGGAGCTCGAAAACACGATATTTCGTAGCGATCACGTATCCAATCACATGGTGCTCAAAGGTGTACTCGGCAAGGATAAGGCACGCCTGTTGCAGCAAATCGATCAATCTATCGAGTATTTCAAAAGTCACCCGGAATTCGATCATGGCAACTTCGGATATTAGTAACGCGTTGCACGTCGAGTCACCCTGCGTGCGCAAATGCACGCTCGACAGCGACGATATTTGCGTGGGCTGCTACCGCAGCATCGATGAGATCTGTGCCTGGGGCGGTGCCGATAACGACCAGCGCCGCGCGATTCTGTTGCAGGCCAGTGCACGGCGAGAAAGCAATAGCAGAAGTGCCTGATCTCGACCAGCTCAGCGCCGACGAAATTCGCGCCCGGCTGCATGCCCAGGGTGGTAAAACTTATGATGTACCCCCGGAAATGCTGAGCGATTCGGCGCGCGAAGCGGCGGTTCTGGTGCCTTTCCTGCGCATCGAGGATGCCTGGCATATCCTCTATATTCGGCGCGCGCATTACGAGGGGGACCGCCACAGCGGCCAGGTCGCTTTTGCCGGGGGCAAGCGTGACGCCGGTGACGATTCGTTACTGGCTACCGCGCTGCGCGAGACCGAGGAAGAGGTGGGCATTGCCGCGGACGATATCAAAGTGCTGGGTCATATCAATCATCATCACACCATCAGCGAGTTCCAGGTGCGCCCCTATGTCGGTGTCGTGCCCTGGCCATACGAGTTGACGCTGGACGAGATCGAAGTCGCGCGGGCGTTTACCATGCCGCTCAACTGGCTGGCGCAGGAATCCAATTACCGTATCGAGGAGCGCCGGCATCCGGAATCCCGGCGGTCGTGGCCGATTGTCTACTATGACCTGTACGATGGCGAAATGCTGTGGGGCGCGACCGCGCGTATGACCCTGTCGCTGATCGATTTGCTGCGCGGAGAATAAATTGTCCGAGCGTTCTGCGACGCCGCAGGCTCGAAGTCCCTGACTAGTGGTACTTCTCGGTAGTGAAATGACCGGGATCGCGGCGGCGATGTTTTTTCATGTCGCGCGACATCAGCTCGGCGCTAACGTCGGTAATCATGGCCGAGCTGCCGCACATCATGACGTGCGAGTCTTCGGCATTGATCGTTATCCCCGTATGCTGCTCCAGGCTGCCATCCTGCATCAGCGCGGGAACGCGGCTGCCGAGTGCGCCCTCATGCGACTCGCGCGTTACCACCGGCACGAAATGAAACTGGTCGCCATGTTTGTCGCGGATGCCCGCAATGATCTCCCGGTAGGCCAGTTCCGCGGCATAGCTGACCGAATAGCAGAGCACGATTTTTTCGAATTGCTGCCACGCGGCCTCGCTTTTGAGAATTGACAGGAAAGGCCCGATGCCGGTGCCGGTGGCGATCATCCACAGATGCCTGCATTCGGGGACTTCGCTGACGGTCAGGAATCCGGACGGATTGTTGGATACTAGAATGTCGTCGCCGGTTTGAAGCTCGAACAGGCGTGGCGATAGCGGGCCTTGTTCGACCCGGTTGAAGTAGACTTCGAGATGTTTTTCCTGCGGCGTATTGACCAGGGAATAGGGGCGAGCGAGCACCTCGTCGCCAGCAGGCAGCCCGATACGCACGAACTGTCCCGCTTCGTAATCGCCGATATCGACATCGATAATCAGCGCGGTCAGGTAATCGTTGAGTCGCCTGTTGTCGACGACCTTGCCTTCGAGCCAGCTAGCCATGCTACGCCGCCAGCCGGGTCAGGCTATACGACTCGTTCTTTTCCAGTACCGCGAAATACAGGTCTTCGAACTCGTCCACCACCGAATCGCGAACTTCAGGCAGCGACAGCAGGCGCTCGGCCCAGGCGCTGACTTTGGGCATGGTTTTGGAGTCGATTATCGACAGCTTGCCACCGGCGACCGAATCATGACGGAACAGCGGTGCGAACGCGGTATCGGCCAGCGAAAAATCCTCGCCGTTAAACCACGGGCCGTTGCCCAGGCGCTTTTCGACGCGTTGCAACTGGCTCACCAGCGTTTGTCGGTATTTGGTGTAGCGTTCCTCGTCCTTGCTCATCTTCATCATGTAGAGATTACCGAGCATGTTGGAGGCGAACTCGATCCAGGCCCGATTCTTGGCGCGCGCCAACGGATCTTTCGGTTGCAGTTCGCCGCCGGTGATTTCATCCAGGTACTCGTTGATCACGGCCGATTCGAACAGTATCTCGTCGTCGACCTTGAGTACCGGCACCTTTGCCAGCGGAGACATTTCCAGGAACCAGTCGGGTGGATCGGCGAGATCGATATAGGTAATGTCGAAATCGATATTTTTATGCTTCAGTGTAATCACCGCCCGCTGTACAAAGGGGCAGGTTTTAAAGCTGATCAGATGTAGCGACATTGAGTTGCCTCCCGGCTTAAGTCAGAATGTAGTATCTTTCGTAGCAATGTATGGGCCTGGTATCGAAAACTCAAGCCTGGACTATGCGGATTGACCAGATCAGCCCGGGAGGCGTTTAACATGTCGACTTCGTCAATTGGTCTCGATGACCGGCTGCAGCAGTACCTGCTCGATGTCTCGTTGCGGGAGCCGCAAGCCTGCGCGCGCTTACGCGAGCAAACCCTGTCGATGCCCGATGCAAATATGATCAGCTCGCCTGAACAGGTGCAGTTATTGAAACTGCTGTGCAAGATGCTGGGGGCCCGCAGCGGGCTCGAGATCGGCACCTTTACCGGCTATACCACCCTGTGCCTGACGATGGCGATGCCAGAACTGAAGATGACCTGCTGCGACGTGAGCGAAGAATACACCAGCATCGCGCGCGAACACTGGCAGGCGGCTAACGTGGCCCAGCGTATCGATTTGCAGATCGCTCCGGCTCAGGCAACGCTTGATTGGCTGATCGACGAAGGTTTCGAGGGCGCGTACGATTTTGCCTATATCGATGCCGATAAATCTGGCTACAGGTCCTACGTCGAATCCTGCCTGTCGTTGGTCCGCAACGGTGGCCTGATCATGCTCGACAACGTACTGTGGAATGGATCCGTCGTCGATCCCGAGGATAACAGCACGGATACCGTGGCGTTGCGCGAGCTTAATGCATGGATCTACGAACGGGCACCGGGACGCTATGATCTGTCGCTGATTCCGATCGGGGATGGCCTTACGGTGCTGCGCAAGTATTACTAGGCGCTTGCCGGCATAGAACTTTAGCCATGAATCCCTGAAATGAAGGATATGACCTGGGCGCTGTCGGTTAAACGGCGGGCCCGGTCGCCTGTTCGGGAAAGGCACGCGTCAGTGCCGACTCGCTTGCCGCCACGATACCGCGCTCGGTGATTAATCCCGTTACCAGTCTGGCCGGTGTTACATCGAAGGCATAGTTCGCTACCCGGGTGCCCGGCGGCACGATGGATACCGATTCGATCCGGCCGTCTGGCAGGCGGCCCGTGATCTGTGACACTTCGCTGCCGTCACGTTGCTCGATCGGCACCTGGTTCAGGCCGTCGTGGATAGTCCAGTCGATCGTCGAGCTCGGCAAGCAGACGTAAAACGGCAGCGCGTTGTCCTTTGCAGCCAGCGCTTTCAGGTAGGTACCGATCTTGTTGCAAACGTCACCGCTGCGCGTGGTGCGATCGCTGCCGACGAGGCACAGGTCGACCTGGCCATGCTGCATCAGGTGACCGCCGGTATTATCGGCGATCAGGCTATGGGGCACGCCGTGATGTCCGAGTTCCCAGGCGGTGAGGCTAGCACCCTGGTTGCGCGGCCGGGTTTCGTCGACCCAGACGTGAATCGGGATGCCGCTGTTGAAGGCCATGTAAATCGGTGCGGTCGCGGTGCCCCAGTCGACCGTCGCCAGCCAGCCGGCGTTACAGTGAGTCAGGATGTTGATTACCTCGCCAGGCGCTTTGTGCGCGGCGATGTTGTTGATCAGTTGCAAACCGTGTCTACCGATTTGCTGGTTGATATCGACATCGAGTTCGGCAATATCCCGGGCCGTTTCGAGGGCGCAGGCGGCGCGCTCATCCGGTTCCAGTCCTGCGAGGCTAGCCCGCGTCCGATCCAGCGCCCAGCGCAGGTTAACCGCGGTTGGCCGCGCCGCGTAAAGCGATTCGTAAGCGCTGTCGATAGCGGCATTGGCAGCGTCCCGCAGCATCGCGAGATAAAAACCGTATGCCGCGGTGGCGCCGATCAGCGGTGCGCCGCGCACTACCATGTTGCTGATCGCGTCGCGGGCATCTTCGAGCGTACGCAAATTCAGGATTCGAAATTCATGCGGTAACCGGGTCTGGTCGATGACATCGATCGAGATACCGTCATCGTTGACCCAGATGCTGCGATAGGGCACGCCATCGACATTCATGAGTCAGTCTTCGCCTGCGGGCTGCTTGCCGTAATCGGCAAATTTCTCGATGACTTCCTGCATTTGCTCAGCGCTCAGGATCACGGGATTGCCGGCCTGGCGCGCGTGCCAGTACTGCCTGGCCAGGGTTTCGACTTCGATTCCGAGCCACAGCGCCTTTTCCAGGTTATCGTGGAAACAGATCATGCCGTGAGTGCCAAGCAGGCAGGCACGCCGTCCGTCGAGCGCGCTGAGCATATGATCCGACAGCTGCTGGGTACCGAATAGCGCGTAATCGGCACACCTGATGTCGCTGCCACCGGCGACTGCGACCATGTAGTGGAAAGCCGGAATATCGAGTCGCAGGCAGGACAGCGCCGTGGCAAACGTCGGATGTGCGTGCAACACGGCGCCGGCCTCGGGTCGCTTCAGGTAGATATCTCGATGCATGCGCCATTCGCTCGAAGGTTTCATCCTGTCTTTGCAGTTACCGTCGAGCGCCACCAGCACTATGTTGTCGGGTTGCAGGCGGTCATAGGCGAGGCCCGACGGCGTGATCAGGAAACCATTCTCGAAACGCAGGCTGATATTTCCAGCGCTGCCCTGGTTGATACCGGCGGCGTTCATCGCCAGGCAGGTATCGATAAGCTGTTGGGACAGCGACGCGCGGCTGGCTGAATTCATCGTCGCGCCCGGTTACTCGGCTGTCTCGCGCTGCTGCAGCCGCCAGCCCTGATAATCGAGACCGCTGCTGTAGCCACGGCGGTTGACGTAATCGAGTACGCCCCACAGGCGGTAGAACTGCACCACGGAATCGACACGCATGATTTCCTTGCCCTCGGGGCTGAAAAGGATGATGGTCGGAGTATAAAACAGCTCCAGCTCCTGCCCCCACTGTTTTGCGGTCGTTTGCCTGCCGGATGGCGTAACGATCTCGGTATCGCCGAACAGGCTTAGCTGTACCACCTCCATTTTCTCGATCTCCGCCAGGATTTCGTCCTGCGACAGCGGCCCCGTGTGCAGCAGTTCGCAGGCATGGCAGGAGCCCTGTTCGAATATCACCGCGAGCGGTTTACCCGAATTGTTTCGGCTGCGATCGAGGTTGTAAGGCGGTGGCTGGTAGAAATCCCGGTCGATGAGCTCGCCGGAGGTGAAGAAAAGCCCGGGTTCCGCGCGCGCCAGGTAATCGCGAAACTTTTCGACGCGGTAAAATCCCTCGATCACGTAATGCAGTACCGCGCGAAACTGGTAGGGCGGGTAGTAGCCGCGCAGGCGATAAACGGGCTTGCCCTTGCGATCGTAGAACACCAGCGATGGCGTGAAGTTGGTCTTGTAGCGTAACGAAAGTTCGCGCTCGGTATAGTTGTTACCGTCGGTATCGACAAACTCCTCGATGCCCCAGATATCTACCGGAATAACGTCGAAATTCTGCTGCAGGTAATGCGAAATGCTGTCATCGGCGAGGTTGATTTCGAAGAACTGTTCGCAATAGGCGCAGCGCTTTTGGCCATAGTAGACCACGATGCCGAACTTGCCCTCGGCCCGGGCTTCCGCGATATCGTCGTTGAGGTCGCCGAGGCTGAGCTTGAACCATTCCGGATACTCCAGTTCTTCCTCGAGCAGGGTGTCGTCGAACTGAAGGTTCTGCGTTTCCATAGTTTAGAAATATCCAGTTTCGTCACCGGTCGGGAATGATCCAGATCAATATTCGGTAAAACTATTTATCGCTACGTCCATAAACATCTTCGAAACGCACGATATCGTCCTCGCCGAGGTATGAGCCCGACTGCACTTCGATGATGTCGAGCGGGTCATCGCCGGGATTTTCGAGATAGTGCGTGGCGCCGAGCGGAATAAAAACCGATTCGTTTTCGTGCAGGTCGAAAATCTCGTCATCGCGGAACACGCGTGCGGTGCCCCTGACCACAACCCAGTGCTCGGCGCGATGATGGTGCATTTGCTTGGACAGGCGCGCGCCGGGTTTGACGCTAATGCGCTTGACCTTGTAACCCTCACCTTCGTCGACCGAATCGAAGCTGCCCCAGGGGCGATAGACGATTCGATGAAAGTTTTCTTCCTCGCGACTGTCCTGCGCCAGCCGTTCGACAATTTGCTTAACTTCCTGCGCCTTTTCCTTGTCGGCTACCAGCACCGCGTCTTCGGTTTCGACGATCACCAGGTTGCTGACACCGACCGTTGCCACCAGTCGGCTACCGGCATGCACGATCGAGTTTTCGGTGTCGGTGGTCAGCACATCGCCGCGCGTGGCGTTACCCCGGTCATCTTTCTCACCCTGTTCCCACAGGGACGACCAGCTACCGATATCGCTCCAGCCGGCATCCATCGGCACCACGCAGGCGAGGTCGGTTTTTTCCATGACGGCGTAGTCGATCGAGTCGGCCTCGCATTCGGCAAAGGCGTCGGCATCGAGCCTGAGAAAACCGATGTCCTCGGTCATGGCGTCGGCCGCCTGCCTGCAGTGTTTGATCATCTCGGGATTGAATTTCTCCAGCTCGTCGAGATAGCTTTGGGCGCGAAACATGAACATGCCGCTATTCCAGTAATGCTCCTTAGTAGTGAGGTACTGCTCGGCGGTTGAGTGATCGGGCTTTTCGACGAATTCGTCGACCCGAAAACCATTGCCGGTCTGCTGTCCGCGTTTGATATAGCCATAACCGGTCGCCGCGTAGGTCGGTACGATGCCGAAGGTTACCAGGTTGCCGGCCTCGGCCAGGGGTAAAGCCTGTCTGACGACGTCGGTAAAAGCCTGCTGGTCCGGAATTTCGTGATCCGCCGTCAATACCAGTAACACGGGATCGCCGCCCTGTTGCAGGGCGTGAACGGCAGCCACCGCGATTGCCGGCGCGGTATTCCTGCCGAAGGGCTCCAGTATTATCGATAAATCCTCGATGCCGATTTGACGCGCCTGTTCAGCGACGATGAATCGGTGTTCATCGTTACAAACCACGGTGGGCGGCTGGTGTTCGAGGCCGTCGAGTCGTTGCAGCGTTCGCTGCAGCATGGTTTCATCATGTAACAGGCTATGGAACTGTTTGGGGTACATTTTGCGTGACAAGGGCCACAGGCGTGTTCCGGAGCCACCGGAAAGAATAATGGGAATCAATTGTTAGCCTCTGTCGATGTTGTGAAACAGTTACATTGTAAATACCACGTTCAGCGTCCATTATAGTTCGATAAGAGAGTTAAAAACAGGCGTCATGACATCCGATATTGAACGCTCCGAAGCAGTGGTCGAAGGCTACAAAAAGCACAAGCTTGCAAGCAGCGCGCTGCGCCGGATTCAGGAAATCATCAGCGGATTCGAACGCGACCGTGCCGCAGACTTGCGTATGGCTCGGATCGGAATCTTCATTATTATCACGATTCTGGGCGTTGCGGGCTGGTTCTTTTTAGGCGTCGATAGTCAAACGCTTTCCTGAGCCCGAACGGCGGTAGCCTGCTCAAACTTTTGCAGCAGGTAATCGAGCAATACATCCATTAACTTGCCCAACTCGGCCGCGTTGCGCTGACGCAACTGCGCCAGCATTCGCTGGTGCAGCGAGATGATGTCGCTGCGCTCGCGCACCACGGTAACCACCATGTTGGTTACCGGTATCAGTGATTCGATGACGGTATACATGACGAAACGCAGCATGCCGTTGTTGGTTGCGTCGACCAGCGCGCGGTGAAATGCCACGTCGGCCTGGCAAAAGTCTTCATCGCTTATCTCCGGGTCCTGCTGACGTCGCAGCGCGGTTTCGATGTTTCGCAGGTGAGCCTCGTCCGCGCTGATTACCGCCTGCTGCAGGCAACTGACCTGGAGTATGCGACGGGCTTCGATGATTTCCTCGATGTCGAGTGCGCCCATGCCCACCAGTAGCGTTGCCGCGCCGCTCAGAGATTCGGCGAGTTCTTCGAAACTCGGCTGCACCACGAAATTACCACCCGTCGGGCCACGTTTGGCGCGCACCAGGTTCTGCGCCGCAAGTCTTTTCAGGGCTTCACGCACGCTCGGGCGCGACACGCCGTAGCGCTGCGCAAGCTCATCCTCGGTTGGCAGTCGCTCGCCGATTTTGAACTGCCCGCTGACGATAGCGCTGCGCAACTGCTCGGCGATCTGCTTCGAAATACTTGCCTTGACGATGGCGTTTTCCTGCACGTTTCAACCCTGATTTTGTGATGCATTTAACGAATAATTACTTTACCATGATTTTGTCTTACAAATAGAAAATCACAGGATTGTTTCATGGCAGATCAGTTTCAGGCGTATCAAATCGGTAAAAGCGACGATGGCCAGCGTTGTGCGCTGACGCAACTCGACGACAGCGATTTGATGGAGGGGGACGTCACGGTGAGGGTCGAATATACGACCCTGAACTACAAGGATGGCCTGGCACTTACCGGCAGATCACCCATTATTCGTAAATTCCCGCTCACGCCGGGTATCGATTTCAGCGGCACTGTAATTGCCTCGAGCCACGCCGATTTCAAGGATGGCGACCAGGTCATATTGAATGGTTTTGGCGTGGGTGAAGTGCATTCGGGCGGTTATGCGCAAAGGGCGCGGGTCAGCGGCGACTGGCTGGTTCCGCTGCCGGATGGCCTCGATATGCGGCAGGCCATGGCGATCGGTACCGCCGGCTATACCGCGATGCTGAGCGTTATGGCGCTCGAACAGCACGGCATAAAACCGGGCGATGGCGATATCCTGGTAACCGGCGCGTCGGGCGGTGTCGGCAGCGTTGCGGTTGCGACCCTGAGCAAGCTCGGCCATCGTGTGGTGGCTACCACCGGGCGCATGAATGAAAAGGACTTCCTGGCCGGACTAGGCGCCGCGGATGTGCTCGATCGTGCCGATTTTGCCGATAAGGCGCGTCCGCTCGGCAAGGAGTTATGGAGCGGGGCGATCGATGTGGCCGGGGGTAATACGCTGGCTAACGTGCTTAGCCAGCTGTGTTATGGTGGTGCCGCGGCCATTTGCGGCCTGGCTGAATCCATGAATTTACCGACTACCGTAGCGCCATTCATTTTGCGCGGGATTTCCATGTACGGTATCGATTCGGTAATGGCGCCGATTGCGAAACGCAAGATAGCCTGGCAGCGCCTGGCTTCCGACCTCGATCTGGCGTTACTCGACGAGCTTAGCTTCGATCTCGATTTTGCCGACCTGCCACAGGCTGCCGAAGATATACTCGCCGGCAAGATTCGCGGCAGGGCAGTGGTCAAGTTGCCGTGACAGTCGTCCCGGACTGGTCCGGGATTCATTATGCCCATGACTGGAGTTCCGTCCCGGGTTTGTTATTGATCGCGGCTCGTGGCCGCGATGACCCAGATGGAGCGTAGATACGGCTACGGCGTTATGCTGGTCGTCGTTGGCGGACTGTTCCTCAGCACCTCCGGTATCCTGTTACGTAACCTCGAAACCGCCAGCGGATGGCAAGTCCTGTTTTATCGCGGCTTCACTTTTTCGCTGACGTTATTCCTCCTGTTACTGCTGCGTTACCGTTCGAATATCGGACCTGCCTTTCGCGCGGTCGGTAAACCCGGCCTGTGGGCGGCGTTGGTGCTCGGTCTGGGTTCGATCTGCTATATCTTCGCAATCTTATGGACCACGGTGGCCAACGCCGTGTTCATTATCGGCGCGGCGCCGTTGGCGACCGCCTTCGTCGCCTGGCTGGTGCTCGGCGAGCGAACTTCCCGTTTCGGCGTGCTCGCGATGTTGGTGTCGCTGGCCGGCATCGGCCTGATGTTTGCCGACGGTTTGCTGGAAGGGCGTTGGCTCGGCAACATCGCGGCGCTGGGGGTGGTCGCGTCTTTTGTCGTATTCCTGTTGATTATTCGTGACAAGCGCGGTACCGATATGTTGCCGGCGACCTGTCTCAGCGGCATCGTCATGGGGGGTGTGGCCGCATTCTTTGTCGAATCCTTTACCATCTCGAATCACGACCTGGTAATCGCGATCACGATGGGTTGCCTGCAGTTCGGCATCGGATTCTGGTGTTTTACCGTTGCCGCGCGTTACATCATGGCCTCTGAGGTCGCCCTGTTTTCGCTAACCGAGTCCATCCTGGGTCCGGTCTGGGTCTGGATCGGGGTCGGTGAGCAGCCCAGCCTGTTAACCCTGGCCGGCAGCCTGGTGGTGCTGGTGAGCGTTAGCGCCTATTGTATTAACGGTATCCGGGCCGAGCGTAAACTGATAGCGGACTATCGCCGACTCGATCCCGACTGAAATCGAGCGCACTGGCTTCACCCGGGGAAACAGGTGCCTTAACTGCGAATCTCCTCAAGCGAATTCGATGCGATCGCCGATCCTGATTTCGCCGGGCTTGACGACGTTGCAGCAAATGCCGCCGCGCCATTCCGGCGTCAGCGCCGCGGTCAGGCCCTGGTGCTGTGCATCCATGCGCGAGCAAGGGTCGGTTTCCTCGGTTACCACCAGCTCGACATCGCCGACACGCACCGTCTTGCCGACATAGCTCGCATCGAACTCGACGCCATCGACCAGCAGGTTGGCACGCCGTACGGTCCAGGGCAGATCCGCATCAACTTCGGTGCAGGCTTTTTGCCATGCCGATTCGCTCATTATCGTTATCTGGCGCCCGAGCTGGGCGCCGCGGAAATCGCCGAGGATGCCGTTGGCAACGGTGACCTGGGCGCTATCTATCGACTGCATCGCTACACGCGGGCGATTCTTGATCGCGATTGCCTTGATTGAACTCATTAATTGTGACCCCGGTTGACGCCAGCCAAAATGTTACCGGTTATGCAGGTAATAACAAGGAGCGTAGACTTTGCCCGGCACCTTCATGCGCTGCTGCTCGACAAAAGAATGCAGCAGGGCGTCCAGTGCCTGCATGATTTCGGGTTCGCCGCTTATCTGGAAGGGGCCATTCTGTTCGATCGATCGGATGCCATCGTCTTTTACGTTGCCCGCCACGATGGCGGAAAACGCGCGGCGCAAATCGGATGCCAGTAAATGCTGTGGCTGGTCGCGCGTCAGGTTGAGCGCGGCAACGCGATCATGAGTCGGTTCGAAGGGTTGCTGGAACTGGTGATCGATTTTGAGAATCCAGTTGAAGTAATAAGCGTCCTTATGGTCTCGCCTGAAATTTCGCACCGACTCGAGCCCCGCGGTAATTTCGCGTGCGACCTTGGTTGGATCGTCGATGATGATCGAGTAATGCTCCTGGGCATCCTGGCCGAGGGCTAGCTTGATAAAATCATCGATTTGCCTGAAATAGGGCGTTGCCGATTCCGGACCGGTCAGAATCAATGGAAAGGGAACATGACGATTTTCAGGATTGAGCAGGATGCCGAGCAGGAACAGGATTTCCTCGGCGGTACCCACGCCTCCGGGAAAGACCACGATACCGTGTCCTGCGCGCACAAACGCTTCCAGCCTTTTTTCGATATCCGGCAGAATAACCAGTTCATTGACGATCGGGTTTGGCGATTCGGCGGCGATGATACCCGGTTCGGTGAAACCCAGGTAGCGGCCCTCGCGTATGCGCTGCTTGCTATGCCCGATCGCGGCCCCCTTCATCGGCGCCTTCATCGCGCCCGGCCCGCATCCGGTACAGATATTCAAACTGCGCAACCCGAGCTGGTAGCCGACTTCCTTGCAGTAATCATACTCGGGTCTTTCGATAGAATGCCCGCCCCAGCAAACCACGAGGTTGGGCTCCGTCTCCGGGATCAACGTGTCAGCGTTGCGCAGTATGTGAAACACGACGTTGGTGATTCCCTCGCTGCTATCGACATCGAAGAGCTGGTTAGAATCTATTTTGTTTCTGACATAGGAAACGTCTCGCAATACGGAGAACAATTGCTCCTGGATGCCGGTTATGACCCGGCCGTCGACAAAGGCGCTTTCCGGTGCGTTTTCGATTTCGAGCTTGATGCCGCGTTCCTGCTGTACCACGCGGATATCGAAGTCGTGATACTGCTCGAGCACTTCGCGCGCGTCATCGGTCTTGCTGTCGACGTTCAGGGCCGCCAGCGCGCAGCGGCGGAAAATTTCGTAAAGACTGTCGTCCGTGCTGCCCTGTTTGAGCTGACTGACCTCGACTTGCGACAGTACGTCCATGTGGCCGTGCGGCGTCAGTCGGGTGATTTCCGTATTTTTTGTCATAGTACCTGTTGTCTGATTTTGTTCTATAGTATAGGTCAGCAGTTAGGAAATCATGACATGAGTGATCAATTATTCGAAGTCGCATTTTCCGGGCAGATCAGCGATGGCGCGAATGCGGATGAAGTCAGGGTCAAAGTCGCCAAGTTGTTCAATGCCGACGAGGCCAAGCTGGCGCAACTGTTCTCCGGCAAGCGTATCGTCATCAAGAAAAATATCGACCAGGCCACGGCAAACAAGTACCGGACCGCGCTCGCCCGCGCCGGCGCCGAATGCGAGGTCGCACCCGTGGGTGGAGCTGTCGAAGCGGCACCGCAACCCGCGTCAGAACCTGCACCGGCAGCCGCCCCGCAACCTGCTGCAGAACCTGCACCGGCAGCTGCTCCGCAACCCGCGGCGCCTGCGGCAACCAGCCAGGAGTATGAATCCAGCTACGACGGTGAGTTAGCACCGCCGCCGCAAACGGACCCGCTAGGGATCACCGGAGATCAAATCGAGGAGCTGGCGGCCTCGATCGCGCCCGTCGGCAGCGAGTTGCAGGACGATTACGAGGCCCCGCAGGAACCCGATATCGATATCACCGGCTTCGATATCGCGCCGGTAGGCAGCGAGCTCAGCACGGCCAAGAAGGAACCCGACCCGCCGCCACCGGATACCTCCGGCATAACGCTGGCTGACTAGAGCTTTTCCGACGCATAGTCGGCCAGTCGCGAACGCTCGACATTCATCAGGGTAATGTGCCCGCTATGCTCCCAGTGCTTGAAGCGATCGACCACGTAGGTCATGCCAGAGGTGGTCTCGGTTAAATAGGGCGTGTCGATTTGTTTGAGGTTGCCCAGGCAAACGATCTTGGTCCCGGTGCCGCTGCGCGTGACCAGCGTTTTCATCTGTTTCGAAGTCAGGTTTTGCGCCTCGTCGATGATTATGTACTTGTTCTGAAACGTCCGGCCACGCATGAAGTTCAGCGAGCGGATCTTGATTCGGTTGCGCAGCAGGTCATTAGTCGCGGCCTGCTCCCAGGAGTCCTTCTGATCGCTGCCGGTGAGTACTTCCATGTTATCCATCAGGGCCCCCATCCAGGGCGTCATCTTCTCTTCCTCGGTGCCCGGCAGGAACCCAATATCCTCACCGATTGGAATCGTGACGCGGGTCATGATGATTTCCTTGTACAAACCCTGGTCCAGCGTCTGGGTTAGCCCCGCCGCCAGCGCCAGCAGTGTCTTTCCGGTGCCCGCGCTGCCCGACAGCGTTACGAAATCGATTTCAGGATCCATCAGCAGGTTGAGTGCGAAATTCTGCTCGCGGTTGCGCGCAGTGATGCCCCAGACCGAGTGGCGCTGACCGTAGTAATTCTGACAAACCTCGATCAGGAATCCTGCCTCGTTGCGCCGGCGCACGATGGCCTCGAAGTCGCTGTCCATGTAGATGAACTGGTTGGGAAACCATTCTTCGCCCTCGACGCTGGCAACCTCGTAATAAGCTTTGCCTTCTTCCTGCCAGCTCTCGATCTGCTTGCCGTGCACTTCCCAGAAATCACTGGCGAGCTGGCGCGAGCCGCTGAACAGCAGGTCGAGATCGTCGACGACCCGGTCGTTGGCATAGTCTTCGGCCTTGATACCGAGGATCGTGGCCTTGATTCGCAGATTGATGTCTTTGGAGATCAACACGATTTCATGATCGCTGATCGCATTCTTAAGCCAGATTATCGTGTTCAGGATCGAATTGTCGGTTTTGTTCCCCGGCAATGATTCCGGCAGGCTGCTCTCGTGCGCCTCGGTCTGGAAAAACAGTCGACCGCTGCATTTGTAGGGTTCTTCGGCGGCGATGAAGCGGTTGAGCTGCAGGCCTTCTTCGATTACCAGTTCGCGTTGCGCGGTCAGCAATTCGTCGATGAATCGATTGGTCTGACGCACGTTTCGGGCAACTTCGGACACCCCGATCTTGGCGTTGTCCAGCTCCTCGAGCACGGTCATCGGCAGGTAGACGTGGTGTTCCTGGAACTTGAAGAGGGCGGACGGGTCGTGCATTAAAACGTTGGTATCGAGCACGAAAACTTTGGTATCGGAGCCGGAATCGGCAAGTACTACGGGTGACATATTGCAAACTCTGAGGTGACGATTAATGGTAATTCAATCGGTTGCATCATGCACCCGATTTGTCGCAGAAATGTCAAATGACGCTGCCGTGCGCAGCCTTGAATCCGGGCCCGGGGTTTTCGCCACGAGTCTGAAACCGCCAGCGATCATGCCGGATAGCAGGTTTCGGCTGGTCACGCCCCGGTTTACTGCGTAACATTTCCAGGGACCAGGTTATCAGGAGCCTTTATGAATTCTTCGGGCCCGCTCGCGGGATATCGCGTAATCGAACTGGGGCAGTTGCTCGCCGGTCCTTTTGCCGGTTGCATGCTCGGTTATTTTGGCGCCGAGGTGATCAAGATCGAGCCCCCCGACGGCGGCGACCCGATCAGGCGCTGGCGAGAAATGCGCGGTGACACGTCGCTCTGGTGGCGATCGCTGGCGCGCAACAAGAAATCGGTGACGATAGATCTCAAAACCGAAAAGGGTGTCGAGCTGGTGCGCAGATTGATCCAGCAGTCAGATGTCGTCATCGAAAATTTCAGGCCGGGCGTGGTCGAGAAGTGGGGGCTGGGCCCCGAGGATTTTCGCAGCAGTAATCCGGGACTGGTATACGC
>CAMYON010000021.1:0-4634 GCA_947260025.1 uncultured Gammaproteobacteria bacterium
CTTGCGCCCATTGTCCAATATTCCCCACTGCTGCCTCCCGTAGGAGTCTGGGCCGTGTCTCAGTCCCAGTGTGGCTGATCATCCTCTCAAACCAGCTATGGATCGTCGCCTTGGTAGGCCATTACCCTACCAACAAGCTAATCCAACGCGGGCTTATCTAATAGCGTGAGGTCCGAAGAGCCCCCACTTTGCTCCGTAGAGATTATGCGGTATTAATCCGGATTTCTCCGGGCTATCCCCCACTACAAGGTAAATTCCCACGCGTTACTCACCCGTCCGCCACTCGTCAGCGCGAAGCAAGCTTCGCCTGTTACCGTTCGACTTGCATGTGTTAAGCATGCCGCCAGCGTTCAATCTGAGCCAGGATCAAACTCTTCAGTTTAAAACTATTTACGGATAGCTCCGTGTAACTTTTTTGAAGAGAGTAACCTTGACTATTAACGTAAGTTAAAGTTTTGGTCACTCAAATCGTAATGATACGAGATCATCATTGACATGAGTGCCCACACAAATTACCTAATCAATTGTTAAAGATCTGTTTGCCGGGGAACGCCCAGCAAAAACGGGCCTTTCAGGGACCCACCTCGCAGCGCCGAAGATCGTTCGAAATTCGGACGTTTTTAAAAGCGAGGCGCGCATTATAGACCCTTTTGACACGGCGTCAACGCCTGGTGCAACATTTATTTCGTCAAACGTCGCATTGTCGTTTTCTGCAGAATTCGCAGGGGTCTGATAAAGCACTTTGCAGAGCCGAATCGGCGCCTTTACGGCAAGCAGGTTCAGCCCAACGAGGCGCGCATTATAGGCGGTATTAATGCGGCGTCAAGCGCTATTTGAAATTTTTATCAGGCCAGTGTAATTCGAGCAAATTTCCGCTTGCCGACCTGGGCCACGACCGCCGAACCGCGCTCCAGCAGCAGGCCTCGATCGGACACTTTTTCGCCATCGAGTTTGACCGCACCCTGCTGGATCATGCGGAAGCTTTCCGAGGTGCTGGTGGTGAGCCCGGCCTGTTTCAGCAAGGCCGCGATGCCAATCGTATCCTGCTCGAGGGTCAGCGTGGTTTCCGGCATGTCATCAGGCAAAGCCCCCCTGGCAAATCGCGTGATGAAATCCTGCTTGGCAGATTCGGCTGCCGCGGCATCGTGGAACCGGGTAATGATTTCCTCGGCCAGTAGAAACTTGATATCCCGGGGATTCGCCCCCTCCCTGACGTCGTGCTGAAACTGGTTTATTTCGTGCATCGGTCGGAAACTTAAAAGCTCGAAATACCGCCACATCAAGTCATCGCTAACCGACATCAACTTGCCAAACATTTCGTTGGGCGCATCCTCGATGCCAATATAGTTATCCAGCGATTTCGACATTTTCTGTACTCCGTCCAATCCCTCGAGGATCGGCATCGTCAGAATAACCTGAGGCTCCATGCCTTCCGCCTTCATCAGCTCCCGGCCCACCAGCAGGTTAAACTTCTGGTCAGTGCCACCGAGCTCGACGTCGGCCTCCATTTCTACCGAATCCCAGCCCTGCACCAGTGGATACAGGAATTCGTGAATCGATATTGGCTGGTTATTTTTGTAGCGCCTGGCGAAATCATCGCGTTCCAGCATGCGCGCCACGGTGTGCCGCGACGCCAGCCGAACCATGTCGGCCGCGGTTCTGCGACCATGCCAGGCAGCGTTGAAGCAAATCTCCGTCGTATCCGGGTCGAGAATCTTGAAAACCTGTTCCTGGTAGGTCTGCGCGTTCTGCTGAATTTGCTCGGGCGACAGCGGTGGCCGGGTGGCCGACTTTCCGCTGGGATCACCGATCATGCCGGTAAAGTCACCGATCAGGAACATAATATGATGCCCGAGCTGCTGGAATTGACGCATCTTGTTGATCAGAACCGTATGCCCGAGATGCAGGTCAGGCGCCGTCGGATCGAAACCAGCTTTTATTTTCAGGGGCCTGCCCTGCTTCAGTTTTTCTAGCAATTCAGCTTCGAGCAGGATTTCATCGCATCCTCTTTTTATCTGCTGCATTGCATCTTTTTCGGAAATCATGCTATATACCTGTTTGGAGATAATATTTTGGGCCCGTTATCTCAATTCAACCAATAACTTAGACGTATTTTCTCATGAGTTTTCAAGATCTTGACTTCAAATCCGACCGCGCTTGTCTGAAAACGTCTAGAACCGGCACGCCCGCCGCCCCCGCTTTTCATCCCGGGCTCTCAATCAAACTGATGCTGGTCGCAACCGCAGTTATGCTGCTTGGCTTCAGTGTATCGAACTGGCAACCGTCGGCCAAAGCCGCGAATTCTACGCCGAACTCAACGCGATTACACTACTCGTTGCCGCTGCCCGCTCCGGCAACGCCCTTGCAGCAGGAGATCGCCGAGACCGTGAGCGAACCCGATGATGGATCATGGGAAAGCGTAACCATTAAATCGGGCGATACACTGGCATCGATATTCGCCAAAAAAGGCATATCGTCGACCACCACGCATAAAATTGCCAGGCTCAATGAACAAACCAAACGACTGCGCTATATCAAGCCGGGGCAGGAAATACGCTTGATGCTGGACGACGAGCGTCAGCTGCGGAAGATGAAGTACATTCCCGACATCACCAGCACCCTGCTGATACAGCGCACCGAAGATCAGTCTTTCAGCAGCCAGATCATCAATTACCAGCTCGATGCCTACCCGGTTTATCGCGAGGGAACGATCGAGAGCTCACTATTCGAAGCCGCGGCAAATGCCGACATTCCAGAGGACGTGATCATGGACCTGGCCGCTATTTTCGGCTGGGACGTCGATTTCTCGCTGGATATCCGCAAGGGTGATCGCTTTGGTATCGTTTACGAAGAGCTCTACAAGGATGACGTCAAGATTCGTAATGGTCGCATCCTGTCTGCCGAATTCATCAACGACGGCAAGACCTACCGCGCGGTCTACTATACCGACCCCAAGGGCGATAGCGACTATTTCTCGCCCGATGGCAAGAGCATGCGCAAGGCCTTCTTGCGCAGCCCGGTCGAATTCTCCAGGATCAGTTCGCGTTTTAGCAACAGGCGCTGGCATCCAGTACTATCGAAGTGGCGCTCCCACAAGGGCGTCGACTATGCCGCCCGCCGCGGAACGCCAGTGCGCGCCTCGGGTGATGGCAAGGTGATCCACGCCGGAACCAAGGGTGGCTACGGCCGCCTGATCGTGATTCGCCACGGTGGCCGCTATACCACGGCTTATGGCCATCTGCATCGCTACGCGCGCGGCGTACGCAGCGGCAAGAAAGTCAAACAGGGTCAGATCATCGGTTACGTAGGCAGCTCGGGACTGGCTACCGGACCCCATTTACACTACGAGTTTCGCGTCAACGGCGTGCACCGCAACCCGCTAACGGTAAAACTGCCGGAAGCCAAGCCGGTTAACGCTGCCTATCTCTCCCACTTCGAGGAAAACACCCAGGTTTATCTGTCGATGCTGCGCCTTATGGATCGCACATTGGCCGATAATTCGCAGTGAGCCCGCGAAGCGAGGAGATATACATCGGCCTGATGTCGGGCACCAGCCTCGACGGGGTCGATGTCGCGATAGTCGATTTTAACGAGTTCCCACCCCGGGTTCTGCACTGCCAGGCGACCCCCTACCCGGATTCGACACGGCAGGCACTGCAGGCCCTGTGCCAGTCACAAGCATCCTCACTGGATGACCTCTATCGCCTCGACGCGGAATTGGGGGAGCTCTACGCCAGCACGGTCAACGATGCGCTTGCCGCGGCGGCGCTTGATCGAGGGGACGTCTCCGCAGTGGGCTGCCATGGGCAGACGATTCGCCACAGCCCGAATACATCGCCTTCATACACGGTTCAGATTGGCGACCCCAACCGCCTGGCCGCGCGTTGCGGCATCACCACCGTGGCCGATTTCAGGCGCAAGGATATAGCCCTGGGCGGGCAGGCGGCGCCGCTCGCGCCCGCTTATCATCAGTTCCTGATGCACTCGCCAGCCGAGGATCGCGTCGTCGTCAATATCGGCGGTATTGCCAATGTTACCCTGCTCCCGGCTAACAGGGAGTCGCAAATCCTCGGCTTCGATACCGGTCCGGGTAACACCCTGCTCGACTACTGGAACGAAAAACACAGGGCGACCCGATTTGACGATGCCGGTGACTGGGCGCGCGGAGGAAAGCTTATCGATAGCTTGCTGCAGGCGATGATTGCCGGAGAAAACTACTTCCGGGCAGCGATCCCGAAATCGACCGGCACCGAGCACTTCAGCCCCGGTTGGCTGCATGAGTATTTAACCCGGGACTACGACGCGCAGGACATACAGGCAACGCTGGTGGAACTGACCGCTGCAACCATCGCCACCGCGATATCCGAACTGCCCGCTTTGCCGGCAAATTGCTTTATTTGCGGGGGCGGTGCGCACAATCTATACCTGCTCGAGCGCCTGCAACACCAACTACCGCGATGTGCCGTGCAAACCACGGAGGCGCTAGGCATGAATCCGGACTATATCGAAGCCGCAGCCTTTGCCTGGCTGGCACGCGAACGACTCGATCTGCGTCCCGGCAATATTCCCGCGGTGACCCAGGCGCGGCGCAAAACCGTGCTCGGCGGGGTTTACGCAGCCGAATAGTCACGCAT
>CAMYON010000021.1:4654-60324 GCA_947260025.1 uncultured Gammaproteobacteria bacterium
TTATTGCGTCGGCCTGTCTGTGGTTGCCAATCGGCACCGCGGAAGCGGAGTTCATCGGGCTCAACATAGGCGGTATTCAGGGTACGCCTGCTCTCAATGACGGCTATAACAACTTCGAAACCGACAGCATCGAGCTGGTTGACGACCTGGAGCTGGAAAATCCCGAGCAGTCCTCGATGGTGTTAATCCTGGAACATCCGATCAAGGCATTGCCGAACATCAAGTATCGCGATCATAACCTGGATTCCTCGGACCGAATAACCCTCGACGCCGACGTCAACCTTAACGGCCAGACCTTTAGCTCCGGGAAAAAGATTACCTCTACTTACGATCTCTCCCAGAACGACATCGTGCTTTACTACCAATTATTCAATAGCCGGATCAATCTCGACCTGGGCGTCGATTTGAAAAAATTCGATGGAGAGGTATCACTGGGTGGTGACGCAAACACCAGCCTGGCGGTCGACGAGACCATCCCGTTACTCTACCTGTCGGCCCGCTATGACCTGCCCAATAGCGGTTTCTACGTTGGCGCGAATATTCACACCAGTTCAATCGACCTCGGCCTGAGCGACAGCAACGCCCAGGATTCAACCATTATGCTCGGATACGATTCCGGCACCGGTCTCGGTGTCGAGGGTGGTTTCAAGTATTTTTCGCTGGACCTGGATAAAGTCGACAGCCTGGACAAGGACAACGACCTGGAATACGACGGTATTTTCCTGAACGGTTACTTCAACTTCTAGAAGGACATTAAGCGGCCGCTTGCCCTAAGCGCGCATTCCTAAACCGAAAAAGAAGCCCCACAACCACAGGTTGAGGTCGCGTTCGGATTGTTCACCACGAACATGGCGCCCTCGAGGCCCTCGGTGTAGTCCACCTCGGATCCCGCCAGGTACTGATAGCTCATCTGATCGATTAACAGGGTGACCCCATCCTTTTCCACGGTCTTGTCGACAGGCTTGACTTCCTCATCGAGTGAAAACGTGTACTGGAATCCGGAACAACCGCCACCGTAAACCGAGACTCGCAGCATCAGGTTCGGATTTTGCTCCTCTTCCTGCAATTCCTTTAACTTGCGCACCGCGGAATCAGAAAACTCAAGCAGGGTTTCACCAGAGCTGGGCCCAAGTGCCATCCCGAAATTAGCGTCGATCATTACTTCCATAACGTTGCTCGTAACATTTTCAGTTCAGGCGGTAGGATAACACGCGAAATCAGTTTTCGGTTACCGGTTCGGTCTTACCGCCGCCGTGGTGATTCGATTTGTCTTCCAGTCGCTTGGGCAACTCGGAACCGGCCGGCTGATGTACCAGTCCGCCGTTAACCTCGGCGCCAATAGCCATCTCGATCAGGTTGTAATACACGCTGCCCTTGACTCTCGACTTCGGCGCCAGCTCGACGCGGGTCGAACCGTAGACATCGCCTACTATCTCCCCGTTGAGCACCATGTTGGGCACCTTGACCTCACCCTCGATGCGGCCGAACTCGCTCAGTATCAGGAGCGCGGTGCTGCCCTCTTCGGCCATGACGTTACCGTTTACTTTACCGTCCACGTGCAGGCCACCGGAAAACACCAGATCACCGTTAATCTCGGTACCCTGGCCGACAAGTGTGTCGATGCGAGCCGCGTTGAAGCCTTTTTTTCTGCCAAACATTTATACTCCCTCGGACAATACACGCGTCCACGTAATAGTTTCTGAAAAAGATTTTACCTTCTTTGTAGTAGGTTTGATGCCTATTTCCACCTCGAAAGGTTCGAATCCTTCAGGTAAAGCGATATCTCCTTCGAAAACCTGGAAGTACCTGAAGGCGAATTTGGTGCCTATCTTTGAATTTTCAAGCGCCAGGTCGGTCAATTTCAACTCACTGACGCTACCGCCATTCTCTCCTCGGATTACCACGTTGGCGCCGCCCGAGATTTTTTTAGTGCTTTTACCGCTCTTGGTCAGGATCATTTTGACACTATACTGGTTCTGGCTGTTCTTTTTTCGCACTTCGAATGACTGCAGATTCACGCCCAGGGCGGCATCCTTGGGCGATACGATACCCTGGTAGAATACCAGCTCTTCCTTTTGCGCCAGCAATTCCTGCTGCAACCTGGCCAGCTCCTGGTTCGCCAGCTCGTAAGCATCCCGCTCGATTTTGCTACCACCCTCGAGGTGGGCATTTTTTTGCACCAGGTTATGGTTCCGGGTTTCGAGTTCGTCGATGCGGCTGACCAGGGTTTCTCGCTCCAGCATCAGGTGCTCGAGCTGATAGGCCTGGTAATTTTTACCCAGGTAGAAAAACATTGCCATCAGGCCGATCAACAGGACGACGCCCAGCCAGAGCTTCCACGGCTTGTGCTGCCTGACCTGGAATCCGCGGTGCAGGCTGCTCAAGGCATCATCCCCGGGGCTTCGAGGCCCGAAGTTTCCTCCAGGCCGAACATCAGGTTCATATTCTGGATCGCCTGCCCGGCGGCCCCCTTGACCAGGTTATCCTCGACCGACAACACCACGTACTTGTTGGCTGCCTCGAGGTAATGCACAGCGATCCGGCAGGTATTGGCCCCACGCACGCTGCGGGTTTCCGGATGCGATCCCGCGGGCATCACGTCGACAAATGGCTCGTCGCGATAAAAGCTTTCGAACACGGCCTGCACCCGGTCGGCAGGACCACGCGCATCGGCGTAAACGGTGGCATGAATGCCGCGAATCATCGGCATCAGGTGCGGCGTGAACACCAGGTCTGCATTAGCATCGAGCGTCTGCAAAATCTCCCGGATCTCGGGCAGATGGCGATGGCCCGGCACGCCGTAGGCTTTCACCGATTCGGTAACCTCGCAAAACGCGGTTCCCACGCTGACCTTGCGCCCGGCGCCGCTGGTGCCCGACTTGCAATCCGCGATAATACTCGCAGGATCGATCAGGTCATTCTTCAGCAACGGCAATAATGCAAGAATTACCGAGGTCGGATAACAGCCGGGATTAGCCACCAGGCGTGCACCGCGGATCGCGTCGCGGTTCAATTCGGGTAAACCGTAAACCGCGTCCTCCACCAGTGCAGGGCAAGCGTGAGTAGCGCCGTACCATTTCTCCCAGGTAGCAATGTCCCTGATCCTGAAATCTGCGGCCAGGTCGATCACCCTGATACCGGCGGCGAGCAATGCTTCCGCCTGCGACATGGCAGTAGTGTTAGGGGTAGCGAAAAACACCAGGTCGCAGTTCTGGTAGGAATCGATCGCGGGTTCGATAAAATCGAGATCGACCAACCCGCGCAGGTTCGGAAACAACTCGGCGACCGGCTTACCCGCCTCGGAACGGGAAGTGATCACTTCCACCCGCGCGGCCGGGTGCGACGCCAGCAGTCGTATCAATTCCACACCGGTGTAACCGGTGCCACCAACTATTCCAACCTTAATCATTCTAATGTCTATTTGGAGCCGCTAAAATGGACGCAGCATTATACATTGATCGTTTATCGTGACCATTGAAAACCAATAGTCTACAGTTGTTTAGCACAGCTCTCTAAGAGATTCTTTAATGATTTGGGTAAAAGCTTTTCACATTATCTTCATGGTCGCCTGGTTTGCAGGACTATTCTATTTGCCGCGCCTTTTTGTCAACCATGCAATGGCCGAGGAGGAGGAAGTCAAGGCGCGCCTGAGGCTGATGGAGCGCAAGCTTTACCGCTTCATCACTCCGTGGATGGTGTTAACCCTGGCATTCGGCTTCTGGCTGATGTTTGAGTACGCCTGGGCCGCCTATGCGCATATGCTGTGGCTGCATGTCAAGCTGGCGCTGGTTGCCGCGCTGGTGGTTTATCATTTTTATTGCGGCAAGCTGGTGCGCGACTTCGCCAACGAAAACAACCGGCGCTCACACGTCTGGTATCGCTGGTTTAACGAGCTCCCGGTGCTGGTGCTGTTCGCCGCGGTCATCCTGGCGGTGGTCAAGCCGTTCTAGATTTATATGCGTACCATGCTGGTGCTTACGAGCGATTGAGGGACTGTGGTATCGCGGCGCCGCATGAATAGACCGATCCGCTGGAGACCCCGGATAAGTGCCTTGCACTTTCCGGGATGACCTGTGGGTAAAAATCAGGTTACTACCTGATTTTTACCCACAGGTCACTTACCGGCGCGAATGAAGCCGCCGAGACCGCGCTCATCCAGCTTACGGGCGTACATTTCTCGAATCATCACCGCATCCGACATGGTCAGGGCCTGTTGCAGCAACTCGACCAGTTCGGTGTAACTGAAAGACACGATAACCTTCTTCGCGCGCAACAAGCTGCCGACACTCATCGAAAGGCTATCGATTCCCATGCCGATCAAGGCCATGACGCCAAGAGGATCGCCGGCGAGTTCGCCACAAACGCTTACCGGGGTATCGTTGACCGCGGCACCCTCCACGATCTGGCACATTGCCTTCAACACCGCGGGGTGCAGCGACGAATAGAGGTCGGCGACATTCTCGTTGTTACGATCGACGGCAAGCAGGTACTGGGTCAGGTCGTTGGTTCCGATGGACACGAAGTCCACCAGGCGACAGATATCTTCGATCTGGTAAACCGCCGAGGGCACCTCGATCATCGCGCCGATCTGGGGCAGTAAAATCTGTTCGCCGGATTCCTCTTCGATTTCGTCGCGCACCCGGTTGATAAACGACATGGCTTCTTCCAGCTCGGCGCGACCACTGACCATCGGCAGCAGGATTTCCAGATTATTGACGCCAATGTTAGCGCGAATCATTGCGCGCAGCTGGGTGATAAATATCTCGGGGTGATCCAGGGTAATGCGTATTCCGCGCCAACCGAGGAAGGGATTGGCTTCGTGAATAGGAAAATAACTCAACGGCTTGTCGCCACCGACATCGAGCGTGCGCAGCACTACCGGCATGCCCCTGAAAGTCTCGAGCACGTTGCGATAGATCTGGTACTGCTCTTCTTCACTGGGAAACCGATCGCGGATCTGAAACGGGATTTCGGTGCGATACAACCCGACGCCCCTGGCGCCGCTGCGCAGTGACGGCGTGTAGTCGGACATCAGGCCCGAATTCACCAGTAACGAAACCTGGCGTTGATCGGTAGTGATCGCGGGCTCGTTCTTCAGCCCAATCAAATCCTTCTCGATCGCGGCCTCTTCCTCGAGATACTGGTTATATTCGTCGAGCACCCGTTTATCCGGATTGATAAACGCCGAGCCGTTGTAACCATCGACCACCAGCTTGACGCCATCGAGTTGCTTGACCGGCAGGTTTGGCACACCCATAACCGCGGGAATACCGAGTGCGTGGGCCAGTATCGCGACGTGCGACGAGCTGCTGCCATGCGCGGAAACGATTCCACTGAGGCAATCGGTGGGAACGTCCGCGAGATCGGTCGCAGTCACGTCATCCCCCACCAGGATGGTTTGATCGGGGAAATCGATGTAGGTACTCTGCTCCAGCATCAACTTGCGCAGCACGCGCAACCCCAGATCCCGGATATCGTTGGCGCGCTCCGCCAGGTACCTGTCTTCCATCTGGGAAAAGACGTGGGCGTGCTGCTCCACCGTGTCGCGCCAGCTCGACGGCGCCCAGTTGCCGGCATTGATGCTCTTTTCCGTGTCATCGATCAGTGAGCCGCCGCTGAGCATCTGCGCGTAGGCCAGAAATAACGCGCACTCTTCTTCCGGAAGCACCGCCCGCATTTTTTCCGCCAGCGCGGTAAGCTCATCGCTAGCCTTGCGCACCGCCTGCCTGAAACTGTGCAAATCACCCTCGATGTCGCTGGTTTTCTTGTTCGGCACCGATTCGAGGTTGACCCCGCGATTGAGCACCATCGCCACGCCGATCGCCATGCCCGGTGCACCAGCGACTCCCTTGATCATGTGGGTGTCCTGCTGGGTACTGAAACGCCCCTGGCTCTCGGCGCGCTCGATCGAGGTCGCTAGCTGCGCCGCCAGCGTGGTCAGGTAGGCCTCTTCATCCTCGTTGAACGCGTTTTCCGCACGCTGTACCGCGATGACCCCGAGCACATCCCGGTGCGCAATAATCGGCACCCCCAGCAGGATCGGGAAATCGACTTCCCCCGAATCGGGCACCAGCAAAAACTTTTTATGCGCCGGGGCATCGGT
Organism: uncultured Gammaproteobacteria bacterium; assembly: GCA_947260025.1. Taxonomy (GTDB): domain Bacteria; phylum Pseudomonadota; class Gammaproteobacteria. The sequence continues at coordinate 10,758 of CAMYON010000021.1, forward strand.
TAAATTCATAGCCTCCGCTTTGGCGGCGATAGTACCGATCAGGCCCTGCCCCATTCTGCGCTCGACCTTGCCGACGATATCGGGATTCAATCCGCTGCTGGCCTGCAGCACCATAACCTCGGGATCGTCTTTACTGGCGAGGAAAATGGTGCAGGCATCGGCGGTAAGATCGCGCGTAAGGCTCTCGGTGATCATCACCAGCGCACGCTCGATATCAGGAGCCCGATTGACCTCCTGCACGATTCGTTGCAGCCTGTGGATCATCGATGCCACGCTTTAAAACCTCCCCCGTTTGAAATGTTAGTCGCTCCCGTCCGCGTCAGACGACGGCAGCCTGGATTCGAGCTGCGCCAGGGCACACTGGTAAACACGACGTTTGAAGAAGACCACGTTCTCGGCCGGGTACCAGTAGTCAACCCATTTCCAATGATCGAATTCAGGTGTATGCGACGCACTCAGATCAAAACTGTCTTCGTCGGATTCCAGCCGTAGCAGATACCAGAGTTGTTTTTGCCCGATGCAACGCGGCTCCGAGCGGCGCATCAGCCGCCGCGGCAGCTTGTAGCGCAACCAGCTTTCGGTAGCCCCGAGCACCGAGACGTGTTCCGGCTTTAACCCGGTTTCCTCCCACAGTTCCCGGTACATCGCTTCTCGCGGGTCCTCGTCAGGGCTGATACCACCTTGTGGGAACTGCCAGGCATCCTGCCCGACGCGACGCGCCCACATCACCTGCGCAGCGTTGTTACACAGTATTATTCCTACATTTGCGCGGTAGCCATCTACGTCAATCATTTCGCTGCTTGCCATTAATCGTATAGAATCTGGACCGCCCATTCTGACATAGACGCTCAGAACCCAGCAAGCCAATACACGGGAAGCCCAGCATGACACTTGCGATATTTGACCTCGATCACACGCTGTTAAATGGCGACAGCGATTACCTGTGGGGCGAATACATGGTCGAGAACAAGATCGTCGACGAGCAGGAGTATCGCCAACGCAACCAGGTTTTTTACGAGGATTACCAGCGCGGAAACCTCGACAACGACACGTATCTCGAGTTTTCGCTGGCACCGCTGACGCGCTACAGCCTTGAAGAGCTTTACCGGTGGCGGGCCGATTACGTTGAAAACTGGATCAAACCGATCGTCGTTGCAGGTGCCAACGATTTGCTCGATCGGCATCGCGCCCAGAACCACGAACTGCTCATAATCAGTGCAACCAACCTGTTCATTACCGCGCCGATCGCAACCCTGCTGGGAGTCCCGACAATACTCTCGACCGAGCCCGAAATCCTCGATAATCGCTACACCGGCCGCTACCTGGGTACACCGACCTACCAGGAGGGCAAGGTCACCGTATTACACGAATGGCTGACCCGTACCGCGCATACCCTGGAAGGCAGCTACTTCTATAGCGACTCGATCAACGATCTGGCGCTGCTCGAACAGGTCGATAATCCGATTACCGTCCATCCCGACGATGAACTCAGGGCGATTGCCGAATACCGCAACTGGGAGATCATCGATCTCAAGTAGTCTCCCGGCCCTGGCTCTCGCCGAAGAAAAATACGAAAGCGTCAGGCCTTGGGGAGAGTGACGCCTTTTTGTCCCTGGTACTTGCCGCCGCGATCCTTGTAAGAGGTTTCGCAGACCTCGTCCGATTCGTGGAACAGCATCTGCGCCACGCCCTCGTTGGCGTAAATCTTGGCGGGCAACGGGGTCGTATTGGAAAACTCGAGCGTCACGTGCCCCTCCCATTCCGGTTCCAGCGGAGTCACGTTGACTATGATGCCGCAGCGAGCGTAGGTTGACTTACCCAGGCAGATCGTTAACACGCTGCGCGGTATGCGGAAATACTCGACGGTGCGGGCCAGCGCGAAAGAATTGGGCGGAATGATGCAGACATCGGATTGAATATCGACAAAACTTTCGTCGGCGAAATTCTTCGGATCGACAATCGCCGAATTGATATTGGTGAAAATCTTGAACTCGTTGGCACAACGCACATCGTAGCCGTAGCTCGACGTGCCGTAGGATATGATTCTTCCGTTTTCCGACTCGCGAACCTGTCCCGACTCGAAAGGTTCGATCATGCCCTCGGTCTCTGCCATACGGCGGATCCACCGATCTGATTTGATACTCACAGGCCCGTCCCGCAAAAATGCGCAGTATATCCGCTACCGGGCCTCGGCGTCGACGCCGTTTCGATCGGACCATAGTGCTTCGTTCGCCCACGAACCCCATATTGCAGTAAGATATTGTCGTTGAATTTTAAGGCAATCGGGGAAAGTGCCGATAAACCCAGAATGGCAGGCTTGAAATCATCCCATCGCTCGTCGATACACTGGATCAATGCGCTGCGCCGGATGCTGCGCTTTCGGCTCGCGCGCCGCGTGTTCCTGGTGGTATTTGCCGCGATCGTGTTGATCGAATTTATTATCGTATTCCCGTCTTACAATAACTTCAGAGACGCCCAGCTTGCAGATTTCGAGGAACTGGGGCGGGTAGCGGCTACCGCCGCACTGGCAAACCGAATGCCGGATGGCGCCGAATTAATCGATGGCATGGAACGTATCGTCGCCGCCGATCCTCGCATATTGGGCGTCAGCCTGCTCGGCCCGGACCGCCAGGTTCTTGCTACCACGGGCGAACCTTCCGAGCTTCTGCTGGATGCGAAAACGCAACCACGCACGCGCCTGTCCGCCGACAAACAGCGTTATGAAGTCTACCTGCAACCCGCATCTATTTCGGCCGAGGCAGGCGTAATTTTACGCATGGACGCTTCTTCGGTGTGGTACGAGTTAAACGCTTTCCTGTTTCGAATCCTGGGGCTGGTGCTGATTATCTGCGTCGTCGCCGGCGCCATCGTGTTTTTCTACGTGGTTTGGGACCTGATTTACCCGCTCGAGGAAATCCACGAAAACCTGAAAAAAGCCAAGCTCAATCCCGCGCTCGCCGACGAGAGCGAAATCCGGCATACGCGTGACGACGAACTCGGTGAAACCATCGACCTGCTCAACGATGCATTGCACGAGATCGGCACCTCGCATCGCTCCGATGTCGCCTTCCAGGAAATCCGGCTGAGAGATTTCGCCGCCGCGGGTTCCGACTGGTTCTGGGAAATGGACTCAGAACTGCGTTTTTCCTACTTTTCAGATCAGTTCGAAGCGGTCACCGGCGTCAAGCCGGGAAACCTGCTGGGCAAAACCCGGCAGGAGACGGGGATCCCGAATATCACCGAGGAAGCCTGGCAAAATCACCTGAATGACCTCAATAACCGGGAACCCTTTCGCGACTTTACTCACCCGCGAGACAAATCCGACGGCACGCGCGTCTGGCTCGCGATCAGCGGTAAGCCGGTATGGGCCGAGGATGGCAGTTTCCTCGGCTATCGTGGCACAGGATCCGATATAACCGATCTGCACGAGGCCCAGCAGGAACTGGTCGAAGCAAAGGAAGCCGCCGAACAGGGATACCGCGCAAAATCAGAATTTCTCGCCATCATGAGCCATGAGATCCGCACTCCGATGAACGGCATTATTGGCATGACCGACCTGCTGATGGATAGCAGGCTCGACGACCAGCAGAAGCACTATGCGCAGATTATCCAGGACTCGGGCGCTGCGCTAATGCGCATCATCAACGATATCCTGGACCTGTCACGGCTGGAGGCACAACGCATAACGCTGGAGCAGGCCGAGTTCGATTATGCCAGCGTAATAGCCGGCGTGGTCGATATCCTGACCCCGCAGGCGAGGGAAAAAGGGCTGGACCTGGTCTACGACATCGACGCCGACGTGCACGCCTGTTATCTTGGCGATTACGGCCGCTTGCGCCAGGTCATGGTGAACCTGCTCGGCAATGCGATCAAGTTCACCAGGGAAGGTTCGATCTCGATCAGTGTCGAACGCGTCGGCGGCGACGATATGAAACCGCGCCTGCGCACCAAGATTAGCGATAGCGGCATCGGCATCCCGACCGAATCCATCGACAAACTGTTTTCCAGCTTCACCCAGGTTGACGCTTCTACCTCGCGGCGCTTTGGCGGCACCGGGCTGGGTCTCGCCATCTGTCGCAAGATTATCGAAACCATGGACGGCGATATCGGGGTTCACAGCACCGAGGGAGAAGGCAGCACCTTCTGGTTCGAAGTCGAGCTGCCGCGCATCGATCCCGAGGCTTACGATCAGGATCGCGATGACACCATCACCATCATACCGGGACAGCAGTTCAAGACCGACCAGACCGGAGCCCAGTTGCGCATTCTCGTGGTCGACGACGTACCGGTAAACCTGATCGTAATCGAGAAAATGCTCGATAGCCTTGGATATCATGTCGAGTCCGCGACCAACGGCAGCGAGGCCCTGAAAGCAGTCAAATCCGGACGTTACGATATGATTTTCATGGATATCCAGATGCCCGAGATGGACGGGCTCGAAGCCACGCAACAGATTCGCGCACTGGATATCGAGTCAAGCGGCGTGCCGATCGTGGCGATAACGGCGAATACGCAGGACAGCGATCGTGACGCCTGTATCGACTCCGGAATGAACGACTTTATTGCGAAGCCCTTTGTAAAGAAGCAACTGGTGGCGTTGCTGGAGCGTTACTTTCCGTCAGCGGAGTCCGGATCCCGCAAGGCGAGTTAGCCCGGCGCTTTAAGCAACCCGTCGCGATGCCTGCGCTGGCGAACCGGGGTTAAATACTGCGCTCGCGAAAATGCTCGTAGAGCGCGTCGCTGAATACTCGCACCCGTCTCGAGACCAGCCTTCCCGGCGGATATACCGCGTACATACCGACCTCGGGACTCGCATACTGCTGCAATATCGGCACCAGCTCCCGGTTATCGATATGCTTTTGTAGAAACGCCACCGGGCCGCTGGCTATGGCAATGCCATGACAGGCGACAGCGGCAAGAAATTCACCATTATTGGCACTCAGGCGATATTTCACTCTCGGGCTAATGCTGCGCCCATCTTCCGAATACGACCACTGGCGACCGGCCGCGACGTTGCTGTACACCAGAACTTCATGGTCGACCAGCTCCGCCGGGTGTTGCGGTTCACCATGTCGAGCCAGGTAATCCGGGCTGGCACAGATGGCGAAGTGCACGCGTGCTAACCTGCGTGCGACCAGGCTCGAGTCTTCCAGCTCGCCGATACGGATCGCCAGATCTATATTCTCCTCGATCAGGTTGACCTGACGATCGTTCAAATCGATATCGATCTTGATCTCGGGATGGGCCGCCAGGAAGCCGCTGACCGGTGCGGCCAGCTGACTGACACCAAAACCCAGTGGCAACGCCAGCCTGATACGACCCGAGATCTGGCAATGGGCATCGGCGACAAACTGCTCGGCTTCGTTCAGGTCGGCCAGAATTTGCGTTGCGCGCTGATAAAATTCGCGTCCGGCATCGGTGAGGGCCTGTCGACGTGTCGTCCGCTGCAGCAGCTGCACCCCGAGTCTGCGCTCGAGTTCGGTGACCCGCCGACTCACCATGGACTTGGCGATCCCCAGTTTCTCGCCGGCTTTACCAAAACCCTGGTTATCTACCACGGCAACATAGGCTTCCAGCTCTTCGAGGCGATTCATATTGTTCTCAATTTTGCAACGATAATTTCTAAATAGAGGCATATATCTATTTTTCAGAACAATGATAATAACCCCATCACTGAACTGAAGGCAACTGACATGAACTCAAACACTTTCAACAACACCGTAACGCTTGCCGGTCGCGGCATGCTGGCCGCGATCTTCATCGTCGCCGGTATCAACAAGATCGGCGCCTATGCAGGCACCCAGGCCTACATGGAATCGTTCGGTCTTCCCGGCATGCTGCTGCCGGCCGTCATCGCGCTCGAGGTACTGGGCGGTATTGCCATTCTGATTGGATTCCAGGCCCGTATCGCCGCGGCCCTGCTGGCCGGTTTCACCGTGCTGGCGGCAATTATTTTCCACAGCGATTTCAACCAGCCGATGCAATCGATCCTGTTCATGAAGAATATCGCGATCGCCGGCGCTTTCCTGCTGTTGGTGTCGCAGGGACCGGGGCAGTGGGCAATCAGGCCGGCACAAAACTCGCTGGAGGTGCAGTCATGACTAAATCGATCCGCGTGCTAAGACTGGATGCCAGCGCTAATCCGGGCCAATCCGGCAGTAAAGAGCTCGGCGACAGCCTGATCCGGCAGTTACAACAGACCGATGTCGAACTCGAGCTGCGCCACCGTGATTTGAATTACTCGCCGTCATTTATCGACGGCGAGTGGATCGAAGCCAATTTAACCGCGGCTGACGACCGCAGCGAAACCCAGCGCCGACGGCTTGCGTTTTCGGACACTTTGATAGACGAGCTGAAATGGGCAGATCACATCGTACTGACCACGCCGATGTACAACTTCGGCGTTCCGGCCACGCTCAAGGCCTGGATCGACCAGGTGTGCAGGGCGGGCATCACGTTCCGCTATACCGAAAACGGCCCCGAGGGGTTACTTTCAGGCAAAAGCGCTGATATCGTCATCACCACCGGCGGTGCGCCGCTCGAAAGCCCGGTCGACTTCGTCAGCGGCTATCTGAAGCAGGTGTTTGCGTTCATCGGTGTCAGCGAAGTCAACATCGTCGGCGCCGACCGGATGAATATCGACGCCGAGACGAGTTTTGCCAGCGCGATGGCACAAATCGCGCAGGTTTACCCGGCAATAACGGAACGGGAGGTAGCATGAATATTCGAAAAGCACAGCGGGTCATTAGCGGGCAGCCGGCAACCGACGGTGCGGGGGTCGAGCTGGTGCGGGTTATCGGGCAGCCAGCCCTGATGGATCTCGATCCATTCCTGTTGCTGGACGCGTTTCGCTCCGATGATCCGGACGACTATATCGCCGGTTTTCCGCCGCATCCCCACCGTGGATTCGAGACCGTAACCTACCTGCTCAATGGACGCATGCGCCACCAGGACAATGCCGGTAACGAGGGCGTTATCGAGCCTGGCGGCATTCAGTGGATGACCGCTGGCAAGGGTATCGTGCACTCTGAAATGCCGGAGCAGCAGGATGGACTGCTGGAGGGATTCCAGCTATGGATAAACCTGCCGGCGTCACACAAGATGACGGCGCCGGCTTACCAGGAATTCGGCCAGGCGGATATACCGAGCGAATCGCGCGACGGCGCGGAGGTCAAGGTAATAACCGGCACGACCTCGCAGGGTACCCAGGGGCCGGTTAAACAACCGCTTACCGACCCGCTTTACCTCGATATTACGCTGGCGCCGGACGCCGGATTCAGCGAAGCGATCGGCAACGATCACGCCGCGTTTCTGTACGTGATCGACGGCGTCATTTCAATCGAAGACGAAAACGGCGATCCGCTGCAGCTGGGTCGAGATCAACTTGCGGTGCTCGGAACCGGGGATTCGATTCAGCTACATGCCGGAGACGGCAGCGCGCGATTGCTGTTGATCGCCGGTAAACCGCTGAACGAACCGGTAGCGCGCGGCGGCCCCTTCGTCATGAACACCGCGGACGAGGTACGCCAGGCTTTCAGCGATTACCAGCACGGCAATTTTTGACGCAGGAATGCGCGGGTTACTGAAGCAGGACCCCGGATAAGCGCGTTGCGCTTTCCGGGATGCCTCGCGAGCGCTTTACAGCGCTATGGAGTCAGTTGTTCTGGATAACGATATTGGGGAAAGCCGCGGAATGATCGCGCGCCTTGGTGGCCAGCTTGGCCGCGGTTCGGCGCGCAATACTGCGATAGATCGAACTGATCTGGCTGTCCTGCATCGCCGCCACGGTCGGGTTGCCGCTGTCGGCCTGCTCGCGTATGCGGATATCGAGCGGCAGCGCGCCCAACAGATCGACCCCGTGTTCCTGCGACATGCGCTCGCCGCCGCCTTCGCCGAAAATATGCTCGCTGTGTCCACACTGGCTGCAGATGTGGATACTCATATTCTCGATAATACCGAGCACCGGTACTTCGACCTTTTCGAACATCTTTAATCCCTTGCGCGCATCGAGCAGGGCAATGTCCTGCGGCGTGGTGACGATGACCGCGCCGCTAACCGGGATACGCTGGGCCAGGGTCAGCTGGGTATCGCCGGTACCGGGCGGCAAATCGATGATCAGGTAATCGATATCATTCCAGCGAGTATCGTTGAGCAACTGTTCCAACGCCTGGGTAACCATCGGCCCGCGCCAGATCATCGGCGTGTCTTCCTCGACCAGGTAACCGATGGACATCGACTGGATACCGTGCCCGATCATCGGTTCGAGACTCTTGCCGTCGGTAGACTCGGGCTGCCCCTGGCAACCGAGCATGCGTGGAATACTGGGCCCGTATATGTCGGCGTCGAGAATGCCGACGTTAGCGCCCTCGGCCTGTAGCGCCAGCGCGAGATTAACCGCCGTGGTCGACTTGCCGACGCCGCCCTTGCCGGACGCGACCGCGATAATATTCTTGATGCCCGCCAGCGGTTTCAGGTTTTGCTGAACCGCATGCGACTTGACCTTGCTGCTGACCTGGACATCGACCGCACCGATCCCCGCGAGACTTGCGAGCGCGGTCTCGACCTCCTGTTTAAGCTCGTCGAAGTAGCCCGCGGCAGGATAGCCGAGCTGGATTTCAATCTTCCAGTTATCACCCTCCTGCTCGACCGACTTCACGGCCTTGCTCGCAACCAGGTCGGTTTCCATATTCGGGTCAGTGATCTCACCCAGTTTCGCTTCAATCTGTGATTTATCTATCGCCATCGTCATGCAATTGGTTCGGGCTTGCGCCGGGACCGCGCATTTTACCCGAGCCCGGGATCAAATATCACTTAGTTTTTGTATGAATGTTCTATACAGTGCCTGGTCCAGCACCTAAAATACGCTGCTTTAGACAGCCAAGTCCGTTTCATGAGTTCCAAATCCCGCCAGATCGTCGTTACCAGCGCGTTGCCCTATGCCAATGGCCCGATTCATATCGGCCATATGCTGGAGTACGTGCAAACCGACATCTGGGCGCGCTTCCAGAAACTGCGCGGTCACGAGTGCATCTACGTCTGTGCCGACGACGCCCACGGCACGCCGATCATGCTGCGCGCGCAAGCCGAGGGTGTTAGCCCGGAACAGTTGATCGAGCGCATGCATAAGGAACACCTGCAGGACTTCTCCGATTTCGGGGTCGACTTCGACAACTATTACAGCACCCATTCGGAAGAGAACCGGTTTTTCGCGGAGTATATTTATACCCAGCTGCGCGAGGCCGGACATATTCGCACGCGCGTCATCTCCCAGGCCTACGATCCGAAGGCGGAAATGTTTTTACCGGATCGCTTCATCAAGGGTGACTGCCCCAACTGTGGCGCTGGCGGCCAGTATGGCGACAATTGTGAAAACTGCGGCGCCACCTACGCACCCACCGATCTCAAGAACCCGGTGTCGGTAGTCAGCGGCGAAACCCCGATCGAAAAGGATTCCGAGCAGTATTTTTTCAAACTGGAAGATTTCGAGGAAATGCTCAAGGCCTGGTTTGCCGCGGGGCACGTGCAGACCGAAATCGCCAACAAGATGAGCGAGTGGCTGGACGAGGGCCTGCAGGACTGGGATATTTCGCGTAACGCACCTTACTGGGGGTTCGAGATTCCGGACGCCCCGGGCAAGTACTTTTACGTCTGGCTGGACGCGCCGATTGGCTACATGGCCAGTTTCAAGAACTGGTGTGACGCCAGCGGGCATGACTTCGATCATTACTGGCGTAAGGACAGCGAAGCCGAGTTGCACCATTTTATCGGTAAAGACATTGCCCGCTTTCATACAATGTTCTGGCCGGCGATGCTGCACGGTGCCGGCTTCCGCAAACCCACCGCGGTTTATTGCCACGGATTCCTGACAGTCGACGGGCAAAAGATGTCGAAGTCGCGCGGCACCTTTATCATGGCGCGCACCTATCTCGACAACCTGAATCCCGAGTACCTGCGTTATTACTTCGCCGCCAAGCTCGGCCCCGGAATCGACGACATCGATCTGAACCTCGAGGACTTCACCACGCGGGTAAATTCCGACCTGGTCGGCAAGCTGGTCAACATCGCCAGCCGCTGCGCCGGCTTCATCAACAAGCGCTTCGGCGGCAAGCTCGCGGGCAGGCTCGCGACGGAAGATCTAAACCAGCAGTACCTCGGAGCCGCGGAAGCCATCGCGGACTATTACGAAAACCGCGAATTTGGCAAGGCCATGCGCGACATCATGGCGCTGGCGGACAGGGCCAACCAGTACATCGACGAAATGCAGCCCTGGGTCACGATCAAGGATGAAAATCGCCAGCAGGAGGTGCAGGATGTCTGCACCATCGGGCTGAATTGTTTTCGCCAGCTGGTAATCCTGCTCAAACCGGTATTGCCGAAGTTAGCGGCGCAGGCCGAGGAATTTCTCAATGTCGAGGATCTGAAGTGGACCGATCTCGACGCCAACCTGCTGGATCACGGCATCAACCGCTTCAAGCCGCTAATGACCCGTATCGAGCCGGTATTTATCGAACGCATGATCGAAGCCACCAGGGCGGATCTCGAGAGCGAGCAGAAAATCCAGCAGGGCGGCGGCGACTCGTCGATCGAGCCCATCGCCCCCGAAATCGCCTACGACGATTTCGCCAAACTCGATTTCCGGATTGCCCGCATCGTCGCCGCCAGCAGAGTCGAGAAATCCGACAAGCTACTGCAGTTGACGCTCGATATCGGCAGCGAAACCCGCAACGTTTTCGCCGGTATCGCAAACGCCTACAAGCCGGAAGACCTGGAGGGCAAGCTCACGGTCATGGTGGCAAACCTGGCGCCACGCAAGATGCGTTTCGGCGTATCCGAAGGCATGGTGCTGGCGGCCGGCAGCGGCGAAACCGAGCTGTATATCCTCAATCCTGATTCGGGCGCCAAGCCGGGAATGCGAGTCAGTTAGTTTGCTATCCCGGGTTCTGGTAGCGTTACTGTTGCTGGCGGGTGCTTCGGCCTCGCCCGTCGCCGCGCTCGATTCCAAAAAGATTTTTCAGTTGAACGAAGAGCGCGTATTCCAGATTCGCGTGCTGAATCGTGAAACCGGTAAGAAATCCAGCATCGGCTCGGGTTTCATCGTCGGCGACGGCAGCCAGATGGCGACCAACTACCATGTCATCGGCCAGGTCATTCTCGAACCCGACGTGTTTTACATTTCCTATGTAGGCAAGGACGGGCGCGAGGGAGAGTTGAAACTGATCGGCCTCGACGTCGCCCACGACCTGGCCCTGCTCGGTGCCGACGAAACAATCGGTGAAGCAATCAGGATGAGCCCCCTGCCCCCGCGCGGCGCCCCCATTTTTGCGATGGGCAACCCGCTGGACCTGGGCTTGAGCATCGCGGTCGGCACCAATGGCGGCCTGCTGAACCAGACCGACGACAGCCGCATCCTGTTCTCCGGCAGCCTCAATCCCGGCATGAGCGGCGGGCCGACCTTCAACGACCAGGGCGAGGCGATCGGTATCAACGTCGCGACCGCGCGCAACGATATCAGCTTTATCGTGCCTTCGCGCTTTCTGACCAACCTGATCGAGCGCAGCGCCGGCGATTTAACCGATAGCGGCGATCTCAAGCTCGAGGTTGCGCGCCAGGTACTGGCTTACGAAACCAGCTATATCGAACAACTGCTGACCAACGACTGGCCGGACCTCGATCTGCGCCAGTTCAGGTTACCCGGCGCTATTTCTCCGACCGTGCGCTGCTGGGATAACAGCGCCAAGCTTAGTACGATCGCACGCTACAAGCGTTACCAGATTCGATGCACCAACCAGAACCATGTCTACCTCGACGAAGACAACAAGTTCGTCGGCCGACTGGTTTACGAATATTACTGGCTCGAATCGGACGAGCTCAACCCGATCCAGTTTTACAATCTCTATCAAAACCTGAACAAGGACCAGATCGAGTCGAAGGTAGATCGAGACATTGTCAGCAACTTCAGCTGCGAAACCTGGTTTATCGACGTTTCGGGTCAGGAGATGAAAAGTAACCTGTGCCGGCGTGAATACGTCGAGTACGAGGGCATGAGTGACGTGCTCTTCACCGCGGCGCTGACCGGTCACAAGAACAAGGGATTCTTTGTTACCCTGACCATGACCGGGGTCGACTACGCGTCGACCCTGCCACTGATTCAGAAGTTTCTGGAGCACAGCGAATGGCTGCCCTGATACTCGAGATCAGCACCCGCGGCCTGCACCGCTACCAGCCGCTCGAGTCCGAGGTGACAACGATCGGGCGCGCCCTGGACAACGACATCATCCTGTCCGATCCGACGGTGGCACCCCACCATCTGAAGATTATCCGCTACGGCGATGATTCGGTAGAAATCGTCAACCTGTCGGATGTCAATCCGATTCGCATCAACCAGCAGAAACAGGCCTCGCTGGTCACCGACGTATTGCCGGTAAATCTCGAAATCGGTCGCGTGCAGGCGCAACTTTTGTCGCGCGACTACGCGGTGGCGCCAACCCGCCAGCTCGCGGGAGGCAATAGTCCCGGCCACCTGTTCGGGCACAGCTACTGGACCGCAATCGTGGTGCTGGCCTGCCTGGTCATCGGTGGACTCGAGTTTTACCTGAACGCCTACAACAGCTTCAAGTGGAGCGACCTGTTCAAATACGTTCTGCGCGAAACCGTACTGACTATCGGCCTCTTCGTGATCGGGCTGTCGATACTCGAGCGCCTGCTGGTGAATCGATGGGAAATCAGGCAAATGATAACCTCGGTATCGCTGGTATACCTGCTTTACTATTTCCTGGCGTATCTGTTCGAAGCCCTGGACTACCTGTTTTCGGCGAGCTGGCCGTCGACGCAATTTCGATTCGGCTGGTACCTGACCCTGCTTCCCTGCGCGATTGCGCTTTACCTGATTCACATCTCTCACCTGAAAAGAAGCAAGAGTTTCCTGCTCGCGATCCTGATCGCAAGCCCGATCGCGGTGCCCTCGATTCTGCAAAGCTCCGAACTCAGGGCGCTGCTCGACGATTTCAGTTCATCGGCCAAGTACCAGAACAGCCTGAGCTCGCTTAACCTGCACCTGCGGGAACGCGTTAGCATCGAAACCTTCATCGAGCAGGCACAGCAACTCGGAGCGGGCGAGTACGCCGACTGATCCGGTTTGCCCCGTGCCGGGGATGCATTTGAAGTTTTGCTAAAGACCTCTTTTATATTCTGTATTTTTAAGCGCTATCAGGCCTTATAATCGCGCGCATGTCCGAATACTTATTACTGCTGATCGGCACCGTATTCGTCAACAATATCGTGTTGGCGAAATTTCTCGGCCTGTGCCCGTTCATGGGGGTTTCGCGCAAGGTCGAAACCGCGATTGGCATGAGCGCGGCAACCACTTTCGTGCTGACGCTATCCGCGGTGCTGAGCTACCTGATCAATACCTGGATCCTGGCACCGTTCGAGCTCGAGTACCTGCGCACCATCGCCTTCATCATTGCGATCGCGGCGGTGGTCAATTTCACCGAGATGGTAGTGCACAAAACCAGCCCGCTGCTGTACAACGTGCTCGGGATTTTTTTACCGCTGATCACCACCAATTGCGCGGTGCTCGGCGTGGCGCTGATCAACGTGCAGGAGCAAAACAGCTTCTTCGAATCGGTGATCTACGGTTTCGGCGCGGCGCTGGGTTTTTCACTGGTATTGATCCTGTTCGCGGCGCTGCGTGAGCGTATCAACGTGGCCGACGTTCCAGCGCCCCTCAGGGGTTCGGCGATAGGCCTGGTAACGGCGGGCCTGATGTCGCTGGCTTTCATGGGTCTCGGCGGACTGGTCAAGGTTTAATCCATGTTACTCGCCATCTTCACCATCAGCCTGATGGCCGGGCTTTTCGGCCTGATACTCGGCTACGCGTCGATACGCTTCAGGGTCGAGGGCAACCCGATAGTGGATCAAATTGACGCGTTGCTGCCGCAAACCCAGTGCGGCCAGTGCACCTACGCCGGCTGCCGGCCTTACGCCGAGGCGATAGCCAACGGCGAAGCGCCAATTAACCAGTGCCCACCCGGGGGCCAGACTACCATCGTTGCGCTGGCTGATTTGCTCGATACCGAGGTGCTGGAGCTCAACGCGGAACACGGCGAACATCTCGACGTGCCGCTGGTAGCCGTCATCGACGAACAAACCTGCATCGGCTGCACCCTTTGCATCCAGGCCTGCCCGGTGGACGCCATACTGGGCGCCGCCAAGCACATGCATACGGTGATCGCCGACGAATGCACCGGCTGCAAGCTGTGCCTGCCGCCCTGCCCGGTCGACTGTATCGACATGGTGCCCGAGCAACGAACTATCGATGACTGGAAATGGTCGAATCCGCTCGAACAACTGGAATCGGTTCAGCATGGCTAAGCTACATCATTTCCATGGCGGATTGCAGCTCGAAGGGCACAAGGCCGAATCGGTGTCGCAGCCGTTGCGCCAGGCCAGCCTGCCCGAGAGATTGATTCTGCCGCTGAGACAACATATCGGCGACTACAACAAACCGCTGGTCGAAATTGGCAACCGGGTGTTAAAGGGCGAGGTAATCGCCGCCACTTCATCCCTGATTTGCGCCGCGGTACATGCTCCGACCTCCGGTATCGTCAGCGCTATCGGCAACTACCCGGTGCCGCATCCTTCCGGACAGGCGGACCGCTGTATCGTCATCGATGTCGATGGCGAAGACGAGGCCACCAGGGCGGACGTGATCGACCCACGGCAACTGTCTGCCGAAGAAATGATCCAGCGCATCTGCCGTGCCGGTATCGTAGGCCTGGGTGGCGCCGCCTTCCCCACTTCGCCCAAGATATCGCGTGGCAAAGCGCAGGGGGTCGACACCCTGATCATAAACGGGGTCGAATGCGAACCCTACATCACCTGCGACGATATGCTGATGCGCAGCGACGCGGCCGAAGTGATTCGAGGCTGCGGTTACCTGCAGCAGATACTGTCGCCGCAGACCACGCTGATTGCGATCGAAGATAACAAGCCCGAGGCGATTGCGGCGATAACCCGGGCGCTTGGCGAAAACCCGCTGGCAAACACCGAAATCATCACGATTCCGACGATCTACCCTTCTGGCGGTGAAAAGCAGTTGATCCAGATCCTCACCGGCAAGGAGATACCGCACGGACAACTCGCCTTCGACATTGGCCTGCTATGCCACAACGTCGGCACCTGCGCCGCAATCACGCGCGCACTGGAACAGGACCAGGCGCTGATTTCGCGCATCGTCACCTGCACCGGCAACAACCTCGTGCAGCCATCGAACTGGGAGGTGCGCCTCGGCACGCCGATCAGTCACCTGATCGAACTGGCTGGTGGTTACCAGGACAAGGACGACGCCTACCTGGTCATGGGCGGGCCGATGATGGGTTTCGCGCTCTCCAGCGATACGCTGCCGATCGTCAAGGCCAGTAACTGCATCATGGTCATGCGCGAGGAAACCATACCCCACTCGCCGGGTTACCATGACGAGTGCATCCGCTGCGGCAAGTGCACCGAAGTCTGCCCGGCGCAACTGCTGCCGCAGCAACTTTACTGGCACGCGCGCGCCAAGGCCTATGAGCGCACCCAGGAGTTCAACCTGTTCGACTGCATCGAATGCGGCTGCTGTTCGGCGGTCTGCCCGAGCCAGATTCCGCTGGTGCAATACTATCGCGCCGCCAAAAGTGAAATTCGCGCCGCGCACAAAGCGCTGTTCAAATCGGACCGTGCCCGCGCGCGTTTCGAGTTTCGCGAAAAGCGGCTGTTGCTAAAGAAACAGCAGGACGAGGAGCGTCGCCGCCTCAAGCGCGAAGCGCTGAAACTGAAGCAGGTCAAATCCGCTGACGCCGAGGCGGCTCCGGATCCGGTGCAGGCGGCGCTGGAGCGAGTCAAGGAACGCAAAGCGGTACAGGAAGAGAATCGATGACCAGCGTCGTGGTCTCCTCGCCCTACGTTGCCCCGGGCAATTCGCTCAAGCGACTGATGATACAGGTGATTATCGCGTTGGTGCCCGGCACGCTTGCCTACGCCTGGTTTTTCGGGCCCGGCGTCATCGTCAACATCGTGCTGGCGATCATATTTGCACTGACCTTCGAAGCCGGCATTCTTAAGTTACGCGCCAAACCGATCATGCCCCACCTGACCGATTTCAGCGCCGTGGTCGCGGCCTGGTTGTTTGCACTGTGCCTGCCGATGCACGCGCCATGGTGGCTGGTGTTAACCGGCATCGGTTTCGCGATGGTGGCCGGCAAGCATTTGTATGGCGGCCTCGGTTTCAACCCCTTCAATCCGGCGATGGTAGGCTACGTGGTGCTGCTGATCTCGTTTCCGCGGGAAATGACGACCTGGTACCTGCCGGGCTCGGTTAGCGGGGAAACGCTAAGCCTGGCGGAGTCTCTGGCCTACAGTTTCGGGAGCGCCGATATCGACCAGTGGGATGCGCTTAGCTCGGCAACGCCGCTGGACCAGGTCAAGACCGGGGTTGGGCAAAGTATCCCGATCAGCGAAATCAGGCAATCGCCGCTGTTCGGCGACTATGCCGGCAGGGGCTGGGAATGGATCGCGTTCTGGTGGTTTGTCGGCGGAGTCTACATGCTGGCGACGAAAACCATCCGCTGGCATATCCCGGCTTCCCTGCTCGCCGCGGTCATGACCCTGTCGCTGATTTTTTACCTGGTCGATCCGGAGGTTTACCCTTCCCCGCTGTTTCACCTGCTGTCTGGCGCCGTCGTCATCGGTGCCTTTTTTATTGCCACCGACCCGGTCAGCGCCGCCACTACCAACCTCGGCAGGATTTACTACGGGCTGATGATCGGCTGCCTGATCTACGTCATCCGTGCCTGGGGTGGGTACCCCGACGGGATCGCGTTTGCGGTACTGCTCGCCAATATGTGCGTGCCGCTGATCGACTACTATACGCAACCGCGCGTTTACGGCGAAGAATGATCGCGATCAGCCGCCGCCAGATCCTGATCTCCGGGGCCTTCCTGTGGCTGTTCGCGGTCGTCGGCACCACCCTGGTTGCGGTCACCGAGTTCAACACCGCGGAGGCCATCGTCGAAAACGAGCGCCGGGTGTTACTGCGCAACCTGCTGGCGTTGCTGCCGGCGGAGCGGCTGGACAACGATATTGCCAGCGACACGCTGGAATTACCGGCATCGCAGCTGCTGGGCACCGAAACAGGATCCACCGCATACCGTGCGCGTCTGCAGGGCGAGCCGGTGGCCGTCATCTTCAATAGCGTCGCTCCCAACGGCTACAGCGGCAGCATTAATTTACTGGTGGGCGTCTACGTCGACGGCAGCCTGGCCGGCGTGCGCGTGATCAAACATGCCGAAACCCCGGGGCTGGGGGACGGCATAGAGATCAGGAAATCGCCCTGGATAAAAAGCTTCGAGGGCAAGTCGCTGGACAATCCGGACGCGGCCGGCTGGCGCGTCAAACGCGACGGCGGCGAATTCGACCAGCTTACCGGCGCCACCATCACGCCGCGCGCGATCGTCGCGGCGGTCAGAAGCACGCTGCTGTACTATCGACAGAACGCTGATATGATTTTCGAATGAAGGATCCATCATGAGCAGCAATAGCGAGATAACCCGAAACGGCCTGTGGTACCAGCACCGTGGTCAACGGCATCGGTCTCGGCATTGCGACGCTGATCACCCTGGTACTGTCAAACACGATTGTCTCGTTGATCCGCGGCTTCGTGCGCAAGGAAGTGCGCCTGCCCGTATTCGTGCTGATCATCGCGTCGGTGGTGACGATCATCGAGCTGGCAATGAAGGCCCTGTTCTACGACCTTTATCTCGTGCTCGGCATATTCATCCCGCTCATCGTCACCAATTGCGCCATCATCGGTCGCGCCGAGGGCTTCGCCTCGCGCAACCCGGTAGGCCCGTCCGCGCTCGATGGCCTGATGATGGGCACGGGTTTCCTGGTGGTGCTCGCCCTGCTCGGCGGCCTGCGTGAAATTATCGGCTTCGGTACGCTGTTTGCCAACGCCGAGCTCATGTTCGGCGAAGGCGCGCAATCGTTAACAGTGGTCCTGAACCAGGATTACCCGGGCTTCCTGCTGGCGGTGTTGCCGCCGGGCGCATTTTTCGGGTTGGCGATCCTGATCGTCGCCAAGAACTGGCTCGACCTGCGGCCGGCGGAAAAACCCGAACCTGCCGCTCCCTTGCCGGAAGGCGCATGAATCCACAAAAACGGCACGAAATATTCTCGCGCCTGCGCGAGCATATTCAACAGCCGCGCTCCGAACTCGAATACCGCTCCACCTTCGAGCTGCTGATATCGGTGCTGCTATCGGCGCAGGCCACCGACGTCAGCGTCAACAAGGCCACCGCGAGACTCTACCCGGTGGCCAATACGCCCGAGAAAATGCTGGCACTCGGCGAGGACGGCGTGCGCGAATACATCAAGACCATCGGCCTGTTCAATTCGAAAGCGAAAAACGTGATCGCCACCTGCAAGATACTGATCGAGCAGCACCATTCCGAGGTTCCCGAGGATCGCGCCGCGCTCGAAGCCCTGCCGGGCGTGGGCCGTAAAACCGCCAACGTTATCCTCAACGTCGCCTTCGGGCATCCGACGATTGCGGTCGACACGCACATTTTTCGCGTCTCCAACCGCACCGGGCTGGCGCCCGGCAAGGACGTACTCGCGGTCGAGAAAAGACTGCTCAAGTTCGTGCCGGAGGAATTCAAGCTCGACGCCCATCACTGGCTGATCCTGCACGGTCGCTATACCTGTATTGCGCGTAAACCCCGCTGCGGCAGTTGCGTGATAGAAGACCTGTGCGAATTTAAAAAGAAGAATCTCGACTGACCATGTTCCAGTCCCGTGACGAAGTACGCCAGGTTTATCTCGACGTGTGGCGCAAGCTGCAGCAAAACGACCTGCTCGAACCGCTGGAGGCGATAATCGCCGAGGTGATCGAAATTCATCCCGAATATCATTCCCTGCTGGAGCGGAACGAGGATATCAGGCAACAGGAATTCACGCCCGAGCAGGGCCAGACCAACCCGTTTCTGCACATGGGCATGCACATCGCGCTGCGCGAACAGGCGGGCACCGACCGCCCCCCGGGAATCCAGGCGATATACCATCGCCTGGCCGCGTCCAGAGGTCAGCACGAGGCCGAGCACGCGATGATGGAATGTCTCGGACAGTCGCTATGGAACGCGCAGCGCAACGGCGTCGCACCAGACGAAACCGAGTATCTCGACTGCCTGAAAAAGTTGTAACGGTAAGATTTACCTCGCATCGAATCGTCTATAAGCTAGCGCCCTGACGAGGTTGAAGAGCGCCATGGCGAACCCATTCAAACTGCTTGTTTTGCCCGGTGACGGAATTGGCCCGGAAGTCGTGGCCGTCGGCCTGAGCGTATTCGAAAGGCTGTGCCGGCTCGAAGGCATCGACACCGAGATCCGGCACGATTTGCTGCACGGCGCCGCCTGGGAAAAGTACGGCAGCTTTTGCCGCGATGAAACCGTGACCACCGCGAAACAGTCGGATGCGCTACTCATCGGCGCCGTCGGCGGACCGCAATGGGACGATATCGTGATCGAGGGCGCGACCCCGGCCGAACGCGATGGGCTGATGCGCCTGCGCGAGGAACTCGAAACCTATGCCTGCCTGCGACCGTCCCGTGCCTACGAAGCGTTGCTCGAGCAAACACCATTTAAACCGGGGGTAGTCAGGGGTGCCGATATCCTGATTCTGCGCGAACTCTGCGGCGGGCTTCCCTACGGTAACCCGCGCGGTATCGACCAGCTCGAAGACGGCGGCTACCAGGCCTACGACGCCAACTTCTACACCAGCGAGGAAATTCGGCGTTTCGCCGTGGTCGGGTTCGAGATCGCGCGCCAGCGCAGCGGCAAGCTGACTTCGATCGACAAGTCCAACGTCATGGAAAGCGGTATCCTGTGGCGCCGCGTCGTGACCGAGGTGGGCAAGGATTATCCCGACATCGAGCTAACCCACCTGTACACCGATAACGCGCTTTACCAGATGATGGTGCGACCCACCAGCTTCGACGTGGTGCTGGCCGATAATATCTTCGGCGACCTGGCGTCAGACCTCGTGGCCAGCTACGCCGGCTCGCTGGGCATGCTGCCGTCGGCCTCGCTGCACGGGCTGAACCCGGGCAGCTGCGCAATCTACGAACCGGTACACGGCACCGCTCCCGATATCGCCGGACAGGGTATCGCCAATCCCATCGGTACCGTGCTCAGCGTGGCGCTGATGTTCGAATATGGCCTGCAGCGCAAAGACCTGGGACAACGTATCGAGGCCGCGGTAGAGCAATGCCTGCGGGCCGGGGTATTGACAGCCGACCTCGGCGGCAGCGCCAGCACCGAACAGGTACACGAAAAAATTCTTTCAGTACTGCATTAAAGGACCGCCATGACAAGCGACAATGAACTAAACGTAGGTGAAGCGACCATCAAACTGTTAGAGCAATACGGCGTCGACACGGTATTCGGGATACCCGGTGTCCACACGCTGGATTATTGCCGGGGCCTGAACAAGAGCAGCATCCAGCACGTGCAGGCGCGCAACGAACAGGGCGCGGGCTTCATGGCCGATGGTTACGCGCGTGCGTCCGGCAAACCCGGGGTGGCGCTGGTGATCTCGGGTCCCGGGGTTACCAACGCGTTGACCGCGATCGGCCAGGCCTATGCCGACAGTATCCCGGTGCTGATGCTCTCCGCCGACGCCGCCAGCCATACCCTCGGCAAGGGCTGGGGATGCCTGCACGAGGTGCCGAGCCTGACCGATACGACCGCGCCGCTAACCGCTTTCTCCGCCACCGCGATGCACCCGGAAGAAGTCCCCGGACTGATCGCACGGGCATTTTCGGTATTCTCCAGTGAACGACCGCGCCCGGTGCATATCGCGATACCGATCGACGTGCTGGCGATGCCGGCCGGTGGCGACTGGGAGGCCATCGAACTTCCCGAGCGCCCGGCGCCGACCGCCAGGAAAATCGAACGGGCATGTGAGCTATTGCGCAACGCGCGGCAGCCGATGATCTGCGTCGGCGGAGGCGCCTGGCTCGCCAGCGATGCGATCACCGAAATCGCGGAGAGCCTTGGCGCCGCGGTCATCGGCAGCACCGCGGGCAAGGGTATCATCGATGACTCGCACCCGCTTTCGTTGAGCGCCGGCACGGTGCGCGGGGAAGTCCAGCAATACCTCAAGAATGCCGACGTGGTGCTCGCGGTCGGCACCGAACTGTCCGAGGTCGACAGTTTTGTCGAAACCCTGGAGATCAACGGCAAGATCATTCGCGTCGATATCGACCCGCGCAAAATGAACGATCTGTATCCGGCCGAGGTCGCGATCATCGGCGGCGCCAAAACCACCACCGAGGCGATCGCCAGACAGCTCGGAGAGGTCGAGGCGAGGGCCGAAACCGCCGCCGAAGTCGTCGACATCCGCAGCGAGATTCTCAATAATTTGAGCGCGAGCGAAGTACGCCACTGCAAAACGCTGGAAGTGCTGCGCGCCGCGTTACCGGCCGATACTATCGTCATGGGCGATATATGCCAGCTGGTTTACACCGGTACGTTTGCGTTCGACGTTGCCAAACCCCGGCTGTGGCACTACCCTGCCGGTTACTGCACACTGGGTTGCGGCCTGCCCGACGCGATCGGCGCCAAGCTCGCGCTGCCCGACAGACCAGTGGTTTCCTTCGCCGGTGACGGCGGCTTCATGTTTACCGTGCAGGAACTGGTGACCGCGGCGGAACTCAAGTTGCCGCTACCGCTGATCTTGTGGAACAACGAGGGCCTGAAGCAAATCCAGGACGATATGAAATCGCGCGAGATCGACCTGGTCGGGGTGACCGGCATCAACCCGGACTTCATCGAGTTGGCCAGGTCCTGCAAGTGCCACGCGATCAGGGTCGACAGCGCCCAGGGCCTGACTGCTGCGATCGCCGACGCCTTCAAGGCCGATCGCCCGACATTGATAGAGGTTAACGAATGGGACCCGTGGCTGAACTGAGGAATCTGTAGTGGAAACCTATGCCTACTACGCCGACGGCAAATGGCTGGAACCCGCCGGCGGCGAGTACTTCGACAGCGAAAATCCTTACACCGGCGAGGCCTGGGCGAAAATACCGCGCTGTAACGCCGCCGATGCCAACATCGCGGTACAGGCGGCCTACCGGGCTTACCATGAAGGCCCCTGGGGACGCATGAATCCGAGCGAGCGCGGCGCAATGGTGCGCCGCCTGGGCGAAGCGATAGCGCGGCACGCCGACCGCCTGGCCGAAATAGAAGTCCGCGATAACGGCAAACGCCGGGTCGATATACATCCCGGCCTCGGCAGCTGGTTGATGGACAGCTTTTGTTACTACGCCGGGATGGCGGACAAACTCGAAGGCGCGGTGATTCCCACCGGGCGCGATCAAATCCTGAACTATACCCGGCACGAACCCTACGGCGTGGTCGCCGCGATCACCGCCTGGAACTCGCCGCTGCTAATCGCGATCTGGAAACTCGCGCCGGCGCTGGCGGCCGGCAATACCGTGGTATTGAAGCCATCCGAGTTTGCTTCCGCGTCGACCCTCGAACTGATGAAAGCCTTCGAAGACGCCGATTTACCCAGCGGCGTGATCAACACCGTCACCGGCTTCGGCGTCGAAGTCGGCGAACCGCTGGTGACCCACGAGCAGGTGCGGAAAGTAAGCTTTACCGGCTCGGTCGAAGGCGGCGCGCGGGTCGCGGGCCTCGCCGCCAGGACGATTAAAAACGTGACCATGGAACTCGGCGGCAAGTCCCCACAACTGGTGTTCGACGATGCGCGCCTCGAGGACACGGTGCACGGCGTCTGTGGCGGCATCTTTCCCCCGGCAGGCCAAAGCTGCATCGCAGGATCACGCCTGTTGCTGCAATCCGGTATTTACGATGACTTCGTCGAGAAACTGCTCGAGGTCGCGGCACGGGCCAGGCTCGGCGACCCCAACGACCCGGCGACCAGCATCGGCCCGATCGCCAACAAAACCCATTTCGAAAGGGTCATGGGCCACATCGAACGCGCCCGGCAAAGTGGCGCGACGCTCGCCTGCGGCGGTAACGCGGTCAATCCGGACGGTGCCAAAGGCTGGTTTATCGAGCCCACCGTTTTCACCGACGTGACGCCGGACATGCAGCTCGCGCGCGAGGAAATATTCGGGCCGGTGCTCGCGGTCATGCGATTCGACAGCGAGGAGGAAGCCGTGCAGATTGCCAACGACTCCGACTTCGGGCTCGCCGCCGGTATCTGGACCGAGGATCATCGGCGCGCGCTGGAGCTGGCAAACCGCCTCGAGGCCGGTACGGTTTATCTCAACAATTACTTCGATGCCTGCACCCAGTCTCCCGTGGGCGGCTATAAGCAAAGCGGCTACGGCCGCGAGAACGGCTGGGAGGGAATGCGCGATTTCCTGCAAACCAAGAGTGTCTGGCTGAGTACCGCGCGCCGGATCGACGCACCCTTCTGAAGCGCCAGGCTGCCGCAATGAAATTCGTCCCCCATCAGACCGTCAGCCGCATGGCGGCGATTGCGCTGGTGGGACTGGTGGTCGGCCTGATTTCCGCCTTCGCCACTATCGGCTTCGTCGAACTGGTGCAGTACTTCAACGATATTCTCTACGTCAGCGCGTCGAGCCGGGCGGGAGTCGACGGCGGCAGGCTCGCGCTGATTACGATTACCGTGCTGACGGGCGGCGGCCTGGTCGTCGGTCTGACGCTGCGCTACGGCGTCACGGGCGTCGAGCATATCGGGCCCGCCGACACCATTTACGCGGTGCAGTTGCATGAACGACTGCCGTCTCCGGTATCCGGAGTATCTTCGACCGTGGCTTCGATAATTTCGCTGGGATGCGGCGCTTCGGTGGGTCAGTATGGGCCGCTGGTTTACCTCGGCACGCTGGTGGGTCAAATCACCAATCGCCTGCCGTTCCAATTAAGCGACGTACGTAGCATTGCAATTGCCTGCGGCGTGGCGGCCGCGATATCGACCGCTTTCAACGCCCCGCTTGCCGCGCTTATATTTACTCACGAAGTCATCCTGCGACACTACTCGTTACGCATGTTTACCGCGGTAACCGTCGCCAGCGCCTGCGGTTACCTGGTGGCGAACGTCGTATTCGAACACCCGCCGCTGTTTTTGAGCGAGGTCACCGGCAGCTTTCGCTGGGTCGAGTTCCCGCTGTTTGCGCTAGAAGGCATCGCCTGCGGCATGCTCGCCGTGGTGTTCATGAAACTGCTGCATTACACCACTCAATTTGCCCGCCGAATCAAGCTGCCGATGGCAACCAAGCCTATGATCGCGGGATTTATCACCTCGCTGGTGGCTTTGCAGGTGCCGGAGATTCTCGGCGCGGGGCAGGAAGTGTTCGGCCAGGCGAAGCTGGAGGGGTCCTTTGGCGCCGACGCGTTGCTGCTGATCCTGCTCGCAAAACTGCTGGTAACGGTGCTGTGCATTGGCTTCGGCTTTGCCGGCGGCGTGATTTTTCCGGCGCTGCTGATCGGCGTCCTGTTTGGCGCCCTGTTCGCGCTGCTGGTACCGGGACAGCTGCTCTCGGACTACTCCGGACTGTCGGTGTATGCGGTCTGCGGCATGGTGGCCTTGATGAGCCCGGTTATCGGTGCGCCGATGACCGCTTTACTCATGGTATTCGAGCTGACCCGCAGCTACGAGATCACGATCGCCGCGATGGTGACGATCGTATTTTCCAACCTCGTCGCTCACCAGTGGTACGGCCGCTCGCTTTACGATTTCCAGCTGCGCCAGCGAGGCATCGACCTGTCGATGGGACGCGAGCGCGCCTACCTGATGCATCATACCGTTGCCGGACATGTCACCGATGCGCTTCCCGTGGTGCATCGGGATATCAGTCTCTCCGAGCTACGCGAGCGCATGGCCGCAATATCTGCCAAGTCGGCGGTTATCGTGGATGATGATTACCGCTACCTGGGCCTGGTCCTGCAGCATCAGCTGCACGATCAGCACGATAGCGCCAGCGTCGCTTCGATAGAAATCGAACAGGGCACCTTGTTCAATGAAACCACCAGCATATGGGACGCGATGGAAACCATGCGTGAATATATTGGCGTGGCGATCCCGGTGGTCGACTCTGCCAGCGGCCGTTACCTGGGCGCGATTCCGGAAGCGGTTGTCATCAATGCTTATCTCGACGCCGCCCAGGAATTGCGCCGCGAAGAGCACGAGGTTTAATCCATGGATCTATATCAGTCAATCGTCAACCAGGTAGCCAACGCGCTCGACGAAGATGTCGGCAGCGGTGATATCAGCGCGCAGTTGATCGATGCATCGACACAACTGGAAACCGAGCTGTTGGTGCGCGAAGACGCGGTGCTTTGCGGCACCGAGTGGTTCGACGAAGTGTTTCGCCAGTGCGACGCCTCGATCGAAACCCGCTGGCAGGCGCGGGACGGCGATTCGATAAGCGCCAACAGCGTGATTTGCAAAGTCTCCGGCCCGGCGCGCGGATTACTGACTGCGGAACGCAGCGCGCTTAATTTCCTGCAAACCCTGTCCGGTACGGCCACGGTCACCCGCTCCTACGCCGACCTCATCCGGGACAGCAAATGCCGCATACTCGACACGCGCAAGACCATCCCGCAACTGCGCGTCGCGCAGAAATACGCGGTGCTTTGCGGCGGCGGCCATAACCACCGCATCGGCCTGTTCGACGCGTTTTTGATCAAGGAGAACCATCTTGCCGCCGCCGGCAGTATCGCCGCGGCGGTTGCGCGTGCACGCCAGCTGCATCCGGACCGCCTGCTCGAAGTCGAGGTGGAAGATCTCGAGCAGTTACGGCAGGCGATCGATGCCGGCGTCGAACGCGCCCTGCTGGATAACTTTTCGGTGCAACAGCTGCGCGCCGCCGTGGAGCTCAACGATGACCGTCTCGAACTGGAAGCCTCGGGCAACGTCGACCGGGACAGCCTGGTCGAGATCGCGGCTAGCGGTGTCGACTTCGTTTCCATCGGCGCGTTGACCAAGCATCTGCGAGCTATCGATTTTTCGTTGCGCTACCGCTGATTCAGACCATCAAACTGCCTGCTGACAAGTGGAAGAGCGAGGCCTGGTTACCTGCCAAATCCGACGCAAACGCCGCTGAAATCGATTTCGACAAGGCCCGAAGTCGGGACATTGTATTTCAAATGTAAATACATCAAGAAAATCCGGAAATCACTGCTATAATTTTGTTTTTACTACAGTTTTCAGGCATTTCGCCCGCTTGAAGCAGGAGTCGGGGCATTAACGGCAGTATCATACTGGTCAATTTGATCGGCGGAGTCGCCCTTTTGTTGTGGGGCCTGCGCATGGTCCGCATCGGCATTTCGGAAAGCTGGGGCAGCGAGATCCGCAATTCGCTCGGGGCCAGCCTGGGTAATCGTTTCAAGGCATTTTTCACCGGTCTCGGCGTAACCATGCTGCTGCAAAGCAGCAGCGCCACCGCGCTGCTAACCGCGTCGTTTAGCGGTCAGGGCATGCTGACTACCGCGACGGCGCTGGCCATCCTGCTGGGCGCCGACGTCGGCACCACGCTGGTCGCGCAGATATTGACGTTCGACTTATCGGCGCTGTCTCCCATACTCATCGCGCTGGGCGTGGCAATGTTCACCTATTCCGAGGGTGGCCGCCGGCGAGACGTCGGCCGCCTGCTGCTCGGGCTCGGCCTGATGCTGCTGTCGCTGCAACTGATCGTCCAGGCTTCGCTGCCGATGCGCGAATCGCTCATCATCCAGCAGATTTTCGTCGCCCTCGGTGAAGACCTGGTGCTGGCAGTCATCTTCGCGGCAATCATTGCCTGGGCCTCGCATTCGAGCCTGGCGACGGTGCTGCTCGTCATCACGCTTGCCAGCGCCAACGTGCTCGACGGCACGGTCGCGTTCGCGTTCGTACTGGGCGCCAATATCGGTAGCGCGATCCCGCCCTTCATCGCGACGCTAACGGCCAACCGCAGCGCACGCCAACCGCCGCTGGGCAACCTGCTGTTCCGGGTCTGTGGCGTTATCATCGTGTTGCCATTCGTAGGCCAGATCGCGTCTCAACTGTCCTCGCTGGACATGAGTAACGCGCGCCAGATCGCGAGCTTTCATATGTTTTTCAATATCGGCCTGGCGCTGCTCTTTTTCCCGTTTATCGACCGCATGGTGAAACTCACCGGGCGTATCATCCCGAAGGATGTCGAGGTCAGCGATTCGATCGAGCCACGCAAACTCGACCGCAGCGCTTTCGAAACCCCGCTGGTGGCGCTGGTTAACGCCGAACGCGAGGTCCTGCGTATGGGTGAAGTCGTGGAGCGGATGTTGCGCAACGCCTTCATTGCGCTCAAGAAAAACGACTACCAGCTGACCAAGAACACCCGCGAGATGGATCAGCTCGTCAACGAGTTTTACGACAACGTGAAGCGTTACCTCACGGCACTGGCGCGTGAATCCCTGGGCGAAAAAGAAAGCCAGCGGTGTAACGAAATTCTCGCCTTTGCGACCAACCTCGAACATATCGGCGATATCATCTCGGGCGACCTGGTGCGTAATATTCTGAACAAAAAACTGGTTGCCAACAGCAAGATGTCGCTGCAGGACCGCGAGGATTTAAACAACCTGTACCAGCCCGTGCTAAAGGCCTTCGAACTCTCGTTGAACGTGTTTACGTCGGGCGATGTCGCGATGGCGCGCCAGCTGCTGGCGCGAAAATACAAGTTCGTCAAGCGGGAAAACAAGGCGGTCAGGAATCACCTGCAGAAAATTCAGCAGGACCCGGCTTACGACTCGAGGCTCAGCGCATTACAGCTCGACGTATTGCGTGATCTCAAACGCATCAATTCGCATCTGAGCGCCGTCGCCTACCCGATTCTCGAAGATGCCGGTCAACTGCGCACCAGGCTGCGCCGCAAAAAATCAGTCGACAGCGGCAACAGGGTCGTGGTGGCGACCAGGGCCTCGACCAGCAGCACCTGAGGTTGCAATCACCGCGCCCAAATCCGAAGACCAGGAGTAGTCATGCAATTGAAAGGTTCATGCCACTGTGGCGCCATCCACTTCGAAGTCGAATCACCACACCCCTATCCCTACAATCTGTGCTATTGCTCGATCTGCCGCAAAACCGCGGGTGGCGGCGGATTCGCGATCAACCTGGGCGCCGACTACGACAGTCTTAGAATCGAAGGCGAACAGAAAACAGCGGTTTACCGCGCACGCATCGACGGCCAGGAGAGTCCGGCCGAAAGGCATTTCTGCCCGGTCTGCGCCAGCGCGCTGTGGGTTTACGACCCGCGCTGGCCCGAACTGGTACATCCCTTTGCCTCGGCTATCGACACCGAGTTACCGCAACCTCCCGAGCGTACCCACCTGATGCTGGCAAGCAAGGCGAGCTGGGTCGAACCCGGGGTCGGGCCGCAGGACAAGCGTTTCGACGAGTACCCCGACGAAAGCATCGCGCAATGGCACCAACGCCTGAACCTGGTTAAATAGATAATCACGAGGCCACCCGATGAAACGCATCCCCTGCTACGCCCTGGTTCTGCTGCTGACCCTGCTGCCGTTTACGTCCCACGCCTCCGAACAAAAACAACGCGACGCCGAACAGGAAGCCGGCAAATGGCTCGCGCTGGTCGACGGCGGGCAGTACCAGGAATCCTGGAGCCGTGCCGCCAGCCTGTTTAAACAGCAGGTCAGCGCCGGGCAATGGCGCCAGGCGATTACCGCGGCGCGAGCCCCCTTCGGTATAATGATCAGTCGCCAGCTGATGACCTCGACCTACACCACCACGCTACCCGGCGCGCCTGACGGCGAATACGTCGTGCTGCAGTTCAAAACCGTGTTTAAAAACAAGCAACAAGCAATCGAAACCGTCACGCCAATGCTGGATAACGGGAACTGGCGGGTATCGGGCTACTACGTCCGTTAACCCTGCGTCCCTGCCGCCTGCCAAGACCACCGAACAGCCCCGGCCCAGGTGAAGCCGGTGGCTCAGGCGTTTAACGCCTTCAGTCGCTCGAGCGTGCCAATATCGACCCATTCACCCTCTAGCAGTTCACCCGTGACCTGCTGCCTGGTCGCCGCAGCGTAGAGCAACGGCGCCAGCGCCTGCTTGCCGGGCGACAGTCCGTCAAAGAAGCTGCTGTGGTATGCCGATATGCCGCTAAAGGTATAGCGGGGGGATCCTTCGGCGCCGATCAACCCCCGGTCGAGGACAAAATCACCCTGCGGGTGATGCGGCGGGTTATCGACCAGCACCAGGTGCGCGGGGCTGTCGCACTGGCGCAGCCGGGCAAAATCGTAGTCGGTAAAAATATCCGCGTTAATCACGATAAAGCGATCTCCGAGCAGGGGCAGTGCCTGCAAAATGCCGCCCGCGGTCTCGAGCACCTGCGGCTCTTCGCTGTACTCGATCGCCAGCCCGAACTCGCCGCCGTCACCCAGCCGATCACGAATCAGGTCGCCCAACCAGCTCAGGTTGATCACGACATCGGTGAAACCGGCGGCAGACAAAGCCTCGAGATGACGCACGATCAGCGGCTTGCCGCGGACTTCGATTAACGGCTTCGGCAGGCGGTCGGTCAGCGGTCGCAGGCGTTCGCCACGTCCGGCGGCAAGTACCATGGCTTTCACGATCGCTTCACCCCGCCGCCAGCGCTACAACGCGCTGCTCCAGATCAAGCGTTTCGAGCAACTCGAAAAGCTCGACCATCGACGTTTCGCCGGCGCTAACCTGGCGCACATACTGGAGCGTGCGCGGAATATCCTTGAGATACCCGGCTTTACCGTCACGAATCTTGAGGCGTGAAAAAATCCCGATCGCCTTGAGGTGGCGCTGCATCCCCATCAGGTCGAACCAGCGCATGAACTCCGCGGCCTCGACATCGACCAGCCGGTTACGCCGCGCAATTTCGTAGTAATCCAGGGCCAGCTGTTCGACCCGCGGCGGCGGCCAGGCGATATAGCAATCGCGCAACAGCGAAACCAGGTCATAGGTAAGCGGCCCGTTCATCGCATCCTGGAAGTCGAGAATCCCCGGGTTATCCTGTTCCAGCTTCATCAGGTTGCGCGAATGGTAATCCCGGTGCACGAACACGCGCGGCTGCGCCAGCGCGTTTTCAACCAGCCGCTGCTTGATCGAATTCCAGGCTGCCTGCTGCCCGGAATCGAGCGAGATGCCCATCAGCTTGCCGAGGAACCAGTCGTGAAACAAATCCATTTCCCGCTGCAGCAAAGCGCTATCGTAGGGCGGCAAATCTTCGGCGTCGATGCGGGTTTGCATCAGCTGCAGGGCGGAGAGCGCGTCGCGATACATCGTAGCCTCGGTTGCGGGACCGAGTTGAGAAAGATAATCGCTGCTGCCGAAATCGGTCAGGATCAGGAATCCCTGCTCCAGATTGCGCGCGATAATCTCGGGCGCACTGAGGCCGGCCGCGCGCAGCTTGTCGGCGACCAGGATAAACTGGTCGCAAGGCTCTTTATCCGGCGGCGCATCCATGACGATCAGGGAACCTTGTTCGGTTTGTAGGCGCAAGTAAGAACGGAAACTGGCGTCTTCCGAAGCCGGGCTCAGCTGATAATCCTGGTAACCCTGCTGATCCAGCCATTGTTTTAATTGTGTCGATCTTGCGCTCATTTGGCGGTTGCGGCTGCGATCCTGTTAAAAGGCCGGTATTATCCGGTTTTTAAACAGTGAAACGCAATAGAACTAATGAGTGCAATCGACGATCTGCTGCAGGTCATGAAGGATTTACGCCACCCCGAAGACGGCTGCCCCTGGGATATCCGCCAGACCAGCGCGTCGATCGCCCCCTATACGCTCGATGAAACCCATGAACTGCTCGACGCGATCGAGCGCGACGACACCGAGAATCTGAAGGAGGAACTGGGCGATTTACTGTTCAACATCGTATTTCACGCACAAATCGCCGACGAAAAGGGCCAGTTCAGCTTCGATGACGTCGCCCGGGGCATCACCGACAAGATGCTGCGCCGGCACCCGCACGTGTTCGGCGAGGACCGCGACCGGGAATTCAGCGACGAAACCCTGTCAGAACAGTGGCAGGCGCTGAAACAGCAGGAAAAACAGGGCCGCGAGCCGCCCTCGCTGGGCGGTGACTCGGCCTCCAACTCGGCGATGTACCGCGCCCGCCAGATCCAGCAGGAAGCGGCCCGCTTCGGCTTCGACTGGCCCGACATCAGGCCCGTGTTCGACAAGCTCGAAGAAGAGCTGGCGGAGCTCAAGCACGCATTCGATACCGGCGACAAGGACGCCATCGGCGACGAACTTGGCGACCTGATATTCGTTTGCGTCAATCTTGCACGCCATGCGGGCGTTAACGCCGAAATGTCGCTGCGTGGCACTAACCGCAAGTTCCTGCGCCGCTTTGCCTACGTACAGCAGCAAATGGCCGACGCCGGTATCGAAATGGACCAGAAGCAGCTCGAGCGGATGGAAAGCTTCTGGCAGGATTCCAAGCATCGGGTCGGATAACAAACGTGACAAAAAGCAGGCTAAAAACCGAACAACGCATCCTCGACGCGGTCGGCAGGCTGTTGCTCGAAAAGGGTTACCCGGCGGTCGGCATCAACGCGATCGCGCGCCATGCCGGTTGCGATAAGGTATTGATTTACCGCTACTTTGGCGGCTTTGACGAACTCTTGCTGGCGTTTGCCGAAACCACGACCCTGTGGTGGGAGGTGGACGAGATCATCACCGAGTCGGCCGCCGATTGCGCCGCGATCCCGCTGCACGCCTATCTGCAAACCCTGCTCGACCGCTACGTCGCGGCGCTCGAATCACGCCCGCTGGCGCTCGAAATCATGGCCTGGGAAATGTCCGCGCAAAACAACCTGACTAATGCGCTGGCGCGTTCGCGCAGCGAGCGCGGCATGGAACTGGTGAAGCGGATTCGCAGCTACTATCATCAGCCGAACATCGATATCGGCGGCATCCTCGGCGTCTTCGGCGCCGCCATCAACTACCTGGTGATTCGCACCCGCAAGCAATCCCAGCAGTACAAGACCGAGGAGTGGTGGCGCCTGCAGCAAACCATCGGCAAACTGCTGCAAGCCTATGCCGACTGAGGTTCTGCGTCTCGAAAACGTCGATTGCGCACCGTTGATCGAGCTGCTGGCGCGCTTCGGCCTGACGCTTGGTAAATGTCCCGCCGGGGCACCGATTCCCGGCAGCTACTGGGGCGACGACGAGGCCGGCCTGCGGGCGAACCTGCTGTACGCGCGCCAGGACAGCCCGCTGCACTCTATCCTGCATGAAGCTGCCCATTATATTTGCATGGATCCCGCTCGCAGGAATTGCCTGGACACCGACGCCGGCAGTGACGAAGCCGAGGAAAACGCGGTTTGCTACCTGCAGATACTGCTCGCCGACGAACTGCCCTGCTGCGGTCGCGAACGCATGTTGGCCGACATGGATGCCTGGGGCTACAGTTTCCGCCTCGGTTCCAGCCGGGCCTGGTTCGAACAGGATGCCGAAGATGCCCTTGCCTGGCTGCTCCACCATGGGCTGATCGACCGGCGCCAAAGCCCGCTGTACCGCCTGCGTGCCTAGCCGGCACCCCCTAAAGTACTGCAATTTAATACGATATTCAGGCTAAAGATTTGAGCCTGCCGACCGATACTACCCATACGAGCATACCTGTAGTTTTGCTCCGGATTGAATTTACTCTTTGGCACGATAGCAAGCAGGAGCAACAGGGTGGACATCGCAACACTTGTCGGATTCATACTGGCATACGTCATCATCGCTGCGGCAATAAGCCTCGGCGGCCAGTTTGTGATATTTGTCAACGCTCCCTCGCTGCTGGTAGTCGTCGGCGGTACCTTCGCGGTCACGCTGATGCGGATTACGCTCGGTAACTTTCTCGGATCGTTCAAAATTGCGCTGAAAGGCTTTTTCTACAAGCTCGACGCCCCGCAAAACCTGATCGACGAGTCGGTCGAACTGGCAAACGTCGCGCGCAAGGAAGGCATACTGGCCCTGGAAGGGCGTGAAATCAGCAACGCTTTCCTGGAGCGCGGCATTAGCCTGTGTATCGACGGACATGCCCCGGAAATCGTGAAGAACCTGCTGGCCAAGGATATCAACATGTCGATCGAACGCCATACCGTCGGCGCCGACATGTTCAAGGCGATGGCGGTCTACGCCCCCGCAATGGGAATGATCGGTACCCTGATCGGCCTGGTGCAAATGCTATCGAACATGTCGGACCCCGCGGCCATCGGCCCGGCGATGGCGGTTGCCCTGTTGACCACGCTCTACGGTGCGATTATCGCCAACGCTTTTGCCTCGCCGCTGGCGGAAAAGCTGATCCTGATCAGCGGTTACGAAAAACTGAACAAGGACCTGATCCTGGAATCGATCAACGGCATCCAGGAAGGAACCAATCCGCGCGTGCTGAAGCAGCTACTCAACGCCTACCTGCCTGAAAGTAAGCGCCAGGAAGAAGAGTAAGGGCGCGCGATGAGCGAGGAATGCGATTGCCCACCATGCGAGGAAGGTCTACCCCCCTGGCTTGCCACCTTCGCCGACATGATGGCGCTGTTGATGTGCTTTTTCGTATTGTTGCTGTCTTTTGCGGAAATGGATGTGCTCAAGTACAAGCAGGTCGCGGGTGCGCTGAAACTCGCCTTCGGCGTACAGCGTATCGTCAAGGCCACGGAAATACCGAAAGGCACCAGCGTTATCGCCAAGCAGTATAGTCCCGGCAAACCCACCGAAGTAACGCCGCTCGAAATCATGCGCGAGCAGACCACGGACGATACCAAGACCAACCTCGACTATTCCGATTCGAAATCGAAAAACGACGGCGGCATCGGTGAAGCCGAGGCCGAGGCTATCGCGCAGCAGAAAGCACAGCGGGAAGCGCAGGCGGAGGCCGAGGAATTGCAGGACGAGTTGTCCGAGGCCATCGGTGACGGATTGCTCGAGGTCGAGGCCTTTAACGACCGCGTACTGATTAGAATCCGCGAGCGCGGTTCCTTCGGCTCGGGACTGGCCGAACTCAAACAGGATTTCCTGCCCATATTGAAGATGATCGCAGAGGTCCTCAATCAGCGTGACGGGCATTTCGTTATCTCGGGTCACACCGACGATATCCCGATCGAGACTCGCCGTTTTCGCTCCAACTGGGACCTGTCGTCCGCGCGCGCGGCAAGCGTGGTGCATTTCTTCATCCGGGAAGGCGATGTCGATCCAGAGCGGATGGAAATCAGGGCACTCGCGGATAACGAACCGATCGTGCCTAACGATAGCTGGGAAAATCGCGCCAAGAATCGTCGGGTAGAAATCAGCGTGCTGCACGGTGACTACCAGGCTATCGACGCGGTTTCCCCCGCCGAGAACGTGGATTACGTCGATACACCCGCTGTGCAGGAACAGCAATGACGGACGAGAGGCGCCGCTATTATCGTATCGAGGATGAGGTCATGCTCGCGCTGGCGCCCGTCGAAGACAATGAGATCGACGATCGGCTCGAGGACTTCTGGTCGAACGAACACGCATTTTCGATCCGTAACGACTACAACTACCAGATCACGCAACATATCGCCGACCGTCAAAAGATCGAAACCCGGATGCCGGAGCTGGCACGCTACCTGTCGGTGCTGGAAAAGCAGATAGACCGGCTGACGGAAAAGTTGATCGTCGACGACGAAGAGAAATTGATGGTGAATAAAATCGCCAACCTCAGCGCGCAGGGTATCTCGTACAGCGGCCCAGACACACCGCGACAGGGCAGCCTGGCAGAGTTGAAGCTAAAACTATTGCCCTCGGGCCTGAGGCTTGTCATTATTGCCCGCGTGGTGCTGCTCGAAAAGGATACGGGCCAGGGCCAGGGCGAACACAAGATATCGCTGGATTTCGAACACCTGCACGAGGCCGATCGCGAAATCCTGATTAAACACATACACGGCAAACAAATGGAAGCTTTGAGCAGCGCAAAGGAATCCTGAACCCCGATGACCGAAACAGCAGCGCGAACCTGGTTGTCGTCGCACCATGACATAATTCCGGCGCTGGAAGTCAATCATCGGCGCGCGCTCGAAACCCTCGAAGATCATGCCCGCACCCTGCGTGATCTGGCAGACGTGATCGTGCTCGATCCCGGAATGAGCGTTTCCCTTTACCACGAAGTCAACGCCAGGCAGCGTAACGAACAGCATGCCGTCGATTCGGTGCATGCCGCGCTTGCCCTGATGGGAGACAGCGCGATAGCCGACCTGGTGATGCAGCACAAGGTGCTGGACGAAACGCATCCCGATGCCTTGCGCCGCCAGAGTTACCACCAGCTCATGAGTCGCAGCTACCACCTGCTGGCGCAGCTCGACAACCTTATCGCCATCCAGGGCGTTCAAGCGATCAACGAGATTCGCAGTGCGGCACTGTTGCACAACGTCGGCGAATTCTGCGCCTGCCTGTTCGATCACGACCGTTACCAGCGCTACCAGGAGGAATTTCGCGAATCCGGTAGCGACGTCAAAAGTGCCAAAGCGGTCTACAGCTTCAGCTTCCATGAGCTCGGCCGAATCTATGCCGAAAAGTCTTATCTACCGGCGCTGGTTAGCGAGTCGCTCGACGAAAACATCCCCTCGGGACGCAAGGCGCGTTTGATTCAAATGGCCGCGGACATCTCCCACCAGGCCGAAGTCGGCTGGTATCACTCGGCGATGAAGGCGACCGAGGAAGTCTGCGCCGCTTATCTGAACCAGTCAGTCGAGGGTTTCGAGCGCCGGCTGCAGCAGATCGCCATCGACTGCGCGCGTTCCAGCCCGTTCGACGATGTGCTGCCGGCGGCGTCCAGGCTCATCATGCTGCCCGATCTCGAACGGCCGGCGAAGCCGGCGCCCAGGCTTGAGATCAAGCCCGAACCCGGTGGGCACGAATTCGAAACCAGCATCAAGTCCCTGCTGCGCACGCAAAATCCGACCCAGGCGCAATTACTCGATTTGCTGCTCGGGCACCTCCATGACGACCTGCACCTGACGCGCGTCGCGCTGATGCTGCTGTCACCCGACAAAACCAAGCTCGGCACACGCGCCGGCAAGGGTATCGACGAGCATTCGCCGATCCGGACCCTGGTCACCGATATCGGCAAAGCGGGCGTACTGAATTCCCTGGTCACAAAATCCCAGGCGCTTTGGGTCGAACCGGAAAGTTACAAGAAATACGAGGCCGCGCTGCCGAACCGGTTCAAGGCGGCTTTCCTGCATGAAAGTTTTTACCTGATGCCCTACCAGGTCGACGGTAAACCCATGGGGATGATCTACGCCGATCGCTCGCAGGCGGTCAACAAGCTCGACAAGGTCACCTACATCAAGTTCAAATCGGCAGTCATGCTGACCAGCAAGGCCCTGACCTATCTCGCCAAACAAAAACAAAAAACAAAACACTGAGCCGGGTGCGGGTGGAATCTATCGATTACTGCTTGCCGATTTCGAGGAGCCAGTCACGCAGGCGTCGGGCGGAATCCGAAAGCGGGCGATTCGCGTCCCAGGTCAGGTAGAAAGAACCCGGCGCGTCGATTTCGAATTCGCCCAGTCGCAGCAACTTGCCGCGCTGCACCAGGCTTTCCACCTGTGAATGCCAGCCCAGCACGATACCCTGGTTTTCCTCGGCCGCCTGTAACGCCACCACGTAGTTATTGAAACGCCTGAAATTTGCCCGCGAACCATCGCAACCAAACTCGCGCAGCCAGGCATCCCAGCCGGTCCAGGCCGGATCGACACTGTCGAGCTGCAACAGCGGGAACTGCAACAGATCTTCGGGATGCCGCAATTCATGCTGGGCCGCGAATTCCGCGCCACATACCGGGTAAATCCGATCATCGAACAGCCTGGCCACCTGCTCCCCGCGCCAGCTGCCGTCACCGTATCGAATACGGATATCGGCATTGACGAAGCCGGCATCCGAGGGATTGTCCGAAATCGCGTGATTCAGGTTGATATCGCGGTACTGCCGCCAGAATCCGCCGAGCCGCGGCATCAGCCATAGCGATGCAAACGCGGTGGTCGCCGCAATCGTCACGTCGGAGCTTTGCGCTCGATTCTTGAACTCCTGGCACAGGCGCCCGATTTGCTGGAAGCTCGAGCTCAGCACCTGGAACAGATCGATACCTTCCGGGGTCAGTTCGACGCCGCGATGGTGACGCAGGAATAACGGGCAGTCGAGCTCGGCTTCGAGCCCCTTGACCTGGCGGCTAACAGCGCCCAGCGTTACGCCGAGTTCGCTCGCGGCCGCGGTGAAGCTGCCGTGACGCGCACAGGCGTCGAAGGTATTCAGGCTGGTCAGGCTGGGTAACTGGTAATAGCGTCGCGCCACGAAATAGGGTTGATCTCAGGTAAAGGCTAAAAGAAGATTTTTAATATTGCCAAATACTCGTTTTCAGCGCAATGTATAAGATTAAATACCATCCAGCTCTACCCGGGCTTGATATTGAGGATTAGACCTATGAACCAGTCTACAGCACCAGGGATTGCGCTGGACGCGATCCTGCAACCGATAGAAAAGGCCAGCGGCCTGCCAAACCAGGCTTATACCAGCAACGACTTCCTCGCTTACGAACGCGATCACGTGCTCGGCAAGAGCTGGGCCGGGCTCTGGTTTGCCAGCGATCTGCCAAAGAAAGGCTACGTCAAACCGGTCGATTTCATGGGACTGCCGCTGGTAATCCTGCGCAACAAGCAGGACGAGATCAAGGTCTTCCATAACGTCTGCAGCCACCGCGGCATGATCCTGGTGCATGACGAAATGGAGGTTCAGGGCGCACTGCGCTGCAAGTACCATTCATGGTCATACAACCTCGACGGCGAACTCAAGGGAACACCCCACCTGGGCGGAATCGGTCAACAGAAATCCGAGGGTTTCAATCACTGTGACCACGGACTGAAGCCGGTTCGCAGCGTGGTGTGGATGGATGTCGTCTTCATCAACCTGTCGGGCGACGCGCCCGATTTCGAAACCTACATCCAGCCGCTGACCGATAAATGGATCCCCTTCCTCGGCAGCACCGGTCTGGATCGGTTGCGCACCGCTGCCAACGGCAAGGGAATGCAGATCGAGGTCAAGTCGAACTGGAAGCTGGCGGTTGAAAACTATTGTGAGAGTTACCACCTGCCCTGGATTCACCCGGGTCTCAACACTTACTCGCGCCTGGAAGATCACTACCACATCATGTACGGCGACGACTTCGGCGGCCAGGGCAGTTACGCCTATCGACTGTACGACCAGGCCGGCACCGCTTTACCGAGGTTTCCGGAATGGCCGCAAGAAAAACTCGAGCAGGCGGAGTACGTATCCTTTTATCCTAACGTGCTGCTCGGCATCCAGGCCGATCACGCGTTTGCGATGATCGTCGAGCCGGTCGCCTGCGACCGCTCGATCGAGCACCTGCGGCTGTATTACGTTGGCGACGAGGCGCTGAACGACGAGCATGCCGCCAGCCGCAGCGCGACGCTCGAATCCTGGCGCATGGTATTCAGCGAGGATATCGACGCGGTCGAGGGTATGCAGCGCGGCAGGCTGTCGCCCGGTTATGGCGGTGGCGTGTTTTCACCGGCGATGGATAATCCGACCCATCATTTCCACCAGTGGGTGGCGCGCAAGCTGCAGGCCGCGGGCTAGCTGCCGCCCAGGTCGAGATACAGCGGGCCGCGCGTCACCGGCCAGATGCCGCGACTGGCGGCGCGCCCGGCTTCGAACAACACGTAACTCTGCCCGCCGTAGTGCGGTAATGGCCGCAGCAGCGTTTGCAGCGTCGCCGCATCGTCCGCGCTAATCACCAGCACCGGGGCGCCGCTTTCGAGGCGCGCGGTCCAGGCCGCGGCGGAAGTGCCGAGGGCCGCCAGCTCTGTCGGTCGTTCCAACTTCAGCTGCGCAAGCTGTGGCGCCAGATCGTCGCTGGTCGTGATCAGCAACAACGGCAGATCGATACCGCGCCGCAGATCCAGCGTTTCGAAACGCGCCTCGACATCCATCAACCTTGCCGCCAGGTCGCGCGCGACCCGATCGAACTCGGTATCGGTGGATCCGATCATGGTCACCGTCTTCGGATTCAGCGTGACATCGCGCAGTATCGGCGGGGTTTCGTCTCGCTGCAGCAAGCGGAACAGGTCGCTATCGGGATCGAAATGGAGAGAGCGCGGTTTCGAGCTGGTTACCCATTCGACCCGGGTCAGGTTTTCGCTAACGGTTATCTCGTGGCGCTCGTGGCCATCGACGGTTTGCAGCAGTACCGGCAGCCTGAAGCGGTAGCCGGAAACCGGCTGCAGGATTTCCACGCTGGTGCGAAAGCCATCTTCCAGCTGTTCGACTCGATGGGCGCCAAGGTTCAGCCGCGGGGCACCGCGGCGATCGAGCCATTGCCTGAAGAACCAGTCGAGTTCCCTGCCGGCGCTTTGCTCGAACGCGGCCTGCAGTTCGGACCAGCCCGCCACGCCGTAGCGATGCCGTTCCCAGAACAGGCGCAGGCCCGCATCGAAAGCGGGTTGGCCGATTTCCAGGGTCAGCATATGAAAAACGAAGGCGACCTTGTTATAGCCGATCACCTGTGAAGCCTGGTGGTGCTTGGATTTGAAAGCGCGTGCCGGCTGGTCGCGATCAGCCGGCAGTGCGGCATAATCGCGCAACCATCTGATCCGCATGCTGCGCGCGGCCGCCTCGCCCTTGTCCTGCTCGAGCGCATAGTCGGCCATAAAGGTGGTCAAGCCCTCGGCCCAGTTACCATCGGCGTAATCGACCGCAACCCCGTTGCCCCACCAGTTATGCAGCACCTCGTGGGCCAACGATCGCCCGCGCATGAATGGCAGGGGAATCACCTGGCGCCCGACATAAGTCAGGTTGGGAAATCCGAGGCCCACCGGCAAAGGCGCCGAGATAACGTGAAAGTCGTCGTAGGGATAGGCTCCGATAACGTTATCGTATCGCTGGATATAATTAGCGGCAGCATCGAGATAAGTATCGGCCATCCCAACCAGGTCGGCGTGAAAGTAGGTTCGCAGGCGCAGCCCGTTTACCCGACGTTCGTTTACCTGGTAAGGGCCGGCAAACAACGATGGCGGCTCACCGGCCTGCCCGGCTTCGAATGTCGCCAGGTAAGTATCGTCCTCGGTGCTTTCCGTCACCAGTTTACCGGTGGCGACCGCGCGCTGGTTGGCGGGCACGCGAACGGCCAGGCGATACTCGACGGGCCCCGACCAGTCATGCGGTATCCAGGCATCGCCGGCCGGAAGGTAGGTTCCGTCGCTACCGCTGCTGCCATGGGCTGGCGCGGCCTGCCCTGTACCACGGACTGGCAGCCTACCCTTCAGCTCAAACCGGATCTCGTGACGGCCGCTGTCCGGCAGCTCGACAACATAGCCACGATCCTGGCGCTGCGCGCTCACGGCAGTGCCATCGAGCGTAACCCGGTCGATGGCGATCCAGGGCGCGAGTATGAAAACAAACCGATCACGCCCTGCAACAACCACTCTGTCCCTGATTTCAATCGCGCCGCTTGCGGGGGAGAGCGTCAGCTCTATATCGTGCGACGTTGGCGGCGCGGCCTGCGCCGCCAGCATGCCGCTCGGCAGGATAAGCAGCAGCGCAAATAATTTTGGCAGGAGCTTAGTCAAAGGTCTGCGGAAACCTGGCTGTCATTTCCAGGGTCTCGTCGTCGCGACGCACTTCCAGCGGCAGCCAGGTACCCGGCGCCTGTCGCTGAATGACTTCGATCAGGGCAGTCGTCGACCGGGTTTCGAAACCGGCTGCCGCCTGGATCACGTCACCCTCGCGGATGCCGGTGGCGGCGGCGACGCTGTAGTCGATCACCTGCATCACGCGCACGCCGTTATCCCCGTCCTCGATGATGATCCCCAAGCGCGGACGCGCCGGGGCCGCCGCCTGTTCTTCGGCGTCAACGACGAATACTGCGGTCGCGAGGTCGATCGGCAGCGGATCGCAGGTATCGGTGGCATCGAGGGGCAACAGCACATCGACATCGTCGATGCCCATATCGGCCAGTTGATGCGGAATGCCGTAGCCGAACTCGAGGTGACCACTACCGACGATGCCGACGACAATCGCCGTCGGGTCGCGCCGGTGCGCGGCGGCCAGGGCTTCAGCCATGGCACGGTCCCAGGTTAATTGCGCTTCGACAAAATAGGAAAAAGCGTCACTGCGCTTGATCTCGTCGATGTCCGGCTCCTCGCCTTCGGCTTCGTTACCGAGGGTCTGCTTGTAAGCATACAATTGCGCCAGTGAATCGCGGTAATCATCGCTCGCCGGGGCCGGGGTCGACAGGCCCATGCGATCTGCTTCATCGATCCCGTTCCAGCCTTGCTGCCCCACCCGGGACACCAGCTCACGATCGATATTCAAAGCCAGCGCGGTCAGGCGATTCTGCCGGGTAAACTGCAGTAAAGGTAAGTAAAGCCCGGCATCATAGCCCCACACCTTGCGCCATTCCGATTGTTCGAGAAATTCCTGTTCGCTCAAGCGCCCCGCCCCCCAGGCGTCGAGCGACGGCTGCGCCCGGCGCGGCAGCATTTCGAATCCCACCATCATGTTGGCGTTGCGCGAATGCAGCGCCGCCAGCATGTAGTGCTGCCAGCGGTGATGCGCAGCCGAGGTGTGCGTCTCGCCCAGCAGGACGATACGGGTAGCGGACAAGCGTTCGAAAATCTGCCGATTGTCGAGCACCTCTCCGTTCGCCGGGTCCAGCCATTGCGCTACATGGTGATCACAGCTGCTGCCGGAGGCCTCGCCCTGGGCCAGGCCAACGAGCGGCAATAACAAAAACAGCGAAAGCAGGCATATCCTTGCGCTAGAACTCATCGAATCAATACTCCGGGGATTTGAAAAGGCACTGATTTGTACGCATGTCGCGAGGTTCCGGATTCACCGTGACGGTTTCGACATCCCGTCCCGGCTATGGTTCCACCAGCGCGAGACTGATACGCTTGTTTTGCTTGCCCTTGTTCTTGAGACCCGTGACCAAAAGCTCGCCAATCTCGGCGGTATTGCGCACGTGGGTGCCGCCGCAGGGTTGATAGTCGGTGTCCTCGATGGTGATGGTGCGGATGGTGCCATGGCCGCGTGGCGGCTGTACCGACATGGTACGTACCAGCCCCGGGTTCCGATCCAGCTCTTCGTCGGTGATGGCGCCGATATCGACCGGGATCGCCTTCGCCACCAACGCGTTTAAATCGGCGGTCAGTTTTTCCTTGTCGACGACCTCGCCCTGCAGGTCGAAATCGAGCCGACTCTCGGTCTCCCCGACGGCACCGCCGGTGGCCTGCGCGCTAATCAACGAACATACCAGGTGCATGCTGGTATGCATGCGCATCAGGCGGTGCCGACGCTCCCAGTCGATTTCCATCTCGACCGGATCACCCGCATGAATCTCGCCCAGGTCGGCGTCTTCGAGGAAATGCACGATATTGACTCGATCCGGCGCGTAGCGTGTATCGACCACGCGATAATCGCGGCCGTCGATCGTCAGGCGCCCGGTATCGCCCGGCTGTCCACCGCCCAGCGGGTAAAAAATGGTGGCCGCCAGCACGACGCCGTTATTGAGCACATCGACCACTTCACTGTTCAGTGTCTTCTGGTAACTGTCTTGGTAAAATACTTTTTCCGTCATCGCCTGGCCTCGCCTGTCATGCGACGATTCTTACCCAGCCGGAAGCTCGAAGCAAGTCGATAACCAGTGAATTCAACAACGCAACTCCAGCGCAAGATTATTCATATCGACGCCGACTGCTTCTACGCCGCGGTCGAGGTGCGCGACAATCCTGCGCTCAGCGGCAAACCGATTGCGGTCGGCGGTAGCGCCACTCGCCGCGGGGTGATAGCGACCGCGAGCTACGAGGCGCGCAAGTTCGGTGTGCATTCGGCGATGGCGAGCGCGACCGCGATCAAGCGCTGCCCGCAGCTCATCCTGATCCCCGGGCGCATGTCGGTGTATCGCGAGGCTTCACGCCAGATGCACGAAATCTTCGCCGAGTACACCGAGTTGATCGAGCCGTTGTCGCTGGACGAGGCCTTCCTCGACGTCTCCGCCTGCCCGCGCTGTCGCGGCAGCGCGACCCTGATCGCGCAGGAAATCCGCCAGCGCATCGCCGAGCGCATCGGCATTACCGTGTCTGCCGGCATCGCGCCCAACAAGTTTATTGCCAAGGTCGCAAGCGACTGGAACAAACCTAACGGGCAATATGTCGTGACTCCGGATCGGGTCGATGATTTTCTCGAGGCGCTGCCGGTCAATCGCATCTGGGGCGTCGGCAAGGTCACCGCGGAGCGGCTCGAGCAGCAGGGCATTAGAACCTGCGGCGACGTGCGGCGCCACGATATCTACCAGTTCGTGCAGCAATTCGGCCAGTTCGGCGAGCACATCCACAAACTCGCGCACGGTATCGACGAGCGCCCGGTGGTCTCCGAATGGCGGCGCAAATCGGTTAGCGTAGAGAACACCTACGACCAGGACCTGCCCGATCTAGAAAGCTGCCAGCAGCAGATTCCGGCGCTGCTCGAATCACTGCAGCAACGCCTGCAGCGGCTCGACGAAGATTACCGTATTCAGAATTGCTTCCTCAAAATGAAGTTCTTCGACTTCAACCAGACCACGATAGAGCGTCGGCAAACCGAACCCAGTTACGACGATTACGCGATGCTGTGCGAAGAAGCCTGGCAGCGCGGCCAGGTGCCGGTGCGGTTGCTTGGCATCGGCGCACGCCTGATCGACCTGACCGACGCCAGCGGACAAATGGACCTGTTCGAAAATTGACCGTCCAGGGGCAAAAACCGACCGCCTGTCCAAAACTGTCAAAAAATTACACTTGTTTTTATTTATCAGAGAGTTAAGCTCGCCTTTAAATGTAGGTTGATAATAATATTCGCTAACTTATCAAGTATCAGGGCTAGGTATCTCAATGGGCAAAAAATCAACGGCTCCGGCGTTCGAATCACTGATCTCGTCACCCTGGGGCATGGCACCGGACAACTCCTATTACGGCGATCCTCGCTACGTGCAGAAAGAACAACACGGGCTGGAGCACATCGAACGCGACAAGACCGACGAAGACGGCGTCGAGCAGGTCGTGATTCTGGGTTACAACTAGGTTTCGCCGAAACCGGTCGGTCACTCCGACCTCCCGGGCAGCCCGGAACTTCGTTCCGAGGCCTTAATTCTATTTTCTTAGGTGTCAGCCTGCAGTTGACCGCCCATCTGCCTGTGCAAAATGATCAATGACATTTTGCTGATCCTGGTCGCATCCGCGACCTCGACGCTGACCGCAATCACCGGTATCGGCGGCGGCATGATGCTGATCGCGATCATGCCCGGATTTCTGCCGCCGGCCGCCATCGTGCCGGTACACGCCACGGTGCAATTGTTCTC
Organism: uncultured Gammaproteobacteria bacterium; assembly: GCA_947260025.1. GTDB lineage: Bacteria > Pseudomonadota > Gammaproteobacteria. The sequence goes on from CAMYON010000021.1 coordinate 55,150, forward strand.
GAATTCGAGTCGCGCCCTGTTCGGCTGGCAGTTCCTGCGCTGGGATTTGTTGCCGAGGCAATTGTCGGTTGGCTTGTTGCTTTAGATCAAATCCAGTGTCTCCCGCCACTGGTAAAATATTTGATTAGAATTGATTAAAGCGCTGTAATATTCTCACTCATTGATACGACAGTATTGCGCCTGCAGGACTTGTTTATCTTAATGTACCCAATTTTTCAGCCCATCGAATTACGCCGCCTACCGCATGCGGTCAGTGTACTGGGGCTATTTTGCCTGTTGGCATTCAACAATGTAAACGCGGCAGAAAACGAAAAACTGTTGATCAAGGGATCGACCACGATCATGCCAATTGCGCTCAGCATCGGTGCGGAATTCGAGCAGGAAAATCCGGGTGTTAAGGTTCAAGTTAGCGGTAACGGTTCAGTCGAAGGCATCAGGGAGCTGCTGCAGGGTGCGGCGGATATAGCGACCAGCTCTACATTTATCCCCGATCCGGAATTACAACTGGCTCGGGAACGCGATATTTATCCAGTTCCATTCCGTATTGGCTACGACTGCATACTTCCCGTGGTCCACAGGGCCAATCCAGTAGACAATCTAAGCCTGTCTCAATTGAAAAACATTTACCTGGGGCAGATCAGTAATTGGCGCCAACTCGGCGGACCAGACCGAAAAATACAGGTGATCTCGCGGGATACCGCGTCCGGCACGCACGACGTATGGCACCACCTGGTGATGAATCAGGCCAACAGCATTAGCAGTATACCGCTGAAACACGCGAGCAGCGATGTCGTTAGCGCGGTTGCAGAAGAGCCCGACGCAATTGGCTATATCAGCCTGGCCTATCTCAACGCCCGGGTCAAACCGCTGCGAGTCAATGGAATCATGGGTTCGAGTCGCTCGCTGCGCGACGGCAGTTACCCGATCAGTCGGCCGCTATTCATGTTTACCAACGGATGGCCCAGGGGCAAGACGCTCAAATACATCAACTTCGTACTCAATCCTCGAGGTGGCCAGGCCCTGATCGAGGAGGCAGGCTATATCCCGCTCAACTACTGATGCGGCATAGCCCTGTAAGGCTGAAGCTTAGTCAGGTCGCTGCCGATTGCCGCAATATCTGCAGGATGCGATCCTCGACCCAGCTGCGCGCTCCCAGGCTTTCGATAAAGCCGCAATGTCCGCCGTAACGGCTGGTTTCGATGCTTAGCGTTTCGATCGGATCGATACGCGCCAGGTCTTCCACGGGTATGATCGGATCGTCCTCGGAAGCGATGATGGTCGATGCCACTTCGAGCGATGCCAGCCGGCTACCGATCAGCGCATAGGCCGCGAAATAGTCATCCACCTCGTCGTAAATGGTATGCCGCGGGATGAACATCCGGTTCAAATCGTCCAGCGACCTGGCCTGCGCGAGTTCCTCGGCGTAGCCCAGCTCCGGAAAGTGCTCCAGTTTGAGCTGCAGCGACCGCCGCCATTTTTTGAAGAAGTATCGCTCGTAGGCAAAGAAACCGTGATTCAGTGCATCCATCACTCGCGCCGGGTCGGTGGGCGGACAAACGCCGATGGCGGCACCGAGACCGAGCGCGACGCCGCTATCCGCGGCAATACGCAGCGCGAAACTCGCGCCCAGCGAATAGCCGACGAGATAAACCCGCTCGTAGTCGTGGGTACCGACAAAGCCCTGCAGCGCGCTCGCCACCTCGGGGGTGCGCGTCGAGTTGAACAGTTCCCGGTTGAGATGATGCGAGTCGCCGTGGTCGCGCAGGTTTATGCGCAATACATCGTAACCCTGTTCCAGCAACCGCGCCGCGGTGGTGATTATATAGGACGACCGGCTCGATCCCTCCCAGCCGTGCAGCAACACCACCAGCGCCGCGCGCGGCGACACGGCCAGATCGAGTTCCACCAGCAGCAGCGTGCCGTCCTCTGCCCGCAGCTCGAGCTGCTGCGTCGACAGGCGCTGCTGTATCATTTTGGCACGCAGCTTGCGCGGACCCTGGCTATTCAGCACCGTCTGGATGTGGGCGTTACGCAGGTGCCGCGGGGGCTTGAACAGGTTGATGCTTTGCAAGTTGATTCAGTCGGGCTGCTGTAATACAAAAGCTGAACTCTATTGTTTCAGCTACCTCGGCGTCAATCCAGCCTGTATAGTTATTTTATTTGGAGTAGCGAAATGAGCCCGAAACCCGAATCCTACAAGCCCATTCCCGGTGACGAGTTGCCGCGCTTCGCCGGTATCGCCACCTTTATGCGCCTGCCCTACGTGGCGCCGGCCGACGCCGACGAGGTCGATATCGGCCTGATTGGCGTCCCCTGGGATGGCGGCACCACCAACCGCGCCGGCGCCCGCCACGGGCCGCGCCAGATCCGCGACCTGTCGACGATGGCGCGCAACGCGCATCACGCCACCGGCATCATGCCGTTCGAGCTGTGCAATTGTGCTGACCTCGGCGATACCCCGGTCAACCCGGTCGACATCGAGGACACCCTTGCCCGGGTGACGGGTTTTTACTCGGACGTGGTTGCGCAGGGCATCGTACCGCTGACCGCGGGCGGCGACCACCTGATTACCCTGCCGATCATGCGCGCGCTGTGCCGCGACGAACCCGTCGGCATGGTACATTTCGACGCGCATACCGACACCCTCGACCGCTATTTCGGTGAATCGAAGTACACCCACGGCACCCCGTTTCGACGCGCCATCGAGGAAGGTTTGCTGGACCCGAAGCGCACCGTGCAAATCGGAATCCGCGGCGCGCTATACAGCGACCGCGACAAGGACTGGGGGCTGGAACAGGGTATTCGCGTGATCGAGATCGAGGAATACAACGATCTCGGTGTCGACGCGGTCGTCGCCGAAGCGCGACGCGTGGTCGGCGACGGCAAGACCTATATCAGTTTTGACGTCGACGCGCTGGACCCGGTTTACGCGCCCGGCACCGGCACCCCGGAGATCGGCGGCATTACCACTTACGATGCACTTAAAATGATTCGCGGACTGCGCGGCCTCAACCTGGTTGGTGGCGACGTAGTCGAGGTGTCACCGCCGTTCGATCCATCGGGCAACACCGCGCTGGTAGCGGTGACGACCATGTTCGAAATCCTGTGCTTGCTGGCCGAGCACATCGACCAGCAGCGCGGCGGCTAGCTCACTATGGGAAAACCGCCTGACACCATGAAAGCGGTCGTGCTTACTGGCCACGGCGATCTCGACAAGCTGCAATACATGGATTACCCGGTTCCGACCGCCGCGGCCAACGAGGTCCTGATCGAAGTCCATGCCTGCGGCATGAACAATACCGACGTCTGGGTGCGCCAGGGTGCCTACGGTACCGATGACGATCCGGACGCGGTAGCCTCGTGGCGACGTGGCAAACCCACGCTCGAATTCCCGCGCATTCAGGGCGCCGATACCGTCGGCAAGATCGTCGCGGTCGGTGACGCTGTCGATGCGACGCGCATCGGCGAGCGCGTCATGGTGGATTTCAGTATTTACAACACCGACGGCGACAGCCTCGCCGACATCGACTATATCGGGCACGGCGCCGATGGTGGTTACGCGGAATATTGCAAGGTACCGGCGGCGAACGCGCACGGGGTAGACAGCCCGATGACGGACGCCGAACTGGCCACATTCTGCTGCGCTTACCTGACCGGGGAGCACATGCTGGACCGGGCCCGGGTCGCCGCCGGCGAGCGGGTGTTGATCAGCGGCGCGGCCGGTGGCGTCGGCGGCGGACTGATACAGCTATGCCGGGCGCGCGGCGCCATTCCCTACGCGATTACCAGCTCGGACAAGGCCGCCGCGGTCGCGGCACTGGGCGCCGAGGCCGTGGCGCTGCGTGACGAGGGCGACTGGGTGGAACAGGTCAAAACCCTGCTGCACGGCGAACCGGTCGATGTCGTTGCCGACGTCGTCGCCGGCCCGCTGTTCAAAGATTTGATCAACCTGCTGCGCCCCGAGGGCAGGTATACGACCGCCGGCGCCTTCGCCGGCCCCGTGGTGGAACTCGACCTGCGTACTTTGTACCTGAAACATCTCGAAATTCACGGCTCGTCGCAGGGCACGCGCGCGGCCTTCCGTCGGCTGGTGGATTACATCGAAGCTGGCAAAATCAGCCCTAACCTGTTTGCTACCTATCGCTTGAGCGATTTTCACCGCGCGCAAACCGACTTCATGGCCAAGGGCTACGTCGGCAAGCTGGTGGTCATGCCCGACCGGTTCTACCAGCCGGTCAAATCATCCAAAACCCGGTAATTACCGCTTCAGGCAGGCTTGCGGTCGGCCAGGTTCATCATCGCGTGCAGCAACACGTTGCAGCCGGCCTCGAGATCGGCAGGCTCGGCGCTTTCGGCCTCGTTGTGGCTTAGCCCGCCGGCGCAGGGCACGAAGATCATCGAGGTCGGCGCAACCAGGCATACCTGGCAGGCGTCGTGACCGGCACCCGAGACAATTTGCTGGTGGCTGTAACCGAGATCCCGGGTAGCGCGTTCGACCGCGGCAATGCAATCGAAGTCGAACTTGACCGGGGGCTTATCCCAGATTTCATCGAGATCGCATTCGACCCCGTTGTTATCGACGCAATCGATGACGCAGGCGCGCAATACACTCGCCATCCGGGCCAATTCAGTCTCGTCCGGATTCCGAATATCGATCGTCAGGAACACTTCGCCCGGAATCGTGTTGCGCGAATTGGGTTGCACCGACATTTCCCCGACCGTGGCTACCGCGTGCGGCGCAAAATCCAGCGCCAGGGTTCGCACCATCGAGATAATTTCGGCGGCCGCGACCAGCGCATCGCGCCGGCCCTGCATCGGTGTCGAGCCCGCATGCGAATCCTGCCCCCTGAGCCGCAGATCGAACCATTTCTGTCCCTGTCCGCCGATCACCACGCCGACCTGGTTTTGCTCGGCTTCGAGGATCGGCCCCTGCTCGATGTGCGCTTCCAGCAGCGCGCCGATCGCATGTTCGCCGCAGGACACATCGCCCATATAGCCAATGCGCTTCAATTCATCGCCAATGGTATTACCCTCGCTGTCGGCGCGCGACCAGGCGTACTCCTTTTCGAACAGCCCGGCATAGACGCCAGAGGCGATCATGGCCGGGGCGAAACGGGAGCCTTCCTCGTTGGTCCAGACGACCGCTTCGAGCGGCGCCTCGGTGGTGATATCGTT
>CAMYON010000021.1:60377-66947 GCA_947260025.1 uncultured Gammaproteobacteria bacterium
ACGCCGTAGATGCCGTCGAACTTGCCGCCGTGCGGCTGCGTGTCGAGATGACTGCCGGCAACGACGGGCGCCAGGCTATTGTCGCGCCCCTCGCGGCGCGCAAAAATATTCCCCATGTCGTCGATTTCGATGCTGCAGTTAATTTCCTCGCACCAGCGAACGAAAAGATCCCGGCCCTCGCGATCCTCATCGGTTAACGCCAGGCGACAGGAACCCCCGTGCTGACCCGGCCCGATTTCGGCGAGCGCCATGATACTGTCCCAAAGCCGCTGGCCGTCGACGCGCAATGACTGTCGTTCACTCATTATCTATACCTCGTGAAAGTCCCGGTTTCACCTACAACCCGACGACTGCAAATGACCGCTCGGCTATCCGGGCGCAATACACCCGCTGACGTGGCGAGCTTAACCGGTGTTCTCCACCTGCCAGCCGGTACCCTTACCGATAACATCCTCGAGCAATTCGATTTCGCGTGCAAGTTCGCGCGCCAGGTTGAGCATGAATATACCAAACTCGGCCGGATGATCGACGTGTAATTTATAAAATTGGCCGCTGCTGATATTCAGGATCAGGCAGTCTTCGGCGGCAACATCGGTGCCGTCGCGCGCGATCAGCCCAATCATTTCGTCGAAGCCAATCTGCTCACCCCGCCTGAAATGGCGCGTCAGGACATCGTGCCCCTCGAAGCGCTTGTAGTAGGCAAGCGTGCCCTTTAGCACCACCTGAAAATCCGCGGCTTCCTCGCCGAAATGGGCAATATATTCGCCTTTTTCGAGATGCGCGATCCGGCCGTGCTGCAACAGGTCGAGGATCATCTCTTCGGAGAGCGCACCAAAGGTCGAGAGTTCCTTCAGGTAAGGAACCCCGAGCGTTTCGATTACCTCGAATGCTTCGAGTATTTTCATGCCAGACGCCTACCCAATTCACGGACCCGAGAGTCACTAAAGTACAGTTTGTTTGTCAAAAATATCCTCGGCCACATCACAAAAAATCGAATGCGTTAAAAATCTCGACTGGTCCGTTACCGAGAGCATTCCTCTGACCGGCTGGGGTTTATATATCTATGTTAATTCAAACGCGTTGCCCAGGATTTGACTCCAGTCAACAAGGCAGGTTCGAGTTGGCGGTAGCATAATCCAACTATTGTTATAAATACATAAAGGAGAGCGTCATGCGCGTAGGTGAATATTGTAATCGCGAGGTTGTCGTCGTCGAGGAAGACAAATCTATCACCGAGACGGCCAGGATCATGCGTGAGTATCATGTCGGCGATGTCATCATCGTTAAGTCACAGCATGGCAAACAGATTCCCAAAGGCATCCTGACCGATCGCGATATCGCGCTAGAGATCGTCGCCAAATCCGCCGACCCTGAAATCTTGCGGGCGGGAGACGCGATGAGTTACGAGTTGACCACCGTGAACGAGGACGACGACCTGATGCACGCCATAGAAATCATGCGTGACAAGGGTATTCGCCGGCTACCCGTCGTCGACATCGACGAGGCGCTGGTCGGCATCCTGACGGTTGACGACGTGCTGGATCTGGTCAGCGAAGTATTCATCGACATCGTGCACCTGGTCGATCAACAACGCAGGCGTGAAGCCAGAACCCGTCCCTGAACCAGGCGATCGATAAAGCTTGCCTGGCAGACGTTTGCAAGCCGCCGGCTGAAATTTGCGCTTAGTCGCGTTACTGTTATTGCTCGTGCTCGGCTCCCCGGCCCTGGCGGCAGGCGGGTTGGCGTGCCCGGCCATGGATGTATACCTGCGCGACGGTTGCCCGCATTGTGCCGATGCGAAGCTTTACCTGGACAACCTGCAAGATCGCTATCCCGATCTGGTCATCCGTTACCACGAGGTCGGTTCGGACCCACAGGCACGACAGGAGTTACTGGATCTCAGCCGACAACACGGCATCGATCGTCCCGGGGTGCCCTCGTTCCTGATCTGTGATTCTTTTTACGCGGGTTTTTCCGAGGCCGCGGGTAGCGGCGACTGGATCGAAGGTCAATTGACAGATCCCGCGGATAACCCGCAGGGCTATCGGATCGCGACGCCATTCGGAGCCTTTACCCTCGATCAGCTCGGCTTGCCTGCCTTTACCCTTGTCCTCGGCTTGATCGACGGTTTCAATCCTTGCGCCATGTGGGTCCTGTTATTCTTGTTATCGATCCTGGTCAACATCCGTGACCGGCGGCGCATCGTTTTGATTGCAGGGACCTTCGTCTTCGTCAGCGGCCTGGTTTACTTCGTGTTTATGGCGGCCTGGCTCAACCTGTTTTTAATCATCGGTTTCGCCCGCTGGCTGCAGATGACCATCGCTATCCTGGCGATATCGATCGGCCTGATCCACCTCAAGGATTTCTTTGCCTTCGGCAAGGGTATTTCACTCAGCATCAGTGACAGCGTCAAACCGACGCTTTACGCGCGGGTGCGAAACGTTCTGCATGCACAGTCACTGTGGGCGGCGCTGACCGGCGTGACCGTCGTTGCCGTGATGGTTAACATGGTCGAACTATTGTGCACGGCCGGCCTGCCGGCACTTTATACGCAACTGCTGAGCCTGCATCCCATGCCAACGCCACGCTATTACGGTTACCTGCTGCTCTACAATCTCGCCTATATCTTCGACGACGCGCTGATGGTCGCGCTGACCGTGTTTACGCTTAGCAAGCTCAAACTGCAGGAGCGCCAGGGGCGCTGGTTGAAGCTAATCAGCGGCCTGGTCATATTCACGCTGGGGGTACTCATGCTGGCCGCACCCGAGATGTTGATATGAGGCATCCATCACGAGACATCGAGCGCTCAGGATCCGGCATGGAAGTAACAGCCTTGTCGCAGGCCGGGTGGTCGTTAACCTGCTTTCTGGAGTTATCGGTGCATTTCATCTACTGTAACGGCATGAGAGGTTGATCCAGGTTCGCAATGGACTATAGTTTCTTCGATTTTCTTACGCTACTCGGCTCGCTCGGGCTGTTTCTCTACGGCATGAAGGTCATGAGTGACGCGCTGATGGAGCTTGCCGGGGATCGGATGCGAAACGTCCTGGCCACGGCGACGTCCAATCGACTGTTTGCGGTGGGCACGGGCTTTGTCATCACCGCGGTGATCCAGTCTTCTTCCGCGACAACCTTGATGGTAGTCAGTTTCGCTAACGCTTCGCTGCTATCCCTGACGGAATCGATCGGCGTCATAATGGGCGCCAACATCGGCACCACGGTCACGGCGTGGCTGATTTCCCTGCTTGGATTCAAGGTAAACATGGCGGCCATCGCGATTCCGCTGGTTGGCCTGGGGTTTCTGCTCAGTTTCAGCAAAAAAAAGAACCTGCGCCACTGGGGGTTTTTTATCGTCGGTTTTGCGATCCTGTTTATCGGCCTGCAATACCTTAAAGATTCGGTACCCGATCTGAAATCCAGCCCGGAGGCGCTGGCCTTTCTCAGCGACTACACCAACAAGGGTTACTTTTCGATTATTCTTTTCATGTTTATCGGCACCCTGCTGACGGTAATCATACAATCATCGTCCGCGACCATGGCGATCACGATCATTATGTGCTTCGAGGGCTGGATACCGTTCGAAATGGCCGCGGCCATGGTACTGGGCGAAAACATCGGCACCACCATCACGGCAAACCTGGCGGCAATTGTCGCCAACTACCGCGCACGGCGTACTGCCCGGGCTCATTTTATATTCAACATCTTCGGCGTAGTCTGGATGCTGGTATTGTTTCTGCCCTTTCTGCAGGGTATTGCTTACATTGTCGAACAGCTCGAAGGGAATTCCCCCTTCGTCCAGGCGGCGGCTATCCCGGTCGCGCTGTCGCTGTTCCACACCACCTTCAACATCGTCAACACGACGCTGATGATCCAGTTAATCCCGACCATCGGGCGCGTGGTGAAGTACATGGTGCCGAAAGACGAGCCGCAAAAAGTTGTTATCGAGCAGCCACATTTTCTCGACAAAGCGTCGCTGAACTACCCCCAGACGGGGCTCAAGGCATTGCTCGACGAATCCCTGCGTCTGCTCGAGAAAACAGCCTACAAAGTGATTACCCACGGGCTATCAGTGCATCGCGAAGAGCTCGAGTCGGACAAAAAGTTGAAAAAAATTATTAAATCCATCCACCAGTTCGAACTGGACATCGATACTATTTACTACAACAAGTTTAAAACCATTTACAGCAAGATCGTCGAGTACGCGACGCAACTGCAGAGCCAGTTCGATCTCGACGAGAGCAAGATTGTTGCAATTCGCAGCATACTGCGCGCGGACCGCCTGATGGTTGAAATGGTGAAGGACCTCAAGCCGCTGCACGCCAACATGAACAAGTACCTCGGCTCCGATAACGAATACATCCGTGCGGAGTACAACAATCTGCGGCGGATGCTGCTCGAGATTCTGCGCTTGACGCGCAAGGCCCGACTGGCGAAACTGGACGAAGCGTATATTTCGCGCAGCAAGAATATCCGCGAAAGCGTAGAAAAATACGACGTATTGATGAACGGCACGGTCGACAAACTGGTGCGCGAACGCTTGATCACCAACGAAATGGCAACCTCGCTGATGAACGATAGCTCGATCGCAATTCATATTGCGCACGACCTGATCGATGTCTCATCACTGCTGTACTTGCAAAGAGACCACTTCATGGATGTGGACGAAAACGCGGGACTGCAGGTCGCGGCTTGAACGCTGCGATAACTGGCGAGCCCGTTAAAAACTAAGGTAAACGTGTAAGTGAACTGCCTGGAAAAATATCGCGGTAAACTAATTCGGGATATCAATCGCGAGTTGCGACTGGTTTATGCAGAGCCCGAGGAGGAAGCGGTGCATGACTTCCGGGTCGGCATGAAAAGGCTAAGAGCGCTGTTTTATTTTCTTAACTGTATCGAGCCTGGAGTCGATTCGAAAAAATTACTCAAACCGTATCGCGTCTTCTACCAATCCATCGGCAACATTCGCGACGCGCACATCGCCATCAAACTGATCCAGGGCCTCGAGGGCATCGAAACATCTAGCTCAAGGGCCATATCGAGATCGTTGCAGTCGAAGATCAAGCAGGATTATCGTCTGTTCGAGAACATTTCCCGATCCTGCGCGCAGGCATCGGTTCGCATGCCAACGATCAAATCCACCGGCATTTCGGAGCGCTCGATCCTCTCTCACAAACCTGTTGTCTTGTCTCGGTTGTTAGAGCAGATTCTGCAAAGCGGAGAAATCATGACCGCGAAACGTTGGCACCAAAAAAGAATTCTGCTCAAACGCTATCACCACATCCTGGACGCTTTTCAATTTTGCCCGGGGCATATCCAGGATGAATCCGAAATCAAACAGATCAGGATTCTGGAACAATTACTGGGCGACTGGCACGATCGGGTAATTACCGCCGAGCTGCTGCAATCACGGCCGGGGCTCGACAAACACGTGGCAAAAGTCGCCACGATAATTAACAGCCAGGACCGACTGCTGCTTGGCTCGGCGAAAATCTACCTGCGCAAGTTCGAGCTATGGCACCGCAAGCAGCAGGGCGGCGAGGCCAGCTGAACCCGGGTAATTCTGTCCAGACCAATACCGGACTCGTTTGACGATGTTACCGGATCGTCTCTAGACGAAGATTGGCAGCACCTGCTCCGCAAACGGGAAGGTGCCCGACACACCGGGACACGGTTGCCCTGTAAATGCGCGGGCGCGCCCCACACCATCATGCTCGTGTGCGACCAATGGTCCTTGCCATTGTCTGAATTGTATTTATTGGTGCGGCCAAAATCCGAGCCCATGACGATGATAAGGTTGTCCCCTATTCCACGCGCCATCGCGTCATCGATGATGTTGTCGACGGCCGCGAGGTAATCCATCAGCCGCGGGTAGTGGCGTGCGTCGTGATCATCGTGCGTATCGAAGCCGCCAATTTGGATCTGTGCGGTCGCCGCCGCGCCAGCCTCGAAGGCGGCGAAGGCAGTCTGCGCCTGGTCGAACAGGCTACGGGCAGCGCTGCGCGAGTTGACGTATGAATTCGGCGCCGACGTCGCATTCAAATTGTTGACGAAACCCTGCAGCGACGACACGTCACGATTGCGCGCCGCGTCATGCAATGCAATCGCCCTCTGCACCCTGAGCAGACGCTGTTCGTTGAGCTGTCGCTGGCGGCGAGCGGCACTCGCTGACTCGATCAGGTTGCGCACGCCATTCGCATGGTACTGGTTAGTCTGGCTGACATTAGTCCTGTTCGGGAAAGCTATCTCCCGAATCGCGTTGAGGTCGCCGCCCCGGACGATCGTGCGCGGCACCAGTCCCTTGGTTTTGCTGCTCTCGGAACTGCGGTTTGCCACCATCGGCATCGATAGATCAGGGGCTTCTTCCGAGGCGATGAGAGCGCCGATACTCGGATAGTCCCGAGCGCGCGTCCCGGTCCAGCTGGCGGTGCGACCGACCTCGTGCGAGTTTGTCCCGTGGTTGATACCGTTGATGACGACCAGGCGCTGAAAGTGCGCCCCGAAAAAGTCCTGGTTCCTGAACAGGGTGTTATTGGTGGCGAAGGAATCGGGCGGTGGCGCATAGCGAATGTT
>CAMYON010000022.1:0-38710 GCA_947260025.1 uncultured Gammaproteobacteria bacterium
GGCGTCTCCGCGTAGGTGTAGTGTGCGCCTGCCAGGTGCAGGCTGAGGAAAATAACGAACAGTCCGTATGAGAAATTGGAGAACTGGAAGCGGTTATAGGTGAAAACCAGCACCGCGCTCCAGATAATTACCAGCAGATTTTCCAGCAACCAGTCGCGCGGGTAGAGCGGGTTGATTGCGGTAACAACCCATATCGCGATCAACCACAACATCATCACCTGCAGCATGCGGTTGGATCGAAACGGTTTCGAGGTCATTTTACATCCGGAAAAATCAAGCGGTCTTCCAATAAAATCAAATGCTTAGTCGATACTAGACCAATTTAAAGACAGTATGGCATGACCTGGATCAAGTCGTTACAAGCGTATCCGGTAAAAACTTCTTGTTACAAAAGTGTTACGAAATATGTACAAGGATATAACCAATAACGCAGCCGGTATTCCCTCGAGAGACGGGGGATTCGAGCACGCTGCAGACAAGGCTGGCGGCCAGCCGGCTGGTGACCAGAGTGTTTACATAGATGCCGGCACCAGGCATTTTAGGCTGCAGGTTTACGGATGCGATGGTTCGCTCGAGCATGACGTGCTCGTTCCGAGCAGTAGCGATTTACTTGACCTGCTGTCGACGCAAGGGAGCATCGGAGCAGGCATTTCGAATCTGGATACGGATCGAGTTTTTGTTACCGGCAAGCTGGCAGCCGCGGTTCGCGAACGGATTGGTGGCGGCAAACTCATCCTGCCGGCCGCTGCCTTCTGGATGGCGGCGCGCGATCTGATCGAATTGCCCGAGAACGCGAGCGTCGATTCGCTGGCAATAGTCGACCTGTCGGCTTCCGGTTACCTGGTCATTGGCGTCGATCGAAACGGTCGGCTTAAAGACGACCTGTTACTGGCTAATCCGCGATGTGGCGCGGGTTCGGGCATTAATCTCGATCGCGTGCTGCAAAAGCTGAACCTTCGACACGATCAGGTCGACGGGCTGCTCGAGGCCTACCTGGGAGACGCCGGCCGTAAACGTCGACAGGCGACTACCGTGCGCGTCGACCGCTGTGGCGTATTCAGTACCTCGGCGACCATTTCCGACAAGAACCAGGGGATTCCGCTCGACACGGCCCTCGCCACCACGTTGAAATCCGAGGTGCAGAAAACCGTCAGGAAGCTGCCGGATGGTTTCGACAAGGTTTACCTCACGGGCCGTATATTTCGCTGGCAGTATGCGCGTGACTGTGCGCAGGATCTGTTGCGAGAGCAGGGCGTTGCCGCTGTTGTGACCGATGCCGAAAATGACCAGTTGCTGAAGTCGTTGCGCGGACTGGTAACGAACATCGGGGCGGATAACCTGGCCCAGCCCGACAATCGACTGCACCGGCACGAGGAACCTGAAACTTTCCCGTCTTTCGCCGACTTGCGCCAGCGTTACGAAAAGGATGGGCTCTACCTTCGGCTGGACGACGAGTCGCCCCGTGCTTGCACGCCCGAGGAGTTGTTGAGCCGCGCCCTGATCCTCACGCTGGACGTTGGCTCGACCATGGCCAAGTCGGTGCTGGCCGATGCAGTAACGGGTGAGATATTGTCTCTCGAAGCCTATAGCAATGCCGGCGATACCATCGAGACGGTCAAAAATGTGTTCCGTGACCTGCAGCGTCTCGGCATCGAGCAATTGCCGCTGCAGAGCGTGGGCATAACCGGTTCCGCGCGGTACCAGGTGCAGCAGGCGCTGGCGAGTATCTATCCCGGGCTGGCGGAACGTATTCAGGTCCTGGTGGAAAACTATGCGCATGCGCGGGGTTCGATCGACTACGCCCGGCAGCACGTCGACAGGCTGCGTGCCCAGGGGGTCGAGGACGTTAACACCGACCTTTGTATTCTGGTGGATATCGGTGGTGAGGACACCAAAATTTCGACCATTGCGCTGGATCAGGCCGAGCTATTCGACAATGCCATGAACACCAAGTGCTCGGCAGGTACCGGCAGCCTGATGGACACGCTCAGCGCCATGTTCGGGCTGGCCTCGGTCGCCGAAGCGCAGGCGCAGGCTTACGCTGCGGCGCAGTCTTTCAGCATCAACGCAACCTGTGCCGTATTCCTGATGGAAAATGCCAGTAAGTTGCAGACACAAGGCGTGCCGCGGGAGGAGATACTGGCCTCGGCCAACTGGGCTATTGTCGAAAACATGGCGCGTTCGCTGTGGAGTCAGCTCGATCTGCCTGCCAACGCGGTGGTCTTGCTGCACGGCCAGACCATGTTGTCGGATCCCTTGCCGCTGGCGGTTACTCACCGCCTGCGCTCTCATCTCGGCGCCGATATTTACGCCCTGTTGCCGCCGAATCCCGGGCATCGAGCCTGTATCGGCCTGGTGCGCAGCCTGCAGCAGGCCGCGATACCCGGCCATGCCGACATTCGACTCGAGGATTTGCTGCAGGCGGATTTCGCCAGGCGGGTGATTACCTGCAAGGGCAAAGTCTGCGGAGACCCGCAGGCGCGATGCAATCGCTGTGCGCTGCGCTGGCAGGGTGAAGACGGTCGCAAGGTCGCTTTCACGGTGGGTGGATGTACCGCGATAAACGAGCTGATAGCCCACAAGGGGCGGAAAAAGGAACATCAACCGCGCGACTCGTACAAGGAGATCTGGGATTTCATCGATAGCCATCACCCGCGCAGCGACGATCCGCGGCGACTGGTTATCCCGCGCTGTTTCGCGGTGTCCGAATGGGCTTACTTTTTATCCCAGGTGTTCGTGCTGCTGGGTATCCCGGTCCACGTCGACAACGTACGCGATAGCGACCTCGCCGAGGCGCAGCCGCGGTTTAACGTTGATTGCTGCGCACCGCAGATGGGTGCGGTAGGTCAATTCCAGCGCCTGGCTTCCGAGCCTCACGGCATGATCCTTGGTCCGCAGATAGAAAGTCTCCCGACCGGAGGATTGAGTAGCGGACTGACCTGTACCACCAACCAGGGAGGTGTTGCCGTCGCCACCAGCCTGGCCCTGGACGAAAATCCCGATGCTCGCTTTCACCTGTTTCACTTCCGTGTCGACAGCCTGGATGCCGGCCCGCTGAGCGATCAATTCCTGGCCGGGCTCGAGCCCGTTTTCGATTACTATGGAATCAAACCGGATGCCCGGGGATTGGAGAATATCGTTGCCATGGCCCTGGAGGCTCATCAGCGCCTGCGTCGCGAGGCGGCTGACCTGGCGGCCGAACTCATCGAAGAAGCGCTGGATGAAGGCCATCAGATCGCGCTCGTGGTGGGTCGGGAGTACGTACTCAATCCCGGGATCTATGACAGTCACGTACGGCGCCTGCTGCGGGATCGTCAGATGGCCGTTATCCCGTCTTACGTGCTGGACGTGGATCTCGACCCCGATTACGCGCATATCTACTGGCGTAACCCGCATTTCATCCTGACGGTGCTGAACGGGGTTGCGCGCCGGTCCCTGTATAAACGCCTGCGACACCCGCGCTTACAGGCGTTGTTTCAAAGAATCGAGGAGGGTAACGCCGACGAGATGCTGGCGGTGGTTCAGGTATCCACCTTCAGTTGCGGTCCTGACAGCATTATCACGCACTACGTGGCGGAGATCATGAAGCAGCGGCCTTTTCTGTTAATCCAGTCCGATGCCGTGCTGAAGGAACTTGCGCACCTGGAGAACCGGGTCAATACCTATGTCATGCAGTTAAAGCAGGGGCTGCATGACAAGCTGGGTCTCGATAGCGGTCAGCCTTTCGAAATACGTACGCTCGACGAACTCGTATCGAAGCAGCCCATTAATTCCGAAACCGACGTGATTTGTCTGCCGACAGTCGGCGATAACCGGCCCCTGACCGCGGTCTTTCGCGCGGCAGGTTACACTTGCATCGATAATTTTGGGGATGAAACCTATGACCTGCAGGCGTTGGTTAAGGCGGGGCGCAGAGTCGCCGGGCAAATGGTGTGTACTCCGCTGGCGGCGTTGTATTCCGATCTGAAAAACGGTGCCGACGAATTCGCCCGGCGCAAGCAGGCGGGCGACCTGGAGTTCGCCGACAAACAGCGCCTTATTTTGATCGATACCCAGGGATCGGGGCCCTGCCGACAGGGCCAGTACCCCGGCTTACACCGGCTTTTCTTCAAAAACTCCACGCAGCCCGCGGCAACGTCGGACCGAAGTTGCAGTGGTGTGCCCGGCGGTGCACTGGTCGAATTCATGCTGATAGAGGAGGACGAAGGTTATAGTAGCGGCTTACCCGACTGGATGATGCTGCGTTTCTACCAGGGCGTCATCTTGAAAAGTGCGTTGCAGGATATCCTGTTCAAGGTCGGCGCGGAATGCCGTGACTACGCCGAGTATCAGCGCTTCATTTCCGACTACCGGGCGTTGCAGGCCGAGATTTACCGTTTGCTCGAAGCCTGGAAAGGTCCGGGTCGCTTCAGCCGCAAGCTGATAATTTTTTTCGGCAGGCATAGCCTCGCGAGTATCCCGATCATGTATTTCGCCTACCGCGTACATGGCCTGGAATTCATCAAACCGCTGCGGCGCTTCGCGGCGAAATGGCAGATTCGAAGAACCCCGCCCGCGGACAGGCTCAATATCATGATCAGTGGCGAAGGGTACATGCGTCTCTCCCAGGCCCCGGAGATATTTCATATCCTGCTGGCGGCAATCGGGTTCAGGCGTTTCAATTTAAAGTTATCGCCGGTGATGTCCTACATGGAGGTGATTCTGCGGGAAGCCCTGGAAAAAAGCGGTAGCGCAATCGAGAGCACCCGTGCACGACAGGCGCGAGTCGGCAGCAACGACGCCGATGCCGCCAAACTGCGTCTCGCGAAACGCAGATTCCGAATGATCAAACTGCTGACCGGGATCTGGCGTAATCTATTGGCGCGCCCCCTGTACCGGGCGAGCAGGCTCGAAATGCCGCCGCCGATTAGCGAAATGGTTGACGCTTCGCGGGAACTGATACCGACGTATCGGCCCGTGGGCGAACTCGCGCCGTATGTCGGCGAGGCGCTGGTAGAGTTGCGGCATGGGGCAGACGTCGTTCTGAACGTGGCACCGAGTGGCTGCATGGTCTCCACCATGGGTGAAATCATGACTCCGAGTATCATGCATGCGCAGGGTGTCGAGTCGGGCCGCATCCAGACGCTATTATCCGCCGAGGGCGATGTCGATGAAGAGGCGCTGACACTCTCCGTGCTAAAGGCTACCGGGCCCCTGCGTTACTATCAGCGGCGGAAACAGGTCGCGGTAGAATAGGGACGGTTCTCGGCAGGGCCTGGCCGCAACCCGTAAGCACCTGGCCCGTTTACTCAGTCCGGCGAGCTGCGAGTGTCTTTTTGCGGATGGCGCGGCCGCGCCGGCGGGATTTGATCGTACTCGATGGTTTCACCGCCATGGTAGACCATGAAGTGGCGACCCTTGGCGCGCGCGATCAGCGTGACGCCCACTTTTTGGGCAATTTCGAGCCCCATCGCGGTAATACCAGAACGTGACAGCAGCACCGGGATCCCCATCAGCGCGACCTTGATGACCATTTCCGAGGTCAGGCGGCCGGTGGTGTAAAACAGCTTGTCTGTGCCGGCGACATCGTTGAGCCACATATGCCCTGCAATCGCGTCCACCGCGTTGTGGCGCCCCACGTCCTCGATAAACTGCTCGATGCCGAATGCCTCGCTGCACAGGGCGCAGCCGTGCACGGCGCCGGCGTTCTTGTAGATTTCATTGTGTTCGTTGAGCGTATTGAGCAGGCCGTAAATGGACGACTGCCTGAGGACGGGCTGGCGCAGCGATATCTGGTCGATGTCTTCCATCAGGTCGCCGAAAACGGTGCCCTGGCCGCAGCCCGTGGTGACGGTCTTGCGTTCGAGCCTGCGATCGAGGTTTTCGACCCCCTTATGGGTGACGATTGCGACCGACTCGGTTTCCCAGTCGACCTGGATCGCCTTGATCGCCTCGATATCGTCGATCATGCGCTGGTTGCGCAGCCAGCCGAGGATCAGCAACTCGGGATGATTGCCGAGCGTCATCAGCGTCACGATTTCGCGTTTGTCGAGGTAAATGGTGAGCGCGCGTTCGACCGCGATGGCGCCTTCGACGGGGTCGCCGTATTCATTACGGGCAACCACGTTGGCGGTCGCCTTGAGACCGGCGTTGCTTAGTTCGGGCAGGCGCCGTTGACGGCTGGTGGCCAAGAGACTTCAGCCTCCGGTCATATTCATATGACGCAGCAGAATTTCCTGGGAGTTGAGATTGAAGTCGTGCCCCTTGGGCTTGATCTGCATCGAGTCGATCAGGGCCTGTTCCAGCGCCTCCGGTTCACCCGGGTGGGAACGCATGACGTGGCGCAAATCCATCGAGTGCTCCTGCCCCAGGCACAACAGCAGGCGACCCTCGGCCGTGACACGCACCCGATTGCAGCTGTCGCAGAAGTTGTGGCTATGCGGCGAGATAAAGCCGACACGGGTATTGTCGTGGCCGCCCAGACGGTAGTAGCGCGTGGGACCGGCGGTCGTCATCGTGCTCGGCATCAGCTCGAAATGCTGCTGCAGGTCTTCGAGTATCTGGTCGCTGGAATAATAGGCTACCGCGCGGTCGTGATGATCGTTTTGTCCGAGCGGCATTTCCTCGATGAAGCTGACGTCGATGCCGCGTTCGATGCAAAAATTGACCAGGTCGAGAATTTCATCGTGGTTATGATTGCGTAACACCACGGTGTTGATCTTAATCTGTTCGAAATCACAGGCGATCGCCGCATCGATGCCGTCCAGGGTCTTCTTCAGGTCGCCGACCCGGGTCATGTCGCGAAAGCGATCGGGGCGCAGCGTGTCGAGACTGACGTTGATGCGGGTAACCCCGGCATCCTTCAGCGGTCGCGCGTATTTCACCAGCTGGGTCGCGTTGGTAGTCAGCGTCAGGTCGCGCAGGCCGTCGGTTGCGCCGAGGTTGCGAAACAGTTGCATGATATTCTGCCGTACCAGCGGTTCGCCGCCGGTAATGCGTATCTTGTCGACTCCCAGTTTGATGAAGGCGCGTCCGACGCTCTCCATTTCTTCGAGTGTCAGCAACTGCGTGCGCGGCACGAATTTCATTTTTTCCGGCATGCAGTAGACGCAGCGCAGATCGCAACGATCGGTAACCGACAGGCGTACGTAGCTGACGGTGCGCCCGAAACGATCGATTAGCTGGTTTTGTGTAGTTGTCGCTGACATAGGACGGGCTATTCTAGCAAGATTGAAACATTTTGGAATGCAATCTTGCTGGTACAGCAAATTAGTATTGCTGGCACTAGTCTGGTGTGCGGAGCTCAATTACCTTCGCGTTTTTAACCCTGCTATTACGGTGGTTTATTATCATGTTGATCGGTGTCCCCAAGGAAATCAAGAATCACGAGTATCGGGTCGGCATGGCGCCGGCGAGCGTGCGCGAGGCGATCAAGCACGGTCACCAGGTCATGGTCCAGTCCAATGCCGGCGAAGGCATCGGCGTCAGCGATGCCGAGTATGCGCAGATTGGCGCCGAGATCATCGACTCGGCCGATGAAATATTCGCGCGCGCGGAGCTGGTGGTAAAGGTCAAGGAACCGCAGGCAACCGAACGCGCGATGCTGCGCGAGGGCCAGGTTCTGTTTACCTACCTGCACCTGGCGCCGGACCCGGAGCAGACCAAAGACCTGGCTGCCAGCGGCGCCACCTGCATTGCCTACGAGACCGTAACTTCGCCGCATGGCGGCTTGCCGCTGTTGGCGCCGATGTCGAAGGTCGCCGGGCGCATGGCGATCCAGGCGGGCGCCTACTGCCTCGAGCATCCACATGGCGGGCTCGGCATGCTGCTCGGCGGCGTTCCGGGTGTCGACCCGGCCAAGGTGGTCATTCTCGGTGCTGGCGTGGTCGGTACGCACGCGACACATATTGCCGTCGGCATGGGTGCCGATGTCTGGGTCATCGACCGCAACCCGGAAGCCATCGAGGCGCACTGGAAGCAGTTTGGACGCAGCACCAACACCGTGTTTTCGACCCAGGATGCGGTAGAGCGCCACGTGCTGGACGCGGACCTGGTGATTGGTGGCGTACTAATTCCCGGCGCCGAAGCCCCCAAGCTTGTCACCGCCGAGATGGTCAAGGCAATGAAACCCGGCGCGGTCATTGTCGACGTCGCTATCGACCAGGGTGGCTGTTGCGAAACCTCGAAGCCGACGACGCACGCCGAACCAACGTATATCGTCGACGACGTCGTGCATTACTGTGTTGCCAATATGCCGGGCGGCGTGCCGCGTACTTCGACCTATGCGCTCAACAACGTCACCCTGCCGCACGTGCTGGCGCTTGCCGGCAAGGGCTACCGCAAGGCGCTGATGCAGGACCGCTGGCTGCGCGATGGACTCAATGTACACAAGGGCAAGATCACCCAGCGCGAAGTAGCCCATGACCTGGGCTATGATTTCCACGACCCCGAGGAAGTGCTGCGGCATGACTGAATTGCGCATTGCCTGTGTCCAGAATACCGCGACGCGTGATATCGAGGCCAATGTCGACTGGGTCTGCGCGCGCATCGACGAGGCCGTTGCGGGCGGCGCCGAATTTATCGCGTTGCCGGAGACCGTTGGCCTGATCGAGCCGGTCAACGAGCGGATTCCGGCGGCAACCTATAGTGAATCCGACGATATTGGTCTGGCGGCATTTCGCGGCAAGGCGCGCGAGCACGGCGTCATGCTGCTGGTCGGTTCGCAATTGATTCGCGAAGATGACAGGATTTTCAACCGCTGTTTCCTGCTCGATACCGTTGGTGAAATTCGTGCGCGCTACAACAAGCTCCACATGTTCGATATCGAGCTGCAAAACGGCGAGGCTTACCGCGAATCGGACGCAATCGCGCCCGGTGACAAGGCCGTCGTTGTCGAAACCCCGTACGGCAGGCTGGGCTTGTCGATTTGTTACGACCTGCGTTTCGGCGCTCTTTACCGGGCACTGGCCCATGCCGGTGCCGAAATGATCACGATCCCGGCCGCATTTACCCAGACCACCGGCAAGGCACACTGGCATACGCTGGTACGGGCGCGCGCCATCGAGACCGGCGCGTTTATCATCGCTCCCAACCAGTGTGGTCATCACTGCGACAAGCGTTACTCCTATGGCCATTCGCTGATCATCGATCCATGGGGTGAAATCCTGGCTGACGGTGGTCCCGAACCAGGCCTCGTCTATGCCGATATCGACCTCGACCGTGTCGCACAGGCGCGTAGCCGCATCCCCGCGCTCAGGAACGAGCGCAGCTTTACGCTGGAGCAGCAGTAGAGTATCCCGGGGTTCCTTCGAGGGGGTCAGAGCAAAAATTCCGGCACTATCGTGCCAACTGGATGAAAGGCCTGGGAATTTTTGGTCTGACCCCAGGCTTCGCAACGGCTAGACACTCGGGGTCAGACCAAAAACTTCAGACAGCTGTCTCCGGCTACCGTGCTATCAAAGCAGTTTTTGCTCTGACCCCCTCGAAGCGACCTGGAACCTGCCAAACCAAAGGAACACGGAGAAACCCCTCAAAAGCTGTGGTTGCGCGGGGATGGGTCGGTTGTGGTATAACCTGTCTCCCGTTGTTTATTGATCCGACAGGAGCGCATGGAAAAGCTGGAGCTCGACGATTTCGACCAGGCACTGCCCGACCATAAGAACCTGGCGGTCTTGATGGAAAAGCAGCCATCGTCGCACCCGTGGGCGGATTTCAAGTATGAAGCGCTCGGGGTCGTGGTGCGAAACGGTGACGAGGAAAAATCGGTTAACCAGGTCTACCACAACGGCGAGGTCGAGCAATTTCTGGTTACCGGGATGAGCCTGCAGCTTTATCCGGACGAGTGTGAAAGCTATTACCACAACCTGATGTCGCCCGAGCCGGGCTGTTTCATCGTCGCAAGCCAGCCCGAAGAATCCACTGAAATGCCGATGCCTTACCTGGTCTCGCTGAGTTTCGACGAAGTGCATGCCTATCTCGAGGGCGACGAGCAGATCTACTCGGTTCCCATTCCGCCAGAACTCTATCAATGGGCCGAAGCCTACGTGCTGACCCACTATGTCGCGATCAAGAAGACCAAGCGCAAGCTTAAGAACTGGCGCGAGACGGAGCGACCCGCAACAGATTCGGCTGACCGGAAATCATGACCCTGGAAAGCAAGGAATCCGCGTTATCGCGCTGGTCGCGCCGCAAGCTCGAAGCCGAAAAGGGGATTCAGCCCGCCGATCTGAACCCGCCCGCCGAGATCGAGGCGGAGTCGTCCGCGCCTGCCGCGGAAAGTGAAACCAGGCCGGTGCTAACCGATGCCGACATGCCGGATATCGAATCGCTCGACGCGGACTCGGATTTCAGCGGCTTCATGTCGGAGGGCGTTAGCGACGAACTGCGTAACCTGGCGTTGCGCAAGCTGTTCAGAGCACCGGTTTTCAACATTCGCGACGGCCTTGACGAGTATGACGAGGATTACACCAGCTTCGAGAAACTGGGCGATATCGTCACCAGCGATATGAAGCACCGGATCGAAATGGAGGAACAGAAACTGCGCGAAAAACTCGCGGCCGAGAGCGAAGCGGCGGAAGACGAGATGGATGCGCTGGAGGAGATCGACGACGAGATGGATGCGCTGGAAGCGATCGACGACGAGGACGAGCGCGAGCAATCGAAGCTTAAGGTCGCCACGGCCGATCCCGAGGCTGTTCCCGACAAGGCGGTAGACGATGAGCAATAGTGAAGCCCGGCAACGTGCGCTCGAAGTGCTGACCGCTTTCGAGTTGCAGCCCACCAGCCTGGTTACCTACCGCTCGACAGGTAAGATAATCGCTC
Source organism: uncultured Gammaproteobacteria bacterium (assembly GCA_947260025.1). Taxonomy (GTDB): domain Bacteria; phylum Pseudomonadota; class Gammaproteobacteria. The sequence continues at coordinate 10,801 of CAMYON010000022.1, forward strand.
TCGGTGATGAGGCGCTGCTGGATAAATGCAATGACTTGCCGGCCTCGCTCGATATCACCCGGGTTTCGTCCGACGGCGGCGAGATCCAGGTTGACGGCCACCTCGGTGCCTATAACGTCAGCGTTACCGACCCGCAGGGCAACGTTGTCGCGAATCGAGCGGACGCGGTGCTGGATCTCAATCAAAACCCGGCGCTGAGGCGCGAAATGTTGCCGCCGGGATACTTCCATGCGCCACCGGCGGAATGGGAGCGACTGGCGCTGGTTGATGAGCTCGAGGGCCTGACGGGCGAATTCCAGAAACCGAAATATTTTGACTACGATCCGTCGATTTGCGCGCATGGCGTCAACGGCAAGACCGTCTGTACCAAATGTATCGACGCCTGCCCGGCCGAGGCGATTGTGAGCCTCGGTGAGCGTATCGACGTCAATCCCAACCTGTGCCAGGGTGGCGGCACCTGTACCACGGTATGCCCGTCGGGCGCTATTCGTTATCTCTACCCGAACCTGCGAGATAGCGGAAAACGACTGCGCGATGCGCTCGACGCCTATCGCGAACAGGGCGGCAGTCGGCCCATCGTGATGTTTCACGGCGAAAACCTGTCACCGGATCACTATTTGCAGGCCTACGACAACGTATTACCAATCCCGGTCGAGGAACTCGGTAGCGTGGGCATGGATTTATGCCTGTCGGCGCTGGCCTACGGCGCAATGCAGGTGGTTTTGCTGGCCGACGAGGAAGTGCCCCGGAGTTCGTTGCTGAGTTTACGGCAGCAGCTCGACTGGCTGCACGCGGTTATATCCGAGCTGGGCCTCGGCTCCGCCTACATCACGATTTGCCAGAGCGAGGCGGCGCTACCCGAGGTCGACGACGGCAAGATCGCCCGTGCCGCGATTCATGATATGCCGCCGCTGAAGCGTAACGCGGTATTCCAGTCGCTCGATCACCTCGTTGCCGAGCTGCGTCCCGAGGCCGAACTCGTCAGGCTGCCCGATTCGGCGCCTTTCGGCGAGGTCGCTATCGATGCGCAAAAATGCACGCTGTGCATGGCCTGTGTCGGCGCCTGTCCGGGGCGTGCACTGCAGGATGGTTCGAATCGCGAAGTGCCCGAGGTATTCTTTATCGAGAGTAACTGCCTGCAGTGCGGCGCCTGCGTGCAGACCTGTCCCGAGGATGCGGTGTCGCTCGCGCCGCGCATGCTGTTCGATCGCGAAAAGCGTAATCGCTCGCGCGCGCTCAATCGCGATACCCCGTTTGCCTGCATCGCCTGCGGTAAACCGTTTGCACCGACTTCGGTGATCAACAAAATGCAGGACAAGCTGAAAGATCACTACATGTTCGGTAGCCAGCGAGCGCTCGACCGACTGAAGATGTGCGACGATTGCCGGGTCGCCGATATCGTGCAGGATCCGGACGCCATGGGTGGGCAGTTTGACCCGTCGAAAGGCTTCCGCCAGTAGATATAACCCTGAAGAGAGACCCAGATGCCAGCCGCAGACGAGATCATTGAAAACGAACAGCGTTACCGGGCTTCCGCCTACAGCCTGCTGGCGGCGTTACTGCGAGCGGCGCCGAATCAGGCGCTGCTGGATCACCTGACCAGGCTGTCACCGTCCGGTGATGCCGAGCCGGATGCGCTGAGCGAGGCCATGGCGCAACTCGCGGCGACGGCCGACAAGTTTGATCCGGATCAACTGGAAGACGAATATAACAATCTTTTTATCGGCATCGGCAAGGGTGAAGTGGTACCTTATGGGTCCTGGTATTTGACAGGTTTTCTGATGGAAAAACCTTTGAGCGACCTGCGCGACGACTTGAAGCAGCTCGGTTTCGAGCGCAACGATGATGTACGTGAACCAGAGGACCACGCAGCCGCGATTTTTGAAGTTTTTTCTGTTATGATCAACGACGCTTCCGGCCTTACCGAACAGCAGAGTTTCTTCGAAAAACACATGAAACCATGGCTGGGACGTTTTTTTGCAGATCTGGGCAACGCCCGATCAGCCGATTTTTATAAACCCGTCGCGCAGTTTGGCGCGGCCTTTATCGATCTGGAGCAAGCCTACCTTTCGATGCGCAGTTAACAATCCGTACAACCGATCTCTATTACCCTGTGGAGGAGAAACACGTGAAAAAGAAGAGCCAACCCAAGGATCAGGAACGCAGAGAATTTATAAAGAAGTCCACCCTCGTGGGAGCAGGTGTGGCAGCCACGACCATGGCCAGTACCAGCGCCATTGCCGAAATCAGCGGTGAAACCGCCGAAAAACCAGTTCAGAAGGGTTACCAGCTAACCCAGCACGTCCTCGACTATTACAAGTCGGCCGACATTTAACCTGGGGGGTAAATCATGAAGAAACTAACCAAGACATCCAGTGCGGTCGGTAAAGATACTGCCGTCAAGCCGGGCAAGGCCCTGCCAGACGCGATTTCACGCCGTACCTTTTTAAGAAACTCGAGCCTGATGGCCGGGGGTGCGGCGCTCGCAACCGGGGTAACACCGGTCATGATGAAGAAGGCCGATGCGGCCGTTGCAACGACTCCGGGCGGCAAGATCGACGAAGTGAAGACGATTTGCACCCACTGTTCGGTCGGTTGCGGCATCATCGCGGAGGTTCAAAACGGCGTCTGGACAGGGCAGGAGCCAGCCTTCGATCATCCGTTCAACAAGGGCGCGCATTGCTCCAAGGGTGCCGCGATTCGCGAACACGGGCATGGCGAACGCCGCCTGAAGTATCCCACCAAGCTGGTCGACGGCAAGTGGAAGAAAGTGTCCTGGGACGAGGCGATCAACGAAATCGGCGACAAGATGCTCGAGATACGCGAAAAATCGGGTCCCGACTCGGTGTTCTGGCTGGGTTCCGCCAAGCACAACAACGAACAGGCCTACCTGTTCCGCAAATTTGCCGCGATGTGGGGTACCAACAATGTCGATCACCAGGCGCGCATCTGTCACTCGACTACGGTAGCCGGGGTAGCCAATACCTGGGGTTACGGGGCGATGACCAACTCCTACAACGACATCCATAATTCGAAATCGATCCTGTTGATCGGTTCCAACCCCACCGAGGCGCACCCGGTCTCGCTGCAGCACATCTTCAAGGCAAAAGAAGAGAATAACGCGCCGGTTATCGTTATCGACCCGCGTTATACCCGTACCGCGGCCCACGCCGATCATTTCCTGCGTATCCGGCCCGGAACCGACGTCGGCATCATCTGGGGCATGATGTGGCACATCTTCGAAAACGGCTGGGAGGATAAGGAATTCATCCGTCAGCGCGTTTACGGAATGGACGAGGTCATGGCCGAGGTCAAGAAGTGGAATCCGAAGGAAGTCGAGAACGTTACCGGCGTGCCCGAAGAACAGGTTTTTGCCGCCGCCAAGGCGATGGCCGATAACCGTCCCGGCACCTTCATCTGGTGTATGGGCGGAACCCAGCACACCATCGGTAATAATAACACCCGCGCCTACTGCGCATTCCAGCTAGCGCTCGGCAACATGGGCGTGTCCGGCGGCGGCGCCAATATTTTCCGCGGCCACGACAACGTGCAGGGTGCGACCGATCTGGGCGTACTGTCCAACACGCTGCCGGGTTATTACGGCCTGTCGGCGGGTTCGTGGAAGCACTGGTCGCGAGTTTGGGGCCTGGACTACGAGTGGATCAAGGGCCAGTTCGACAGCGGCAGTTACGAGCAGAGCAAGGGCAAGGACGTGCACGTCATGAACACCAAGGGCATCCCGGTTTCGCGCTGGATCGACGGTGTGCTCGAGACTCCTGAAAACGTCGCGCAAAAAGACAGCCTCAAGGCGATGCTGTTCTGGGGCCACGCGCCCAACAGCCAGACCCGCGGCGTCGAGCAGAAAAAGGCGATGGAAGCGCTCGAGATGATGGTCATCATCGATCCGTATCCAACGGCCTCCGCGGTCATGCCTGACCGTAAGGACGGGGTCTACCTGCTGCCGGCGTCCACCCAGATGGAAACCTACGGTTCGGTAACCGCTTCCAACCGCTCTATCCAGTGGCGTTCGAAAGTCATCGATCCGCTGTTCGAGTCGCTTCCCGATCACGTCATCATGTACAAGCTGGCGAAGAAACTCGGCGTTGCCGACCAGATGTTCAAGAATATCAAGGTCGAAAACGACGAGCCGCTGATCGAGGACGTGCTGCGCGAAATCAACAGCGGCATGTGGACCATCGGTTATACCGGTCAGAGCCCGGAGCGTCTGAAAAATCACCAGGAACACTGGGGCACCTTCGACTACACCAGTCTCAAGGCAGAGGGCGGCCCCGCCGACGGCGATTTCTATGGCTTGCCCTGGCCTTCCTGGGGTACGGCGGAAATGAACCATCCAGGCACGCCGAATCTATACGATACGTCGAAACCGGTGGCCGAGGGCGGATTGACCTTCAGGGCGCGATTCGGTGTCGAACGCAACGGTACCAACCTGCTCGCCGAGGGATCTTTCAGCAAGGGCTCCGATATCAAGGACGGTTATCCTGAATTCAGCCACGAGGTATTGAAAAAACTCGGCTGGTGGAACGATCTGACTCCAGAAGAGCAGCAGGCGGCCGAGGGCAAGAACTGGAAAACCGACCTCTCGGGCGGCATCCAGCGCGTTGCCATCAAGCACGGCTGCTCGCCGTTCGGTAACGCCAAGGCGCGCGCCATGGTCTGGACCTTCCCGGATCCGGTGCCCATCCATCGCGAGCCTCTGTATACCTCGCGGCGCGATCTTGTCGAGAAGTATCCGACATACGAGGACCGCAAGTCGTTTTGGCGGCTGCCGACGCGGTACAAGTCGATCCAGGCGATCGATTACAGCGGAGATTACCCGATCATCCTGACCTCGGGCCGACTGGTCGAATACGAGGGTGGTGGTGATGAAACGCGCTCTAACAAGTGGCTGGCCGAACTGCAGCAGGACATGTTCGTTGAAATCCATCCGCGTGACGCCAATAACGCCGGCATCAAGGATGGCGACGATGTCTGGGTCGAAGGGGCCGAGTCCGCCAAGGTCAAGGTCAAGGCGATGGTGACGCGGCGCGTGGGGTCCGGAGTGGCCTTCATGCCGTTCCACTTTGCCGGGCATTTCCAGGGCAAGGACCTGCGGGACAAGTACCCGGAGGGTGCCGACCCATACGTTCTTGGTGAGGCGGCCAACACCGCATTTACCTATGGCTACGATTCGGTGACGCAGATGCAGGAATCGAAATGCAGCCTTTGTCGTATTACAAAAGCTTGAGCAGGGGGAATTGAAAAATGGCTAGAATGAAATTCTTTTGTGATGCAGAGCGCTGCATCGAGTGTAACGCCTGTGTAACCGCCTGCAAAAACGAGCATGAAGTGCCGTGGGGCGTCAATCGTCGCCGCGTCGTGACCATCAAGGACGGTGAGCAGGGTGAGCGGTCGTTATCGGTCGCCTGTATGCACTGCTCGGATGCGCCATGTGCAACGGTTTGTCCGGTGGATTGTTTTTACACCACCGGTGACGGCATCGTGCTGCACGACAAGGACATCTGCATCGGCTGCGGTTACTGTTTTTACGCCTGTCCTTTCGGCGCGCCTCAGTTCCCTGAGGATGCGGCTTTCGCCTCGCGCGGCAAGATGGACAAGTGCACCTTCTGCGCCGGCGGCCCGGAAGACGACCATACTTCGGACGAGTACAAGAAGTACGGCCGTAACCGCCTGTCCGAAGGCAAGCTGCCGCTGTGCGCCGAGATGTGCGCTACCAAGGCCCTGCTTGCCGGGGATGCCGACGTGGTTGCGGATATTTATCGCAAACGCATCATCAACCGCGGTTCCAGCGCCTTTAACTGGGGCGTCAACGACCTCAACCTGGGGGGTTAAACCCCGCAGCGCGGTCACGCAACTCGATACAGGGAAGTATCGGGTGTACCGCGATGGATGCAGGCTGTAAAACGACAATCAGAAGGGTAAATGGGGTGAAGATCCGTACATTATTAATCGTGATGTGCCTGGCGCTATTGCCGTTCCAGGTATTCTCTCAGGATAAAAAACCCGAACCGGGTGTTTTCATGAAGGATCCGGGATCCGAACTATGGCGCCAGGTCAGACAGCGCGACATGGAGGGCGTCGGCATTAGCCAGGTCAGGGGCGTCGATAGTGGCGTGCTGATCAACGCGCGCGGCGACCAGTGGGCCCGGTTTCGAATGACCCAGTTGTCGACCTATGGCGGTTTCGCGATCGCGGGTATCTTTGCAATCGTTATCCTGTTTTACGTGGTGCGCGGCAGCGTTCCGGTCGAGGGCGGACTTTCGGGGCGCATGGTAAAGCGCTTCACCGATTACGAGCGGGTCGTGCACTGGACGCTGGCGATCGTGTTCCTGTTTCTGGCGATAACGGGGCTGATTCTGCTGCTGGGCAGACCGGTGTTGCTGCCGTTGTTCGGCAAGGAAGTATTTTCACTAATGGCATCGGCCAGCAAGGAGGGGCATAACCTGTTCGGTCCGCTGTTCCTGGTGTCGCTGATCATGATGCTGATTAGTTTCGTGCGGCGTAACATCTACGAAAAAGGCGACATGACCTGGTTACTGAAGGGTGGCGGGCTGATCGGCGACGGTCACGCCTCGGGTGGTTTTTTCAACATGGGTGAGAAAACCTGGTACTGGATGGTGATTCTGATCGGGCTGGTAATTGCTGTAAGCGGCCTGATCCTGGTGTCCCCGTCGCTTGGCCAGGGCCGTGTCATCATGGAGCTTTCCCATATCGTTCACTCGATCGGGGCGCTGGTGCTGATGACGGTATCGGTAGGGCATATGTACCTCGGTTCTATCGGTTCCGAGGGTGCTCTCGAGGGTATGAAAACCGGTTACGTCGATATCAACTGGGCCGATGCGCATCACGATCGCTGGGGCAAGGTATGTCATGAGCAGGACCTGATTATTTCGGCCGAGGAATACGCCAGGTCGCAGGGCCAGAAGCCCGGGGCGGATAAAATGGAAACCGCGGAGCAAAGCAAATGATCGAGAACCTGATTGACGGACCCTTGTGGTATTTCTCGCTCGCCGTGTTCGTGATCGGCGTGGTCTGGAGGCTGGGATCGATTATTTTTGCCAGTCGCAAACAGGATCTTTCGGTAGCGCGCGGGGCCGCGGGTCCGGCGGCGATCAAAACGGTATTCAGTCGTTTCGTCCCGCATAAAGAAATCGTTTCGCAGATCACCGTACCGTTCGTGGCCGGTTACATGTTCCACCTGGGCCTGTTCGCGCTATTGTTTTTTGCTGCACCGCATGTCGCTTTCCTCGAGGAAAACCTGCTGGGGTTCGGCTGGACACCCATGCCCCACTGGGCGTTTATCGTCGCTTCGCAGCTGGCTTTCCTGGGGCTGATCATGCTGTGGGTGCGGCGCATGGTGAACCCGGTCAGCCGACTGATTTCGACCTGGGACGATCATGTCGCCGCGATCCTGACTTTCGTCGTGATGCTGACCGGTTGCTTCGCGTTGCTCGAGGGTTCCACCGGGCTGCGTCTGCTGCATCGGTTTTCGGTCGAGCTATGGCTGATTTACTTTCCCTTTAGCGCACTGATGCACACCTTCACATTTATCCCGAGCAGGGCCTTTACCGGCGCCTGGTTCGGTCGCCGCGGAATCGACGCTTGAACGAGAGGTAAAGGACAGATGAGCGAGAAACTGGAGAAAGGCCTGGAAGTACTGCGAGCCGAGATGGACAGTAAGGCGCAGGCCTTCTTTTCGAGCTGCGTCAACTGCGGCATCTGCGCCGAGTCCTGCCTGTTTTATACCGAAACCATGGATCCGCGCTATACGCCGATTTATAAAACCGAGCCGCTGCGCAAATTGTGGCGTAACGAGTACAGCTTCTGGGGCAAGATTTCGTCGGCGCTCGGATTCTCCAAAACGATGACCGAGTCCGATCTGACCGACTGGGAAGAGCTGGTTTACGACGGCTGTTCGATGTGCGGCCGTTGCAGCATGGTGTGCCCGGTAGGTGTCGATATCTCCGGCATGATTTTCAAGGTCAAGCATGCACTCTCGAAGGCAGGTATTTCACCGGAAGGACTGATTGGTGCGACCCAGCGAGCCGTCGATATCGGCAGCCCGATGGGGATTACCCTGAAGACGGTGAAGGCAATGATTAAACACGTCGAAAAAAACACCGGGCTGAAAATCCCGATGGACGTCGAGGGCGCCGACTACATGGCGTTGCTGTCTTCCAATGAAATCGCGCTATATCCCGAGTACCTCGAGTCGCTGGCCAAGATTTTCGATCACGCGGGCGTTAGCTGGACCCTTTCTTCCGATGCTTTCGAGGCGACCAATTCGGGACTGCAGATTGGTAACAAGACTATCGCGGGACAGTTGGTGCAGCGGGTGGTCGACGGCGCCGAAAAACTAAAAGTTAAAACAGTCATTAGCCCCGAGTGCGGCCACGCCTATACCGCGCTGCGCTGGGAAGGGCCGAACTTTATCGGCAAGGCCTACCCGTTCAGGGTGGTGCATATCCTCGAACTGCTCGACGAGCTGCAGGCGGCAGGCAAGATCAGGACCACGGGCAAGGAAGGCGAGCGTCTGACGTTTCACGATCCCTGTTCGATCGTGCGTCGCGGCGGGGTCAATGCGCAACCGCGTAACCTGCTCGAACCGATCACCGAAAACTTCGTCGAAATGGCCGATCATGGCAACATGAACTGGTGTTGCGGCGGTGGCGGCGGTGTCAGCAGCAACGAGCGAGCCGAGGAGTTGAAGCTCACGGCCTTCAATCGCAAGAAATCCCAGATCGAGGCTACCGGCGCCACCGGCGTGGTCACCGCCTGCTCGAATTGCCGCATGGTGATGGAAGAAGGCGTCGAGACCAATGAGATGGATGTCGAACTGCTCGGCCTGACCGAGATGATCGCGGCGCACCTCGAAGACCGACCCAACTAGGCCCTCGTCGGGCTGGCAAGCGCGCCTGAAGTTTGCCCGCCGCAACAAATCTACTCCTGGCCTGGAGTAATCAGCCGCTCTATTGCCCTGTCCGCTGCTGGCCTGGTTTTCCAGTAGTCCTGCAGTCACGCCATGCGTGATAGACGGACGTGACGTCGGCACGCCAGGTCGGGGAAATAATAGTGATGAGAATCGCTTCGAGATTGGTAAGCGTGACGGCCACGGCGGCGATGCGCAGCGGCCAGAGAGACCATTCGCTGAAGAGTGCTATCACCGCGACGGCTGTGAGGAACCAGGAGGTCTTGGCAGCGCGAGTGTGGTAGCTTGGCCAGCGTTTGTATTTCCAGAAACCTGCGGCGGTCGAGACCAGGTAGGTGACAAGGGCGGTAGCGACCCAGGCGAGTTCGAACCTTAGCGTGTCGCCATACAGCGTCACTACCCCGAACAGCAGGGCGGCATAGAGTGTCGCGTCGGCCCAGCTGTCGAGGCGTGCACCCAACACCGTGCGCTGGTTGAGGATGATAGCCAGCTTGCCGTCGATCCAGTCCGTCATCGAAAGAAAAATGAAGCACCACAGGAAGACCTCGTTATGCCCCTGCCATGCGATTGGCACGAGGATGAACGATCCGACCAGGCGGACGATACAGAGGAAATTCGGTACGGTCAGGATGCGGTTGGAGATTTGCGCCTCGGCAACGGCTACGGACTCTTCATGCTTGTCGGAGCGCTTCACGCCGTCCACCAGCTCACAAAATACACGAACACCGGCGCGGTCAGGGTCAGGCTATCGACGCGATCGATAACGCCGCCCATACCGGGCAACAGCTTGCTGCTGTCCTTGACGCCGGCATCACGTTTGATGGCCGACATATTGATGTCTCCGAAGAAGCCCGCGATGGAGATCAGAATTGCCGCCAGCACCGGTGCGACCCAGGGCTGATGTGCCTGCGATAGCGAGAAAGGCCCCGCTTGCTGGCCCAGGGTCGTGAGCCACGGCGCAATCAGGGGCGCGAGTATGGCGATAACGATCAGGCCCCCGAAGAAGCCCTCCCAGGTTTTGTTGGGCGAGATGACGGGCGAGATGCGGTGGCGTTTGTGAGCCCCGAATAGTCGACCGACAATAGCCTGAAAAATGTCGTCGGTCTCGGTAAGGACGACCAGGAAGATGAACCATCCGACCGGGCCCAAAGGGCCGGAGGAGGTCGAGGGAATTATTGTCAGGAACGCGGCATGTGAAACTCCGTAGCCGAGGAACATGATTCCCCACAGCAGGCTTCCGGCGGATCTCGCATAGTCTTTCGGATCGTCTTTGATAAGCAGCAGCAAGGCCAGGGCAATGAATGAACCGAGTGGCAGAAATATGACGAACAGCGAGGTTGATCCGGACAGTATCAGCAGGTAATTGATGGCGATGAGCCCATAGCCTGCGCGTATCGCGGGTTTGTCCGCGGTGCGGGCGCCGTATACCCGGGTAAACTCGAACCAGGCTACGCAGCTGGCGACGCCTAGCAGCAGGCAGATCCCCAGCCGACCGGCCAGCACGGCGGCACTGACGGCAATGGCAAGCAACCACCAGGTTCGCAGGCTGGCGAGCCGTTTACGCCGCAATGTCTCCTCGGCGTTTCGCAGCGAGATAAAGCGGGCTATCGATCCAACGATCAGGCTTGCGAAAAGCGCGAGCGGAACCCAGTACAGGGCGGGGTCAATGGCGTCGATCATCTTATCTTCACTCAGGATTCATGCCCGGCCGCATCGTGGTTGTCGTTCTCGGCGGTGGGAATCCCGAAGTGGCTAATGAGCCAACGGACCAGGTGTGGCAGGGCGGCGCAGACTACCATGGCCACAATTAGCGGCAGGTCGATCAATGATCCTGGCCCGTTACTTGCCAGTTCACGCAATGACGGTAGACGGGTTCCCACGTAGGCCCAGATGGCGTTGGCGGGCAGCAAGCCCAGCGCCGTGGTCCAGCAGAAGGTCCAGCTGCCGACACGGCTCGCGCCGCTAACCGGGTTGACGATCGAGTAAGGCACGTGCGCCATACGCAGCGCAAGCAGGTAGTAAGCCCCTTCCTTTTCGATGTGTTTGTTCATAAGTGCGACGAAATTGGTGTAGCGGCGCTCGATGCTTTCCTGAAACAGGTAGCGACTGAGCGAAAAGATTGTCATCCCGCCCAGGGTGAGACCGACGGTGACGATTAGTAAGGCTTGCCAGAAACCGAATAGCCAGCCATAGACGATTGCCTTGCCTCCGGTTCCGGGAACCAGCGCCAACCCGGTATAGATACCGAAGCCGATAATGAACGATCGCCATGGGTTGGTCGCTATGTAAGCGCGGATGCGACTCTCTTGTTCGGCCAGAGTCTCCAGCGAGATGTAATGGTTGACATACCAGGCCAGTGCCGACAGGAAAACGGCGGCGATTGCCAAAATTAGTAATTTGCGCTTTTTACGTCCGGTTGTCGGGAGTCCGCTCATGGTGGCGAGGGCCCGGAGCCGAATCCTGCGATCTCGAGGGCCAGTCCCGGACGAGGGAATTTGTGCTTGCTCAGGGGGGCAAACTTGCCGACCTCTTCGTAATAAAGGTAGTGGGTGACAGTGAGCGTCTGCGAGCCGGTTTCGATCAGGTTGAAAGTGTTTTCGTTACGTTCCCTCCCTTTTCCTCGGCTGGACGTGGTGGTGCCACACTGCACAATAATGACACCGCGGTCGCGGTGATGACCTGGAAAGAAGTCGAGCGAACTCCCGATATAGGATCGATGCAGGTGTCCCCCCAGTATCATTTCGACTTTTTGTTCGACAAAGTAGTCTATCGCACGCTGCGCGCCAGGCATGGAAACATCGAAAACGCGGTCGTGCCCGGGTGCAAACTGATGGTGGGCGACGACGATGCGTACCTTGTCTTCGGGTACCCCGGCAAAAACTTTTTCGCTGTGCCTGAGCTGTTGGCGATCGAGCCGCCCATTAGAGATGCTGCGTCGTGGCGCGGTGGAATCGAGGCCGACCAGCACCGCGTTACCAACCTCCAGCACCGGGTTTAAATCGGGTGAAATGATTTCGCAATAGAGTTCGTGTGGCTTGAAAAAACGTTCGAAGAGACGCCATAGCGCCACGTCATGGTTCCCCGGAATGATGAGCATCGGGTAATCCGATAACTGGTCGAAGTATCGTCTGGCCTGCTCGAATTGATCGCGCCTGGCGCGTTGTGTCAGGTCGCCGCTGACGACGATTGCATCGGGCGCGAGCCCAGGAATGGTCTGCAACAGGGCCTCACCGACCGCGGGTACGAATGGCGGCCCGAAATGAAGATCAGAGATGTGAAGTATTTTAGCCGACATGTGCGTTAAAGTATCATATAGCCGCCGTTTCCCGATTATTCTGATTCAGATCAACGAATCGGTTCAGGTCGATTTTCGGTCAGGATGACTTTCTACCTGGATATAATCGATCCGGGGCGAAGCTGCGGCTGCGTCGGTTACTTGCCCGATTCGATCTGGCGGACGAGGTCGCCGAGGTAGGAGCTCAAATCGCCGCAGCCGGCCTGCGACCAGGCGCCGTCGACAGGCAGGATCACGCCACTGATATAGTTACTCAGGTCGCAGCCCAGAAACAGGCAGGCCTGTCCGATATCGGCGGGCGACCCCATCCGTCCCAGCGGCACCGATTCGACGACGCGCCGACGTGTCGCTTCGTCGGGGGCAAGCCTGGCCATCCCCTCGGTACCGTCGATCGGGCCGGGGACGATGGAGTTGATGCGAACGCCTGCGTGGCCCCATTCGAGGGACAGCGTGCGGGTGATCATGTCGACCCCGGCCTTGGCGGAACAAACGTGGGCCTGCGCCTGCATCGGCAAGAAAGCCTGCGGCGCCGAAATGTTGATAACGCTGGCACCGGGCTTTTTCAGGTGCTGGAAGCCGGCCTTCATAACGTGAAAGGTTCCCATCAGGTCGATTTCCACCACGCTGCGAAAGGCATTGGCCGACATGCCGTTGACGGTAGCCGGGAAGTTGCCGGCGGCGCCCGAAACCAGAACGTCGAAGTCGCCAAATTTATCGTGCACTTGCGCCAGGCCGGCTTCGATCGCGTCGAGGTCGCGCACGTCGGCGCAAAAACCCATGGCCTCGGCGTCCAGCGCCTGCAGCGATTCCACCGTTGCGGTTACCTTGTCGTCCGAGCGGCTGGCAACCGCAACCCGGGCGCCGTGCCGGGCAAACAGCTCGGCGACGCCGCGGTTGATTCCGCTGGTTCCGCCGATGACCACCACCGTCCTGTCGCTAAAATCGATTGTTAGACTCATTGTTCTACCGGGTAGCTGCGTTTTGATTAGCAGAACCTATCCGATATTAGTCGTGCTTGCAATTGCGCAACAACCGGTGCCGATCTGGTTTTATATCACGCGGTGCTGCCCTGGCGGTGTCGCTTTCGATACAATTCCGTGGATGAAAAAAATGATTGGGCGAGGTATCGATGAATAGCAAGGTTTGCAACTTCGGCGAGGTAATCGATCGAACAGCGGTGCCGACGCTCAAGTTCGACGGCGATATGATGCAGTCGATATTCGGGGACAGCACGCTATGGCCCTCCTGGGTCGCGGATATGGACTTCAAGGCCGCACCTGAAGTGATAACGGCCCTGGCGCGGAGACTGGACCACGGTGTGTTCGGCTACGAGTCCAGTACCGAAGCCCTGCCTGCCGCGGTGGTAAGCTGGTTAAGCACGAGGTACGGCTGGTCGACCAGTCCCGATAAGATCATAACGACGCCGCGGACGTTGAATTCGCTCTCCGTGATGATTGATCTTTTTTCCGCGGAAGGCGAGGGCGTCATCGTGCAGCCGCCCGTGTTTTATGATTTCAAATTACTGATTTCGGCCAACAGGCGTCGCCTGGTCAAGAACCCGCTACGACTCGAACAGGGGCGCTATCAGATGGACTTCGACCACCTCGAGTCTGTTGCCGCCGAGCCCGAAAACAAGCTACTGATTCTCTGTAATCCGCACAACCCAATCGGGCGCGCCTGGTCGAAACAGGAATTGTCGACATTGTCCGAAATATGCAGTACCAACCAGGTCTTCGTGATTGCAGATGAAATTCATGGCGACCTCGTTTATCGGAATCGTTACACGCCATTGGCAAGCGTCTCACGCGAGACCGCGCTCAACTGTGCCAGCTGCGTTTCACCGATCAAGTCGTTCAACCTCGCCGGGGTCGCCAACTCCATGATCGTCATCGAAGACGACGACAGGCGGGACCTGTGCAAGAGCTGGTACAACCGCTTCGAGGTCAACAAGAACAACGTGTTGACCAATGCCGCCATGCTGGCGGCCTATAGCTCCGGGGAAGACTGGCTCGAGCAGGTAACGGATTATATACAGGGCAATGTCAAACTACTGGGTAGTTACCTGCAACAAAATATACCGGCGGTAAAACTCATAGAGCCGGAAGCAACCTACCTGGTCTGGCTGGATTGCAGGGAGCTGGGCCTCGATGCCAGGCAGCTCGAGACTTTCCTGGCCAAAGAAGCACGCATGGCGGCTAATCCCGGGCACTGGTTCGGTCGCGAAGGGGCGGGGTTTGTGCGGATAAACGTCGCTTGCCCTCGACCCGTGCTCGAGGCGGCTCTTAAGCAGCTCGCAAAAGCGGTCACCAGGTTATTTGGCGACGGCAGCGATTGAAGAACGTTTCAGCTAGTTGAGCTTAAAGATTTTAAGCAGGCTTTTGCTCAAGGAAGGGGGTATTTCGTGATCCTTATCGAAATACTCGCGTACCAGCTCCGCGCGAATTTTTGCACGACGTTGCTCGTAACGGCTATTGCCGACCGCACTGCTGGTCACCCCGGTAAAATCTGTAATCAGGGTGTTGCCAGTAACATCGCTATGATCTGATCCATCGTGAGCGGTATGTTTTATTTCGTCGTTCATTCGTTCGAGTCAATTATCGTTCGGTCCTGGTATTCGGGCACTAGCCCTGCTTGTGTTTAAATAGTTCAGACACATGAATATACCTTGAGGTTCGTCAATGGTTCCCGAATTTAAAAGAAACTTCGGATAAAAGCGGCAGGTTGATCGATTAACGGTCATGCAGAGCCGGATTTCGGGGGATACCGTCTGAATTCCGGGATGATTAGCCAGCTAGCTGGCGGCGTTCTCGTCGCTCTTCGCTAGCGCCTTGAATTCCCCTAAAGATCTCCCTGAATTGTGCACCCCGGCCTGTGTTAGTATCCTCGTCGATTAATTGCGTGGAAAAAGAACCATGGCCGACCAGCCGCTCAGCGACGAAGAGCTCGATGAAATCTACCGGCGTATGATCGACTTGTTTATCGATCGCGCCAACGAATTTGCCGAAACCAACAGCCAGGAGAATGTCGGCCTGGCGCTGCTGTATGCCGCGGCGCGCTTCAACGCCCACGTGGTTGCACAGCATGGCAATACGCTCGAGGACTACGAGAAGGATCTACCCCGGGCGCGGAGTTTTTTTCGCGGCCAGTACCAGGAGATGCTGGATGAAAACCTCGAGGACTACAAGACCACTTTCACCCGTTACGCGAATTTCATCAAGAAGCAGTAGCAAGCCCTGGTTTGATTGCGGGGCACTCGCTGCCCGTCGGCTGCTGCCGGCTCCAGGCCACCAGGCAGGCATCGCGCTCGGCTTTTGCGAGCTTGCCGACGGTCTCCGCGTACTCGTAGAACGCGCTGAAGTCGAGCCCATGTGCGCGAATCATATTGACGAAGGCGGGTCGCTGCGAGTTGTAGGCTGAAACCGAGCCGATCTTGGCGTTGTTCAGCTTGTCGGCGAACCAGGCCGTGAATCCGCCCGTTATTCCGTGCCTCGCGGCTATTGCCTGGTGGGACCGGCGCGCCTCGGCAAATGCTTCCTGCTTGCGTGCGCGTTTGTCCGCATCGCTGACTGCAGCGGCATAAATCTCGTCCAGACCCGTGCGCGTGGATTCGATCAGCTCGATGACCTCGTCGCGGTATTGCGACCAGCGCAGCAGCAGCTGGAATTCTTCTGTCTGCTCGCGCGACTGCAACCACAGCTCGGTGCCTACCTGCTGCACCGCCGAGGCCAGGGATTCGTTGAAGGTCGTATCGTCTTCGATATAGATTTGCTGGTGGGTGAGCTCGTGAAACAGCAGGCCGGCGAGCCGGTAATCCGGCCAGTTGATGAAGCTGCTCAACACCGGGTCGTCGAACCAGCCCAGCGTCGAGTAAGCCGATACCTTGCCGACGTGTACCTCGAGTCCCGCGGCCTCGAGTTCCTCGACATAGGCGAGCAGTCGCGTCTCGTCATAATAGCCGCGATAGCTGGCGCAGCCGATTATCGGGTAACACCACTGCTGCAGGCGGGTCGAAAACTCGGGCGCCGCGAACAGGTTCTGAACCAGGTAGGGCCGGTCGAGTTCGACATAGCTCAGATAACTGTCGTTGTCGGGCAGCTCCAGCCGCGTCACCGAAAACTGGCGAATTTCCCGTACCAGGTTCAGGCGTTCGCGCAGTTCCGGCGTCGTTGATTGCTCCTCGAGCAGATCCTCGATAGCGACGCGTTTATCCATTACCTCGAGGTGCCCGCGCGCGCTGTGCCAGTAGTAACCCATATCGGCACAGCCGCACAGCAATAACAGTAAAGGAATCGAAATTAGGCAACGCATACAGTATTCTCTCACACTGACCAGCCGGTTTTTTACCCAGCTTGAATTTTACCCCGTGGGGGAGATTTTACTCCGGGTAAATGTTTACACAGGAAAACAGCATGATCATCTCCAGTCAGTTTGACGGCGGCAATATCGAATGTGTCGATAGCAGCGACCCGGGCCGGGTACTGCTCAATATACGCAAGGACAACCAGTCGGATTTTTACCAGTGGTTTTACTTCCGCGCGTCAAACGTAAAGGACCTGGATTGCCGCTACCTGATCGGCAACGCCGCGGGCGCGGCCTACCACAAGGGCTGGCAGGATTACCGGGCGGTAGCCAGCTATGACCGGGAATTCTGGTTTCGGGTCGATACCAGTTACGATGGCGAAAACCTGGTGATCGAGCATAACAGCAGCGAGGACCAGGTTTACTTCGCCTATTTCGCGCCCTATTCGATGGAGCGTCACGCCGACCTGCTCGCCTTTGCCCAGACCAGCGAGCGCTGCCAGGCCGAAACCCTGGGCCTGACCCTGGATGGCCAGAGCATGGATTGCCTGCGTTTCGGCGAGGAAGACGCGGGCGCCAGGATCTGGATCGTCGCGCGTCAGCATCCTGGCGAGACCATGGCGGAATGGTGGATGGAAGGCCTGATCAACCGGCTGGTCGATCACAGCGATCCGGTGGTCAACGCGATCCTCGACAAGGCGGTTATTTACCTGGTGCCGAATATGAATCCGGACGGCAGTCGGCGCGGGCACCTGCGCACCAACGCGGTGGGCTCGAACCTGAACCGTGAATGGGATAATCCGACGCCCGAAAAAAGCCCCGAGGTGCTGTGTGTGCTCGATAAAATCAGCCAGACCGGCCTGGATTTCGGTCTCGACGTGCATGGCGACGAGGCACTGCCCTATAACTTCATTGCCGGTACCGAGGGCATACCGGGCTGGAACCGCGAGCGTCAACAGCAGCTCGAGCTGTTCAAGATGACGCTGGCGAATCTGAACCCGGATTTCCAGGTCGAACACGGCTATCCGGCCAACAGCGCCGGCAATGCCAACATGAGCTATTGTTCGAATTCGCTGGCGCAGCGTTTCGGCGCGCTGGTGATGACGCTGGAAATGCCGTTCAAGGATGCCAGCGGTACGATCGACGCGGTGCAGGGATGGAGCCCGGAGCGCTGCGGACGCCTGGCGCATTCCTGCCTCGATGCCCTGCACCTGTGCTGGGACCAGGTCATTAATCGTTAACCGGGCCGGATAAGTTCCATGCCAGATCGAAGAGACTTCCTCAAAGCCAGCGCCGCGGGCCTGCTCGGAGCCAGCATGCTGCGTCCGATCATGGGTCAGGCAAGCGGTGCGCCGTTTAAACTGGCCGCGTCCGAGGGCGAGGTCGTATTCGGCGGGGAGCAGGAGAACGCCACCCGGGTGATGTACTACAACCAGTCGGTTCCGGGGCCGGTGATTCGCATCCCGCAGGGTCGCGAATCGATTATCCAGTTTCACAATTCCCTCGACGAACCGTCGTCGGTGCACTGGCACGGTCTGCGTATCGATAACGCGATGGACGGGGTGCCGGGTATGACCCAGTCGCCGGTGATGCCGGGCGAACAGTTCGAGTATCGCCTGCGACCGCCGGACGCCGGCACCTACTGGTATCACACTCATATGCGCTCCTGGGCGCAGCTTGCGCTGGGCCTGGCGGGTGTCCTGATCGTCGAGGAGGATAATCCCCCGCAGGTCGATCGGGACCTGGTATTCGCAATCGACGACTGGCGGCTGGACCGCAAGATGCAGTTCGACACCAACAGCCTGGGCTCGATGCACGACTGGTCCCATGGCGGGCGGCTGGGCAATTACATCACCGTCAACGGCGCGGCCGAGCCGGTGTTCGAGGTCGCCCGCGGCGAACGCATCCGCCTGCGCCTGGTAAACATCGCCAACGCGCGCGTGATGCATATGCTGTTCAACGAACCGGCCATTTCGGTGGTGGCGATCGATGGCCAGCCGGTCGAACCCTTCGCGCCGGAGTCGGGCCGAATCCGGCTCGCGCCGGGGCAGCGGGCCGATTTGATCATCGACATGAGTGCCGACCCGGGGAGCCGCTCGGCGATCGAAGTAGTCATCGGGGAGTATGCCTACGAGATCGCGACCTTCGTCTACGGTCAGCAGGCTAAACGCGAACAGTTGCTCGAGACGCCGATCAGGCTGCCGGACAATCCCGTCAACCAGACGGTTTTGCCGTCGGAGTTTCGTCATGTACCGCTGCGCATGGAAGGCGGGGCGATGGGTGGCATGCGCAGCGCCACCTTCGAGGGCAGGGAGATGGATATTCGCGAGCTGGTGCGAAATGGCAAGGTGTGGGCGTTCAATGGCATCGTCGGTATGCCGCAGGAACCGTTGTTCAGGGTTGAGCGCGGCACCGCAATCAGTATCGATGTCCACAACGATAATGGCTGGCCGCACGCGATGCATATCCACGGCCATCATTTCATTCACGATCGAAATTCCGGGATGTGGCGCGATACCGCGCTGTTTCAGCGCGGCGAGCGGGGTTCGATGCGTTTCATCGCCGACAACCCGGGTAAATGGCTGATTCACTGCCACATGGTCGAACACATGGCGGGCGGTATGGTGACCTGGTTCGAGGTCAGCTGACCGTTCGCGCTAAACGAGGATAAAACAGATATGTCCAAGCTTAAGATACAATTCACCCTGTTCTCGGCGTTTTACTCGCCGTTGATACTGACCATGGCCGGCGGCTTCCTGAAGCAGGAAGGCCTCGAATTCGAATGGTCGGTATCGCCGTCCGGCAAACCCGCGACCGAGTCGATCAGCGACGGTACTGCGGACGTGGTGCAGTCGGCGCCGAGCCAGGCGTTTAACGCGATCGCGAGAGGCGAGACCGAGTACCCGCTGCATTTTGCGCAGATCAACGAGATGGACGGGTTCTTCCTGACGGCGCGCGCGCCGGAGCCTGATTTCTCGTGGCAAAAACTGGAGGGTGCCGAAGTGGTCATGTTCGGTGGCGGGCAGCCGAATGCCATGTTGCGCTATGCCTGTCATCGTGCGGGCATCGACTACGATCGCATCGTCGCAATTACCCCGGGCGGCGCGAACGATATCGACCAGGCGTTTCGCGCGGGGCAGGGGCAGTACGTGCAGCAGCAGGGACCTTACCCGCAGCAACTGGAGCAGGATGGTATCGGCAGCGTGGTGGCGCAGGTCGGGCCGCAGATAGGCCCCTGCGCCTTTTCCAGCCTGGCCGCCTCGCGTGAGTGGCTCGAGACCGATGCCGCACGCGCCTTTACCCGCGCCTACGCGGCTGCCCGACAGTTCCTGAACCAGGCGCCGGCCGCTGAAATCACGGCGCTGCAGCAGCCGTATTTTCCCGGCGCCAGTGCCGCCGCCCTGGAAAGCTGTATTTCGAGTTATCAGCGCCTCGGCTGCTGGACCCCGCATGTCGAAATTACGCGGCCGGCCTTCGAAGTCACCCTGGATATCTTCGAGTACACCGGCGGTATCACCGAGCGCTATCCCTACGAGATGGTGTGCGATGCCGCGCTGCGTGCTGGAAACCCAGATCGAACACCTGCGGCTGGAGGCGGCCGTGGGTGGCTACGAGGCTGCCCGGCGGAAACAGGCCGAAATCGAGGCGGTTTATGCTTCGGTCGCGCGCCTGATCAATTGCCGTCCCGACGAGGTAGCAATCGTCGAAAACGCAACCGTCGGCTGGACGATGGCGTTTTACGCGATCCCGTTCGAGCGCGGAGATCGCATCCTGACGGCCGAGGCTGAGTATGCTTCGAACTATCTCGCCTACCTGCAGCTCGCCAGGGACAGGGGAGTCAGCGTGGAGACGATTCCTTCCACCGCCGACGGCGAGGTTTGCGTCGACTCGCTGAAGGCCATGCTGGACGACCGCGTACGCCTGATTTCGATCACCCATATTCCGACCAACGGCGGCCTGGTCAACCCGGTCGAGGAGATTGGCGCGGTGGCCCGGGCTCACGGTATTACTTACCTGGTCGATGCCTGCCAGTCCGCGGGCCAGGTCGCGCTCGATGTCGAGGCAATCCAGTGTGACCTGCTCAGCGCCACCGGGCGCAAGTTTCTGCGCGGCCCGCGCGGCGTTGGATTCCTCTACGTCAGCAACCGCATTGTCGAATCCCTGCACCCGCCGATGATCGATTTATTTTCGGCCACCTGGATCGATGCCGGGCATTACGAACTGCGCAAGGACGCCCGCAGATTCGAGAACTGGGAAAATAACTACAGCGCCAAACTCGGCCTCGGCAGCGCCATCGATTATGCGCTCGGGATCGGGCTCGACAATATCGAAGCCGAAGTCACGCGGCTGGCGGCAAGCCTGCGCGCCATGCTTGCCGAAATCCCGGCGGTGAGCGTGCATGATATCGGTAAACGTAAATGCGGCATCGTCTCGTTCTCGGTCGCGGGAGTTGACGCCGGCGAGATCGAGACCAGGCTCAGGCAGGGCGGTATCCACGTCAGCGTGAGCACACCCAACAGCACCCTGATCGACGCCACGCGGCGTCACCTGCCGGAGGTGGTACGCGCCTCGGTGCATTATTACAACCGGGAGTCGGAGTTGCAGGCGCTGGTGGACCTGGTTACATCTATTTGCGAGCAGTCCGGGTAGGGACTGCGGGCCGCCGCGGTCAGATTTCCTGGACGACTTGGTCCAGCATATCGCGAACCTGGCCGGCAACCGCTTTCAGGTCGTCGTTGTCGATCGCCTGCATCGACGCTAGCGGATCGATAGCGCTAACCTGGATACCGCCCTCTACCTCGCGCAGGATGACGTTACAGGGCAGCATTGCACCGATTTTGGGTTCCATGGCGATGGCCTCGTGCGCCATGTTTGGATTGCAGGCGCCGAGAATACGGTAGGGATCCATATCGACATCGATTTTTTTCTTCATTGTCGACTTGACGTCTATTTCGGTCAGCACGCCGAAGCCGTGGTTGGCCAGCGCGGCGCGGGTTCTGCGATCGACTTCTTCGAAATCAGCGCTATCGATAACGCGGTCTATGGTGTAGCTCATGGTTTAAGTCCTCTGAGGCGGTGCATTTGGCTGCGATCTGGGGGCCCTGGCCCGAGAAATCAAGTTACGCTATTCCGTCTCCGGAATCCAGCCTGTCTCAACTAAATGATTTTATGAGGGTAAAGACGGGGGTTATGCCGCCGCGTGACGACCTAGTTCGACAGCTTCTGGGCATTGAGTCGCCAGTCGTAGGCATGATCGCTGACGCGCTCGATCGTCTCCAGCCCGGCAGCGAGTTCGGCTGCGGCGTGTTGTTTCAAATGCGCGATTACGCCGGCATCGTCGCCGCCGAAATCCTCTTCGAACCAGTGGTAGATACTGGAAACCCGTAACTTGCCGTCGCTGACCGAGGCGCCCCGCGGGTTGTTGACGAATTCGCGCGCCGCCGTTTGCAGCAGGGTTTCGCTATTGGTCGCGGTAAAGGCCAGCGGTTGCAGATTCGGACAACCCAGCGACGCGCAATTGACCGCGTAGTGAATGCGCGGGTCTTGCCAGATCGGGCGCAAGATACGGTGCTCGATATCGTCGAGCGTTAGCGCCTCGTTTTCGATGGTTACCAGCTCCAGTCCCCAGGGTCCCGATGAAAAAAAGCCGGAAGAAATATCGCGAATGCTGTCCAGCGGATAGTGCTCGAGCACGATGTCGACGGTGAGCGCGTTGTAGAGGTTGATCCAGTAGGCAAGCTGCTGCGCCCGATTGTAGTCGCTGATGGGCAGCGCGGCCAGGCTGTCGATGTAAAGCCGCAGTTGCGCCCGATCCCCGCCGGTTACGCCGGCATAGTTAACCCGGTTGATAGCGTCGGGATTTGCGATTACCTGGCGTGCGAGCCAGTCGCTCCAGGCGCCGTGATCTATGCTTGCGCTCGATTCCGGATTATGCGCGCTCCAGCGCTCCCATAGCCTGGCTGAGGGCGCCGCCTGCACGGTCGAACACAACATTACAAAAACCATTACCAGGCATATGCCTGGGTATTGTCGGCAGGATTTCATAGCTGCGTCGCCGCGATAAACACAGGCTTTGGACAGCGGGTTGCGCCAAACGGTTCCGTCGGCCTGCCGCCCGCTCTTGATCCCTGCCTCAGTGTTGCATCTTGGTCATGATGGTGTGGATTGCGCGATCGAATACCGAAGACGATTCGATACATTTGACGCGCCGGGCACGAAGCTCTGTCGCGAAGCCGTTAATCGTCAGGTTGCGCACCTTGTGACCCTGGCGATTGACGAAAACGAAGTTACCGGTGACATTGCTTTTCCAGGACAGGCGCGCGATCAGGGTTTTCGATTCCGATTCGGTAAACTCGACCCAGGAACCGATTTCGAGGGCCTTTGCCTGCTGCAGGTAGTCATCGTCTTCCTCGATCAGGTCAATGTCGTGGATGCCGTCCGAGCCGAGGACGATTTCTTCGTCGACCCTGATTTCGCCCTGCTTGACGCCGGCGGCGAACTGGTTGAGATCCTCGATTACAGCCTTGGTTTCGGTGGCGTCGATCAGGGTAATCGAATCATCGCCGGCCTCGTCTTCGAAGACCTCGATCTCGCCAACGTGATCGGCGCTGAACTCGAAGTCAGGTGCCTGTTGTCCGGCCTCGGCCAGGGCCATGGCAACGTCATCCTCGGGCCATACGGTCTGGTCATCGACCCGCGTGACAATATTCTTCGAAGTTTGCTTGACGATCTTGGCGTGTTCCTGGGCCAGAATTTTAAAAATCCGGTTCTGTACGTCGGTACTGATTTTGACCAGGTCCATTCCCTTGGATAGTGCGCGCAGCAATGCCGGAATGGTCTTGATGATCTTGACGCGCTCGGCTTCGGTGAACTTCGGGATCAGCGTCCAGACGAAGGTGGTCGAGATTCGTTTCAGGTTGCGCCAGTGGTTGGAAGCTTCACCCAGCGACAGGTAGGCATTGAACAGCACCGAGGTCCAGGTTGTCTCGAGGAAGTCGATGACTTCGAAGCTCAATTCGTGGCGCGAGGTCAGCTTGTTGATCAGCGCTGCAGCCGCATCCTGGGCCTGCTGGATCTGTTCGTCCTTCAATTTTTCCTTCTGGTGCAGTGTTTCTTCGGCCGCCTGGATCTGTTCTTCTTCCTGGTGCAGAAAGTTTTCGAAGTTAATGTACGCCTCTTCGAAAACCGAGACGTCTTCTTCGAATTCGTTGATCAGGAAGTTAACGACCTCCTCGATTTTTTCGATCAGTGCGGCCTGGTCCTTGTTATTGTCGCCCCAGCCGAGCGACGCGCGCGAAATACTGTCGAGCAGTTTGCGCGCGGGGTGTTTCTTCTGGTTGAAAAATTCCTTATCCAGAATCGCAACCTTCAGAATCGGGATTTGCAGGCGGCCAATCAATACCTTGATCGGCGCGGGCAGGGCCTCGTCGTCGAAAAAGAAATCGAACAGCATCGACACCACGTCGATGGTTTGACCGTCGGCCGAGTTAACCTGGTGTTGATTCTGCTGCTTGAAATCGATCAGCTGCTGTTGCGTCGCTGCCTTCAGGTTCTGCGGATCGATCGCAGTTGGCGGCTGCGATGGGATACTGGCTGCCTGCAGGCTGCTAAGCGCCGCGACGAAACCGCCGCTACCGGCACCCGCTACGCCACCGGCACCCGCTACGCCTCCGGCACCCGCTACGCCACCGGCGCCCGCTACACCACCGGCACCTGCTACGCCACCGGCGCTCGCTACGCCCCCTGCGCCACCGGCACCTGGCACGCCCCCGCCTCCCGGGACCACGCCACCAGCGGGTTCGAAACCCTCGCCGCCGGCGACACCGGTTGCCGCCTGCTGCAGCGCGGCAAACAGGTTGCCTTCAGCACCCGCAGGCATACCTGAGCTGGTGCCGACCGTCAGGCCCGGTATCGCAACGGCGGTTACTTCGGGCGTCTTGTTCTTGATGCGGTTTGCCATGAAGCGCGTGGTCTGTTTCATGCGTTCCTGGTCGGCCTTGAAACCCGGGAGCACGCCTTTCTCGGCAAACAGGTCGTTTACTTCCTTGTAAAAATGGCCGAGGTTACGCATGACATATTTATCGAACAGCTTGTAGAAAATCAACTTGACCTGGATATCGGAATCCAGCAGGTCGGAAGCCTTGTGGTAACTGTCACAAATCGCCTTGGGATCGAGGGGGTTTTCGTCTTCCTCGATCTCTTTGCGGCGCAGGACCAGCTTGAGCCTCTCGGTAACCGCGAACAGGTCGTCCTCGAAATTCGGCCTCGCCTTCGAGATCATGTTGTCGATCGCGATGTTATCTTCGAGATCATCGAGCTCGATCAGCGTTAACTCCTCTTCGTCATCGAGGTCGTCGCCAGCGCTGCTACCCTTGACGAATTGATCGAAACGCAGCTTCATTTCATAGTCGAAATGCTGTTTCAGCCCGTCGCGTTTGAGGCGTATTTCGCGCATCGCTTCGAAGTACATGTTGCGTTCGCGATCGTTTTCGGCTTTTTCGGACAGTTCGAACAGCGAATCGTCGACGTTTTCCATCAAGACGCGGATCAGGTCGTTAAGCCCCTCGAGAGCAAATCGTTTGACCGAACTGTAGATTGGGTTGTTACCGCCCGCTGAGCCGACGACTTCGAGTTTTGGTGCTGCCATGGTTACCTGTCTTCCTCGTCACTTTACTGATGTTTCTGCGGTTGCCTGCTCCAGGGAAACAAAGAGATGACGCTACGAAACACACCGCTGGTTGTGTGATGCGCTTCACATATTATTTAGGAGCACCTCTGAGCATAGTTGTTTATGTTTGCGGCATATGACCTTTCATAGCCAAAATTCGACCGTTTGTCGGTAATGACAGGATTTCTGCGGCTGGCAGGGATTGCTTTACCTTCGGGGCACAATCCGGACAATAAGCCGGGTTAACAAGAACAACCGGGCCAAGTTGAAAATTCCTCGTTTTATAGTGCTGATACTGCTGCTGGCGTCATTGCCGGCGCTGGCCGAAAAGCCCCGGCGAATCGTCTCGCTGGGGCTTTGTACCGACCAGCTATTGCTGATGCTGGCCGATCCCGGGCAAATAGCTTCGGTCTCGGTCTGGGCCAGGGACAGCAACATGTCCTACATGATCGATGCCGTCGGCGATATTCCGCTCAACCGGGCTTCGATCGAAGAAATTGTCGGTTTCGAGCCAGACCTGGTGGTCGCGAGCGAATTCGTCGCCTGGGATACGGTTAGTTTTCTGCGTAACCTCGGTTACCCGGTAAAACAGGTTCCGGTGGTAACGTCGGTCGATCAGATTTACGACCTGCTGGATCGCTTCGGCGGCTGGACCGGTCACCCGCAGCGGGCCCGCCGGATGATCGAGCAGATGCGCCAGCGACTCGATGCAATCGAGGCACGCTACGCGACACGACCGGTACGCAGCGTCATCATTTACTCGCCCAATGGTTTTACCGTCGGTGCTGATACGCTGGAACACGATGTGTTCGTGCGCGCCGGCTACCGCAACCTCGCCGCCGAAATGGGTATTAGTGGATTCCAGGCAATTTCCCTGGAGAGACTGGTGGCCGCCGATCCGGACGTGTTGCAAATCGATCGCAGTCTGTCGCCGCAGGATTCGCTGGCAACCGCGACCTTGTCGCACCCGGTGCTGGAGAAATTGATTCGACACCGTGAAAACCTGGAAATACCGACCCGCTTGCGAATCTGCGGCGGGCCGATGATCGTCGACGCAATCGAAATGATGGCGGCGCGGCGATGAGCCTCAGGGCCGTCGATGCGCGCCTGTTGAACGCCGTATTACTGGTTGCGTTGCTCGCGGTGCTGGCTCTGGTGCTGAATGTCGGCGCCGTCGATATCGATTTGCAAAAAGCACTCGGCGACGCCTGGCAGCGGCATACCTCGATCGAGTCGCTTATCCTGCTCGAGATTCGCCTGCCGCGCGCGCTGCTTGCGGCCCTGGTCGGAGCCACGCTGGGATTGGCCGGTGCCGCGCTGCAGGGCCTGTTGCGTAATCCGCTGGCGGAGCCCGGGATCATCGGTGTTTCCAACGGTGCGGCGCTGGGGGCGGTCATCGTGTTTTATTATGGGCTTGCCGGGTTTGCCTGGTTCGTACTGCCGCTGGCTGGACTGCTGGGCGCGTTGCTTGCGGTGCTGTTTATTTTTTTGCTGGTAGGACCGAGCCGTTCCACCGTTACCCTGATTCTTGCCGGCATCGCGATCAACGCCGTCGGCGGTGCCCTGATCGCGCTGGCGCTCAACTTCGCCGCCAGCCCCTACGCGATGCAGGAAATCCTGTTCTGGCTGCTCGGATCGGTCGCCAACCGCAGCTTCAACGAGGTTTCGATCGCGCTGCCGTTCATGCTGCTTGGCTGGGGTATGATGCTTTACTGCGGACGTTTTCTAAACGCCCTGACCCTGGGTGAGGAGACCGCCAGGTCGCTGGGCTTCGACGTCACGCGACTGCGCCTGGTGCTGATCCTGGGGGTTGCGGCCAGCGTTGGCGCTGCGGTGTCGGTGGCCGGCAATATCGGCTTTATCGGCCTGGTGGTGCCGCACCTGGTGCGTCCCCTGGTGGCCTACGAACCCCGCCGCCTGTTGCTTGCCAGCGCCCTGGTCGGCGCGATCCTGCTGCTGCTGGCGGATATCGCGGTACAGTCGCTGTCGACGACCTCTGAAATGAAGCTTGGCGTTATCACCGCGCTGGTGGGAGCGCCCTTTTTCCTGTTACTGATATTGAGATCGAGGAACGCACTGCAATGAGCCTGGTAAGCGCCAGCGAAGTCGACTACAGCATCGACCGGATCGCGATCCTGAACGCGGTCGACTTCCGACTGGAGGCGGGCGAGCTAGTAGGGCTGATAGGTCCCAACGGTGCCGGCAAGAGCAGTTTGCTGCGCTTGCTCGCAGGCGTCGAGGCGCCGGATCGGGGTGATATCCGCCTGGACGGCGAGGCGCTGTCGCGGATATCGCTGCAGCAGCGCGCCCGCAGCCTGGGATACCTGGTACAGGGCGCGCAGGCTTACTGGCCGTTCAGCGTGGAAAAAGTCGTCGGCCTGGGGCGTATCCCCTACCAGAAATGGTGGCGCCAGAGTAATGCCGAGGACGAGTCGAAGATTACCCGGGCGATGCAGATGACCGAAACCCTGGCCTATCGAAATCGAATCGTCACGACGCTGTCGGGCGGCGAACAGACCCTGGTCATGCTGGCGCGGATTTTTGCCACCGAAAACCGGGTGATTCTGGCGGATGAACCGGTAGCGGCGCTGGATCCCTACCACCAGCTGCACGTGATGGAGATTCTGCGTCAGCATGCCAGCGAGCAGCGAGCCGCCGTCGTGGTGCTGCATGATCTAAGCCTGGCGGCGCGCTATTGCGA